>NZ_JBEYVY010000005.1:0-429464 GCF_040644205.1 Glycomyces sp. NPDC047010 | reverse complement strand
AAGCGCATCGAGGACCAGCTCGTCAACCGCGACATGGCCCTGGAGCTGACGGACAACGCGAAGCTGTACCTCGGCCACAAGGGCTACGACCCGGTAATGGGCGCGCGGCCGCTGCGCCGCACGATCCAGCGCGAGATCGAGGACACGCTCTCGGAGAAGATCCTCACACAAGGGACACCTCTCACGCCCCATGAGCCTCAACCACCAAGGACTTCGCCTGGGTGGGCACGGTGCCTCGTCGAAAATTTTTTCCAATGCGGCCAGACAATTCCCCTCTTTTCGAACACGGTCCTGGTTGACTAGAGCCCGGCGGACTGGCTGATTAACCTTGTAGCGCAACGGATTTCACCGCAATGTCGTCTCGATGAGGTACTCGTGACCCTGCGCTCCGCGAGAACTCTCCCCGCGAACCTGGGTCAGCCGCAGGCAAAGCTGACCCCGTCCTGGGATACTCTGGTCGAGAACACGCGGGGACAGTCGGGAAAATATGACTTAGTCCGGCGCCCCGAGAAAGTTCCGCTTCCAATTGCCCCGGCCCGCCCGGGTCGGGGCTCCTACAAAACAATGCAAGGGGAAACCTCATGAACGAAGGTTGGCAGATTCGATCCTGCCTTCCGACGCCGCTTCTGCTCGACGAAGTTCGCGCGCGTTACTTCTCCACCACAGAGACCGTGATCACCGTCACGATCGCTCTCATCGCGACGGTCTCGTACCTTAAGGACGGCATTGATGCCGCTATCGCCCTGACCGTAGCGGTCTGTGGCGGCGTCGCAACCGTCCTGAAGGCCATCCCGACCCGAACGCTTCTCGCTTCCTAGACCGAGAAGCAATGTCGAGCGGACAACCGCCGACCAAGACCCCGGCCGTGCTAGTGAACTTCAAGGAGTGCCTCCGCGAAGTTCACTGGCACGCCGGGCGTCCCACATTGTCGGCCATGTCGAACGAGGTGAACTACTCCCCTGCAGCTTTGAGCCGCGTAGTAAGTGGACCACGCGTCCCCTCTTTGGAGGCAACGCTCGCGTTTGTCCGAGCTTGCGGGGGTGACTGCCCCCACTGGGGCGCGCAGCATGGAATTCTGAAAAAAGCTCTTCATAATTCAACTGATGCAAACTTTACCCCATTTAGTGGTTTTAGACCGTATCTCGGCGCGCCTGCCGAGCCACACGTCCGGTTTCCCGCCCGACCGATGACTCCCGCGGTCTTCGCGTCCGCGATGTCAAAACTTCGGAGCGGATCAAAGTTGACGCTCTCGCAGATCGCCTCGGCCACCACGAGCGAAAGTGTGCTACGCCATATCGGGAAGCCACTCTCAATTTCCACTCTGAGCGACTTGTGCAGCACGAAGCATGGACGAGTTCCGTCCGAGCGCACAGTACGAGGTTTTCTACTAGCGCTCGGCGGCAATCAGAGCGATATTAGCCACTGGCTAAGCTTCCGGTCACAGATTATCCAGTAGTAATCCTTCAAATGCAACGGGTGCGGTCTTGACGCGAACACGTCAGTCCGCACCCGTTGAATTTGCCCTCAGGGCGGCCCTAAAGGTTGCCCCGTTATTGGAGCTGAGGGTCGTTGATCGCGGCGATCCTCGTTGCGCCTCGGTTTCGGGTCAGGCGGTGCGGGCGAGGTTGTGGAGGCGTGCGATGCCGAGCATCGCTTCGGCGACACCGTCGCGTTGCGGACCGCCTGCTCGGCGCCGGACTCGCCGAAGGCCTTGCAGTCGTTGCGGTTGCCCGGCAACGGTACGCTCACAACAGCCACATCGTGGGCGCGTCCTCACGGGTGGGTGCGGACGATCCAGCATGGTTCTGGAGGCCGTCGATGCGCCCGATATCATTTCTGTACATGAACATAGAGGACGAGTTCCGCCGGTACGGTGCGTACTGGAAGCTCATGTGGGGTGTACGTCTGGTGCTGTTCTCCCCGCTGATGCTCGCCATACTGGTCGTCCTTAATCTGTTCGTCTCGACGCCCGGCGACGTGTTCGCCGGAGCGCTCTTCGTCGATGCCGTCGGTGCGTTGGCCTGTTTCGTGCCGGGTTTGATCGGTTTGTTCGCGTTTCTCGACGTCAGCGTGCCCGATCAGAAGAAACGCGACGATCTCGCCGCAGTACGGGGCGATATCTGGCTCTCGATGGTTCGCGAAGCCGTGTTCCTACGAAGGAAATGAGCCCTATACCGCTTGCGCCGCAAAGGCTTAAGATGCTGTGGTGGGTGTGGTGACAGCAGCTGAGGAGTGCTGGATCGAGCCGTTCTCAGGATTGCGGCCCAAGGTCTTCACTCGCCTCGTGCGCCAGCTCGAGCGCGAAGGCGCCGACGCTGTCCACCGAGGCCGACCGTGGAGTCTGTCCCTGGCCGACCGGGTCCTGCTGGTCGCCGCGTACTGGCGGACCAACCTCACTTTGCGCCAGCTTGCGCCACTGTTCGGCGTCTCGAAGTCCACAGCCGACCGCGTCATCGACGACCTGGGACCGAAGCTGGCACTGCCCGCGCAAGCGCTTCACCCCGGGCAGCACAGTGAGTGCCCTGGCTCGAGGCGAACGCCCTCAACCTCAAGATCACCCTGCCAAGCAGGATCACTGAGCACCTAATGGTTACTTCCATCCGCAGTGAGCCGATCGGCCATCTCAAAGACCTTCGCCTACAGTTCGCCTGTGCTGCAATTGAAAGCGATCATCGACTCGCAGGCCACGAACCGCTTCGCCCCTGGTCGCTCAACGAACATGGAAAGGGGCAGGGCGCTTAACCTTCGTCGATGAACTTGAAGCCAGTTCTAGCTTCTCTGATCACGAAGTAGTGAAATCAGGTGGTCCATCCTTCCCTTCAACGGTAAAGAATATTTCTCATTCTCCGTCAGATTTCGCCTACAGCCAGCAGACGGTGGACCAGTCCATCTCTCCGAGCGCATGCAGCTCGGATAGGCGCAAGCAGTGGAACCGGTCCCACACCTCGGCCTCACACCAGCGGCAGAAACGCCGCCAGCAGGTGATGCCCGAACCGAAGCTGAGTTCGGGTGGCAGGTGCTTCCAGTTGATTCTGTCGCAGAGCACGAACTGGATGCCCAGCAAGCATTTCCGGTCATCAAGGGGGACAGGCCCGCGCTTCCCAGGCCGGCGAACCGGCAGGAGCGCCCCGGTTCGAGCCGACAACGCCTCCTCGATCTCCCACGGCTTCGCCATGACGACTCAACGAGGAAACCCTAAGCCGCACAACCAGTCCGATCACCAGCGAACTTGAAACCAGTTCTTGGCCTCCAAGTCACCCGACTCGATGCGAATGCGGCATCGGTTTAGTTGGCCAGCCCGGCAAACCGGCAAGCATCCGGGGATGCAGTCAATCACCCCGCTCCGTACTACCCCCCTCCGACCGCTTCCAAAGACTCATACCGAGTACAGGCAGTTGTGGGTCAGCTTCTATCCATCCCCAGAAGCCCCTGCAAGACAGCTCGTTAGTTCTTCATCGAAGTTCAAACGCCTGCTCATTCCACAAGGTACAGACCATCAAATTAAGTCCATAAGGTACTCATATTTCTGGGTCATCTTGATTTTTCGGCGAGACAGGTTGCAGCGCAACCAACTTGGCAATGATCACAACCTCAACGTTCGCGGTTGCAGATCGTGAACTAGGTCGGCGAGACCCTGAGAGTGAACACTGCCCGTACCGGCACCACTCAGTTGAAGGCCATGTGCGACTCATCAAAGCAGTTGATTAGGTGCCGCTACGGCCGACCGATTGCCTGCTGCAGCCCGGAGCACCGGCAACACAGGATGCATTCACTTGTCGACGTAGTGTTGCGATACCTGACGTTTTCGCAGTTCGAACACCAGGTCATCAACACTGACGCATCAATGATGATTGGCTGGCTGGCTGGCCGCGGAGGCCGTTGGAGCGGTCTGCAACGCAGGCTGTGGTAAAACTGACTGATTGCCCGCCGCTTGGCTTCCATGCAAGCTCCCCGCTTCGGCAAGAGCGGATTCCATCGGCCCAACCGGATATTGAACGTTACGCAACCGGGATTCTTGTTGGGCTGCAAGAGATTTGAGCATCCAAGGATGGTTCTCGCGACAGCCATCTCCTGGCGATGAGATTGAACAGGCGCCTGGCGAACAGAATCAAAACCCCTGGCAGGCAATACAACCAACGGCGCGGACCCACAGCAACTGTGAGTCCGCGCCCCGAGAGCGTTCCGCTTCCAAACAAAACAAGCTCGGATCTTGAGCATACACCTTGCCCTGGAACCGCAGCAATTGGAACCAATCAAAACCAGACATATCATGATATAACTCACGAGATGGAAGATCGATCCGCTACCTTGGACTTGGGCTTGGCTGCCTAGAGGAATGATTCCCCATAACCATCAGTTCCGGCAAACCTCTCCGTCGTACGAAACCATGGATTTTCGCCGACAGCACCGAGCTCACCTGCAATAACGCTGGTCCGACCAGCAGTCAAGGTGGCAAAAGACTCGGACGCATCGGGCCTGTCGCCAACTCACCCGACACTGCGCTGCAGACCGCTCCAACAACACCCTGCAACCAGCAAGTCAATCAACCAACATCGATACGCCAGCAATACCAACATGCATTTGACCTGCAACAACACCCGATCCAACGGCGCCACGGCGCCACGGCTATGAGTGAATACACCCAGCGTCCCTGACACTGCAGACCGCTCCGGGCAATCACCGCTGACACTGCAGACCGCTCCGGGCAATCACCGCTGACACTGCAGACCGCTCCGGGCAATCACCGCTGACACTGCACTGCAGACCGCTCCAACAACACCCTGCAACCAGCCAGTCAATCAACCAACATCGATACGCCAGCAATACCAACATGCATTTGACCTGCAACAACACCCGATCCAACGGCACCACGGCGCCACGGCACCACGGCGCCACGGCGCCACGGCTATGAGTGAATACACCCAGCGTCCCTGACACTGCAGACCGCTCCGGGCAATCACCGCTGACACTGCACTGCAGACCGCTCCAACAACACCCTGCAACCAGCCAGTCAATCAACCAACATCGATACGCCAGCAATACCAACATGCATTTGACCTGCAACAACACCCGATGTCGTCACCAATCAGGTGATAGCGATCTTCGCAAACCAGGCCAGTTCCGGACCGATGGCCGCAAGATTATGACTTTGGACCTGGACGCACTTCAATCATGGATAGGCTTCCACAATCCAAACTAGCCAGTGGACCAAAAGTAACGCTTCACGATGCCTACAAAGTCGCATCACTAAGATGCGTGTCTCAGTTGGTGGCGGTCATGTGTTGCGGGGCTGAAACAGGGTTGGAAACCGGTCTGACTTGAGCAACGATGTTCACATGGATGAAGACGAGCTCCAAGAGATCGAGCGTTGCAGTGCCGCTGCCACGCCGGGCCAGTGGTTTGTTCGCTTCCTCGATGATGACCACGCCATGAACCTCGTCGCGGTGAGCACCGTTGAAGACTCCGGCGCGGGTGAGCGTTGGCTGGCTTTTAGCCATGAAGAGATCATCGCCGCGACGCTCGTACAGCATCCGCGTTATGTCGATGTGGAAGACGAGCGCTGGGATGAGAACGCCGCATTCATCGCGATGGCCCGCGAGGCGATCCCTCGTCTGGTCGCCGAAGTAAGGCGGCTCCGGGATCGACTCACCGATCCCGAAGATACTTGAGCCCGGTGTTCGCGCGAACCCGGTTACCTCCAAGACCACAGCAGAACTGTATAGATCTGGCGTGGATGAGTTCGCCAAACGTCTTGTGCCCAATGGGCTGGGAGATCACCTAGCCGCTGATACCGGCCCCACCGAAGCGGGCCCAGGGCCGTGGTATCCCCCGGGCTGTTGACCGGCAGGTGTTCTGCGCGATCGTGTACGTGCTGACCACCGGCTGCGCCTGGCGGCACCTGCCGCCGACCTTCGGTGTCTCCCAGCAGACCGCGCACCGGCGCTTCACCGAATGGTCGAAGGCCGCCCTTTGGTCGAAACTCCATCGGGCCGTTCTCGACCGGCTCGGCGCAGCCAGCGAGATCGACTGGTCGCACGCCATCATCGACGGCGTGAGCTTGCGCCAAAGTGGAGATCGCTGACCGGACCAAACCCGATCGCGGCAAGCCGGGTCCGTGGACTGTGAGTGTGGTTATTGGCTGTTGACCTTCATGTCGGTTGAAGTCCCACACTCGCAGGGTGACCAACCCTGACTTGATGACGATCTGCGCCTTCGCACAGCGCTTCGGCCTCACGGCGGGCGCGTTGCGGTTCTACGCCGATTCGGGCCTGCTGCTGCCGACCGAGTTCGACGGTGTCTCGGGGTATCGGTTTTACGCCCCGGCGCAGATCGAGCGTGCGGTACTGGTCCGGCGGCTCCGTGGGATCTGCATACCCTGGAGGCGATCGAGACGGTGATCGCCGCCGCTCCTGCGGTGATGGTGCGGCTGGTCGATGAGCATCTCGAACACCTCGGCGAGGAGGTTGCGATCACACGCGAACGGGCGGCGGCCGCCAAAGCCGATCTGGTCGATACGCCGATGCCGGCCGTGGCCTCGCTGAGCGGACCGATCCTGACCGCGACCAACGGGGCGGCCGTCCTGGACAGTCTGCGGTTCTAGTCCGGCGTGGATGCGGTGGTGCTGATCCACACAGCCCCAGCTGGGCAGCGGCACTCCGCGTCTCCGCACTCGCGACGGCCCAGTCGACGGCAGATCGATACCAATTGGGGTGGTGAGCCGCTCCCTGCTGGTTGTCTGCGCGAGAATGTGAAGATGACCCTCGAAGATGGCGAGCGGCCCCGGCCGCGCTTCAGGAAACGTACTGAGCAGCCGGTCGGCGCAACCGATCCGGAGGCCTTGTTTGGAGAGCTCCCGCGTGCGTCAAACGGTGTTGGTGCGCTCTGGTCGCATCAGGCCGATCAGCTCCGAACCTACGCTGAGATGCCTCAGGAGACACCTGACGTTGCGCTCGAGCTCCCAACCGGGTCGGGAAAGACTCTCGTTGGGCTGCTCATCTCAGAATGGCGGCGGCGCACGCTCCGCCAGCGCGTTGTCTATGTCTGCCCGACAAAGCAACTCGCCCGGCAGGTTCTCAAGAAGGCGGACGACCAGGGTATCCCCGCCGTGCTGCTTATCGGACCTCATGGAACCTGGGACCAGGCGGAACTTGCTCGCTACACACGAGGCGACGCCATCGCTATCAGCACATACAGCGCAATATTCAACCTCAACCCTCACCTGAATGACGCCCAGACCCTAATATTCGACGACGCACACGCAGCCGAGGGCTTCGTGGCCGAGGCATGGGCACTGAGTGTAAGCCGAAACGACGGCGCGTACGAACAACTCTTCGACGTGCTCAAAGACTCGATCGATCCCTCGCTCGCGTCCCGAATGCTCGCCCCCGATGGTCCAACTACCGACAGGAGTACAGTCCGCCTCCTACCAATCGGCACCATCTCCCACCACGCGAACGACATAGCTCAAGTGCTCGCACTGCTCCAGGGAGACGCCTCCTACCGCTTCAGGATGCTGCAGGCGAATCTTGCGTCCTGCCTGTTCTACGTTTCCTGGCGCGAATTTTACATCCGGCCAATGATCCCACCGACCTTCGAGCACGCCCCCTTCACCAACCCAGCGCAACGCGTTTATCTGTCAGCCACCATCGGGGATGCCGGCGAGCTCGAGCGCGCATTTGGACGGACTGGCATTAAGCGGGTTCCGGTACCAGCGGCGTGGGACAGGACCGGCAGCGGCCGCCGCTTCTTCGTCTTCCCCGGGCTCGCATCCGCTCCAACAGAGCCAACGGCGAACGACTACGATAGCGGCCCAGAGGTCAGACTTGTCGGCGCGCTGCTCGAGCTAGCCCCAAAACGGCTCGTGCTCACCCCCGACGACGATTCCGCTCATCATATTGCCAATGCAATCAAGGTTCCTGACGATGAGCGATTCACCGCCAGGGATGTCGAAGCTGGGATCCAGCCGTTCATCGATGCCGAAACTGGCACGCTCCTGGCGCCGAATCGGTATGACGGCATGGATCTCGCAGCCGACTCTTGCCGAATGATGCTCATGGCAGGTTTGCCTACAGCATCGCATCTCCAGGATCGGTTTCTCGAAACCAAGCTGCGAGCTTCAGAGGTGCTTCAAGAGCGAATCCGTACGCGCGTATTGCAGGGTGCCGGGCGGTGCACGCGGGGACCTCAAGACTGGGCGGTTGTCATCGTCGCAGGCGAAGACATCCTGCGATTCCTATGCCGTGACGAGGTCCGGAAGTCACTACCAATCGAGCTGCAAGCCGAGATCAGTTTTGGGCTCGATCAGAGCCAAGTGCCCGCAGACGACCTGCTCTTCCTCGCCAAGAGCGCATTTGAACAGGACGATATCTGGATTGAAGACGCAGAACCCGAGCTGGCGACACTGCGGCGAGCAGCAGTCCGCACACCGCAACCCAATGTCACGGAACTCGCTACGAGCGCTGCCCGTGAAGTTAAAGCGTGGAATCTGGCGTGGCGGCAGGACTGGGAGGGAGCCACGCGGGCTGCAATTGATGTGCTCGAGCATCTCACCGCCCCGGGGCTCCGGTCATACCGCGCCCTCTGGGCCTACCTTGGGAGCGCATGGTCCTCACTCTCCGCTCCGGCAAGCAACTCGGCCGCAGAGCGAAGCGCCGAGCTGCTCCGCAAGGCTCATAAGTCCGCTGAAGGAACCACATGGTTGAAGGAGATCCAGCCCCTCCCGTCTGCCATGCTGGACTCTGAACCAGTCGATGAGGAAAGCGTCAATCGTGTCATTGAACTACTGAACGGCAAGTTCAAGTCAGCAGCAAAGTTCAACCGACTGTCAGCTGCGATGCTGGCGGACCTTAATCAGCAAAATGCCACAAAATACGAGCAAGCACTGGTCACACTCGGCGAATTTCTAGGGGCCGAGTCGTTCAAACCGTCCGGTAAAGGACGAGCCGATGCAGTATGGCTCTGGGACCCAATGTGGATTTTGATTGAGGCGAAGAGCGAACAGACGGCTGACGGCATGCTTAGCATGGACTACGTCCGGCAAGCCAACACTCAGCTCACGACGATGGCAGAAGATCGTGAAATGGACTCACCGCCGGGCGCCAGCATATCGGTTATCGTGTCGCCGCGTAGCATCGTCGACCCTGACGCTGTACCCATCGCCGCAACTCATCTACACCTGGCGCCTCCCAGACTCATCCTCGACATTGCGCACGATGTTGTACGCGCATGGAAGGAGCTGCGAGGCATCGGTCACGGTGTGGCCAGCGAGACGGTGCATCCGGAAGCGGCTCGCATCTTCTGGGAGCATCGCGTGCTTCCCACCAATATTCGCGAGCGCTTGTCCAAGGACCCCATACGGGGTGCGTAAGTCACCATCGATAGACGAACGCTCTGGTCTGCGGTTCAGAGGGAAGCCTCGTACGTATGTGTCCCGCATAGCAAGGAACGCAATTAAGTGGACCGAATCGGTTGCACGCCAACCAAATCGACACGTGGGACTACACACAGGTGGAGCCATCGTGATCTGGGCCAAACTCATCTGCTAGCTATACATACGTCGGTACCTCCCAGACGTTCACGTCCCGGCCGCGTTCCCGTTGAGGCTGTTCTCGTTTCGTCTGGGAGGCGGTGATCACGAGGTCGGCGATAGCGCGGACGTTCACCTCAGTACGCCGTTGTCCTGCCGCAGTGAGGTTTCGGGCATCGATCGACACTGCTGACCCGCGGTCCGAGCTCCGTGTTGCGGCGACGAGCATCCCTTCCTCGGTGCGGACGTCGAGGAGGACCTGTTCGAAGCACAGGTGTCCGAGGGTCTTGCGGAGGTTGTTCGGCAGGCGCCTGAACAGGTCCCGGGGCCGGTTCAACGTCGCGAGCATGGCGGTGACAGGGGCGGCCTCCGCATCGGCCGTGCAGGCGTTGGCTTTGATGGTCGCGAGTCGTTGGGTGATCTCGGCGCGCTGATGCCGGACGAGTTCGAGACGCTCGGTGAGTTTGGCCAGCGGCCACCCGCGTTGCCCGAGGAGTTCGAGGCACTGGTTCTCCAGGCTGTTGAGCCGGGTGCGTTCACGGCGCAGGCGCCGCCGCAGGTCTTCGGTGGCGGCTTGCTGGGTTTGGACCGCGCGGTGCAGGTCGTCGGCGACTGCTGCCTGCTCGGCGGGGGTGAAGGCGACCGTGGCCCAGTGCGCCTCCAGGACCGCTTCCACAACCGATAGGGGAAGGCGTGGGAGGTCGCAGGTGCGTGGTTGGCGTCCGGCGCAGATGAAGTAGAAGTAGCGCCAGCCGTGGCGGTTGCGGCTCACCTCGAAGTGGAGTTTCTTCCCGCAGCGGGCGCAGGCGAGCAGGCCCTTGAGGTAGTGGTCCCACTTGCGGTCGCGGGTGCTGCGGCAGCGGCTGGCCAAGGCGCGCTGGGTCCGGTCGAAGAGGTCCTGGTCGACGAGCGGAGGGTGGGTGCCGGGGTATTCCTCGCCGCACCATTGCACGTATCCAAGGTAGGTGCGGTCCTTGAGCAGCTTCGTGAGCTGCGTGACGCTGATGGGTGAGCCGGCGGGGTGGGCCCTGGTGAGCCGGGTGCGCAGGCCGGCAGTGGCGAGCTCGTTTCTGAGGCGGCTGAGCGTGTACTGGCCCGACGCGAAGAGCCGGAAGGCGGTACCGATGTAGGGGGCGCGGTCGGGGTCGAGTTCGATCGCCGGGGTCGAACGGCCCTCAACCTGGATGCGGGTGTTGCGGTACCCGAGTTTCGCCCGTCCCGGCATCCTGCCGCGGGCCGCGGCAGCGGCCATTTTGAACGAGACGTCGATCCCGAGCTTGCGGGATTGGTATTCGTTGACGCCGTCGAGGATCAAGGTGACCAGGTCGCCTTCAGGACCCGCCTCGCAGGGCTCCTGTGTGGAGAGCAGCTCGACGCCGATCTTTCGGAACTCTTCCCGGATGACCATCGCCTCGAAGGCGTTCCGGAAGGCCCGGGAACGGGTGTAGACCAGGACCACCTCGACATCACGCTGGTTGAGGACGCGGTCGAGAAGCTGCCTGAACTGGGGCCTGCGATCAATCGCAGTCCCGGATCCACCTGGTTCGGTGTACTCGGCGACGATCTCAAGGCCGTGTTCACTGGCGTAGCGGTGGCATGCGGCCTGCTGACTCGCAATCGAGGCACCGAACTCCTCAGCTTCGCTGCCGGTCTGCGCCTGCCTGAGGGTCGAGACGCGGTAGTACGCGACCGTTCGTCGTGAGTTGGTCATGTCGAGGTCCATTCTCGGAGAGCACCTCTGTGCACAACATCGAACGTTGCACCGACAGCGGCACTTGTGGCAATGACATGATCCATAACGATCCGGCATTTATCAGGCAACTGCCGTGAGCAAGAATTCCTTCGAGCGACCAGAGTTAGCGATGTGACTCTTGCTCCAGCAGTTCACAAGAGGAGGAACCCAATTCACGCAGTGGAGACGGTAGGCTGGCGCCTATGGTTGCTGAAGGCGCTCACATGCAGGGGCTCATCGGCGTCAAGAAGGCGCAACTGTTCTTGGAGAGCACCACCTTCATCACCTTGCCGTGGAACGTCTGCGAAAACCAGAACCAGACGAGATTCCTCCGTCTGGACAAGGAAATCAAACACTTTGACCTGGCCGGCTACTTTCTTGGCGAGCGACGACCGCCCCTGGCCGTGGAAAACAAGGCGTACAACCATGTTGGCTCCCAGGCGGAGGACTACACCGAGTACCTAGCGAATGCCTACAGCATTACTGCGCGGGCGTGCGAGGACGGCGCGGACGACGAACGGGAGTTCATGTGGCTCACCACCCACCCGTTTGCGCAAGGGAAGTGGCCACGCCTGCGGAGCCCCGAGGAGATCGCCGCAGCACTTGAGAGGCACCCCGATGCGCTCGCAGGACGCCAGATCGACAGCGACCTGCTCCAGCTGGTGTCGGGACGGCTCTGGCTGATCCCGCTCCACGACCGCCACACCGAACTCGTGCTTGATCGCAGTGAGCTCTTCAAAATCCATGAAACGCTCAAACGGAAGGGCTTTTAGCGATGACGGGCGCCAGCATGCGAGAGGCGATCGAGTTCGCCCTCGGCCACGACGATCCCGAAGACGTCATCGACGGGGTTAAGAGCGCGGTCGTCAAGGAGCTCGAAGGCTTGGACGCCACCGCTGAAATCCGCACCACCGAGTACTTCAACCACAGCTTCGCCCCCGACATCGTCATGACCTGGAAGGACAACGGCCAAGCCTCGGACCGCAACATCTTCCTGCGACACTCACTGGCCTCAGCCGCGGCAGGACGTGACATCCCCGCGCTCGGCGACGTCGGCCCCGTGCTGCTCGGACTCCGCGAAGAACGCAATGCCGAGGTGATCGAAGAAGTCCGCGCCGAAGCCGCCGTCGCCCCTAAGGTCCTGGTCACCGACAGCCGATCACTCGACCACATCACCGGCCGCATCCCCAGATCAACCTCGACCATCGCCGCATCGCCCGGCTCAGCCCGCGAGCCGCTCCTGCAACTGGTCCGGGGCAACGTCATGCGAGGCGGGCGGGGACTGTTCCTCTCGGACTCCGACGAAGTTGCTGCACTCACCGGCACACGGGGTGAAACTGACGAGGTGGCCGGGCTCGATTCGTTCAACACCGTCGTGCGCCGTCTCTTCGTCGAGGACGCTGCGGTTAGTCTGCTTCGCGCCGGCCAGATGATCCGGATGGGTATCAGCGGTGACACCACCGACCTCGCACCAACCCAGCGGCTCGACTGGGACCGACCTTCTCAGGTGATCGGGGGGCGACTCTCGGAGGCCGAGCTCATGGTGGTGCTCCCCTACCTGCTGTCACGAGATGACGTGACCGATGACCCGCGGTACTGGGCATATGTGGGCGAGATGATCTCGCTCAAGCGCCTGGAGTCGATGGCCGACCGGCTAACTGGCCTCGACCTCACTCGCCTCGTAAAGCCGAGCCTCGCTTCATGGACCGCATCTCGAGCAAGCGCCAGCCTCAACATCAGCTCCCTTGAAGGTGAGGATGAGAGAGCCCCAGAGGAAGGGTGGCGTATCCACGGGCGCGTACTCGCGTTGATCGCAGGGTCATGGATCATCCATCTCACCAGCGACAAGCGCAGGTTGAACGGACGTAAAGGCGCACCCGCCGCAAGATGGGAAAACCTCGCCGAACCATTGAGCCAGTTCGCCTTGAACGCGGTGACCCTGCAGGGTCTCGTGCGCCGAATCAGAGTCGAAGCAGAGCGCTCCGACGACGTTTACCGAGACGTGGACACCATCACCTCAAGCCTTGCAGACACTTTCCAGGTCCCGGACGTCGAGATTCGCGTCCCCAACGCCCCTGAGAATGCAACCATCACAGCAGATTTCACGCGCATGATCGCCGAAGCCCGACCTCATGCGCCTGCCGCAGCCCTGCTTCGAGTCGCACAGGAGCTGCTTACAACCAGCCGCCGCTAGAAGCACGGAGACATGCGTCTTCCTTGAAGACACGTGGACAGCGCCATACCCCTCTCTCCGAAGGTACTTCATTATGGCATCGATTAATGGCATCTACCTCCCTGGATGGGAGTACAACCGCCTACTCGCGGACGACCCCCTGGAACCGCGAAACAGTGCGCTTCCCGGCGCTGTCTTCTGGAACGGTTCAGCGCCGCTGTGGATGTTCGAGAAGATCTTCTGCACTAGGGAATCGCTGGAGAACGAGAGTTTCGCTGCTCAGGAGATCGGATGGGCCACCAGCCGAATCTTCGTTCAGATGGCTGCCGGGGTGAAGGGTGAGGGACCGATGCTCGAAGCGGTGGACTGGAAAGAGACCGACATCGGCACCTCCGCAGCACTGCGCCAGGTGCATCGGGACCTGACCGATCTCGGCGCGAGGCAACTAGTCTCCCGGTGGATCGAGGAAGCAGATGATGCCCAGCTCGAGCACGTCAAACACGCCCTCATACGACCGGTGGCAGACGCAAAGCAGTGCGTCATCGCAGGATCAATGAGCGGGCTGCGGCATTGGCTGTCGCCTGCCAGCGGATCCGATACGCCATCTGGCAGTGAGATCGCCGATCCTGCCCGAGACCTCCTCGTAAGGATCGAGCGGCCGATTCGCAATTCCCGTGTTCACAACGGGGTTCAGCTACTCAGTCCGCCGAGTTCGTGGGACGCGACAGCCGTAGCTCAGCAGAACCGAGTTAAGCGCGAGGTCGAAACGCCCTATATACAGGAGATGCTGGCTGGAACGGGGCAGTTCTCGGGCCCGCGTGGGTTCGCTCCCTACATTCGAAACGCGGCAAGAGAACGAGCCGCGTACCAAGCTATCGACCTTCCCCTCCTCGCCGATTGGCAGAGGAATCTTCCAACACTCTTGCGACTTCGAGAGGTCGCCAGCAAGCATCTTTGGCCGAAACTCCATGGCGATTGGATACCTGCTTTGATGAGGGGTGATCACGAGGCCCTCAGAGATTACCCTCGTTACATCAATAGCGCCCTGATGGCTCGCCACTTCGCAGGACTCTTGAACCTCAGCACGAACCAGGTCCTCAGCATCATCACGGCAGGCATTTCAGTGATCGCCGCCCACAACCCGTCCCTCAGCGAGGCTGCCACCTATCTTGCAGCCGGGGCAACTCTTCTTGCCATACCTAAGAGAAGTGACACCACGCCACGTTCCGCGGCCCTGGCGATCTTCTACCAGGAGGCTGCAAGAGTTCTTAAAAACGGAAGTAGGGCCTAAACTCACCAACACGACTTAACGGCCCTACGGGCCCATGACTTACAGTCCCGAAACGCTCCTTCGATATCGAGAAATCACAATAGGACTATAATAGACATTACATAGCTTGATGCACTCCGCGATCTGGACTGTCGCTAAGACCCATCTGGCCCCACTTATGGGCGACAGGCGACCCGCAAGGCTCTAGAAGCCATGGCATGATCGTGGTCTGGTCCGACTTCATTCCCCTTAAGGAGTCCCAGTGCCCGATATCGAAATCGAGTTCGAAGACCCTCCCCGGTCTCGAACTATCACCGTCGAAGTCAGTGACGAGTCCTCCCCTCCAGAAGCGGGACTTGAAGGGCCTCAACGTGTCGGTCTGATTGATCGCAGCGCCGCGCTTGGTGCCCGAATTGCAGGGGTCTCTGCAGCAACGTTCAATGAGTCTTTGGCAGCTGTCCCGTTGATGGGGGAGGCCGTGCTGGATCAGATCGAAGCGATGCAGCGCCGGCCCCGCGAAGTCGAGGTTGCTATGTGCTTCAAGATCAGCGCGAAAGGCACCATCAAGCTGGTGGAGGCCTCGGGGGAGGCTCACCTCCAAGTCACGCTCCGTTGGGACGCAACTCTTGAGGAGGGAACGGGGCGATGATCGATCACCCGACCTGGCTCGTCCGGGTCGTCAAGGCTGATGGCACCACCGCAGGGACTGGCATCGCCGTTGACGATCGGCACGTCATTACCTGTGCGCACCTCCCCGTCGGACCTTCGAACGAGCCGATCTCCACTGGTCAGGTTGTCCTCGTAGAGTTCCCATTTGTCGGAGGGCAAGCGGGGATTCCGTCGGATCAACCCGGTCCACCAGTGCGATCGCGAGTTCTCATGTCCCACCAGGTCGCATTGGGCTGGGCCGACTTTGCAGTGCTCGAACTCGATGCACCAGTACCTGGATTGGTTCCACCTCGGCTGCTCCATGCACCCCAGAGCTTCACAGACCGCGCTGTCACCGTCCGAGGTTTCCCTTTCGTCGGCGAGGCACAGGCCCCGGACGCGCAGATGCGCCTCTCCGGAAACTCAAGGCCAGGTTGGGTGCAGCTCAATCCGACCAGCGCGCGGGGCTGGACGGTCGACCATGGCTTCTCAGGTGGGCCGGTCTGGGACGACAAGGCCAAAGGTGTCGTCGGCATGACCGTCGCCAAATCAGGCACCCACGCTGGCGACATGATCGCCCTCGATCACCTCGCATGGCTCTGGCCCGACCTCGGACGACACATGGTTGCGTTTCCTCCATCACGCAAGGCCTGGCGAGTTGTTTCCGCCGTGGGTGGTACTACCTCGGTGCTCCTCGCAGCCGCCCTCCTTCTGCCAGGCTTCGACCGAGGCGCTGACGAGCCAGAGGACCCGGAGTCGACGGAATCTACTCTCCTCGAGGCGACCGATACCGAGGGAGTTTCGCCAGCGGCAGGAGAGTCCCCCGACTTTCTGGCTACTATCACCCAGCTCAACAATGTATGCGCTCGGGTCGACTTCGCTGAAGGCATGGAGGCCACTGCCACACCGTTTCTCGACACTGAACAGGTCTATTCCACTGATGAAGATGTCTACATCGGCGATGCCCTGAACGCCGGGGCATATGCAACGGGGAGTCTGGTCATCGAGTTCACCTTGCAGACGGAGCTGGACCACATGGTGACCATCTACGACATCCGAGCCAACGTGGCCGAGGCCGAACCGCTCCCGATGCAATCCCATCTAGGGCTCGAAACCTGTGGCGGAGGAGAGGTTGATGCCATGGCGATCCCCCTCGGGCAAGCTGATCACGGCCCCTTCGTGCGAGATGAGTACGGTGAGATGACCGGCGAGAAGTTCTTTGACACCAGAACGATCGATGTCTCTCCCACGGAGAAGCCGTACGTGCTCGTCGAAGTCTTCACGACTGAAGATGGATATTCACTCGACACGGCGACCGCGTACGAGTTCACCCTAGAGATCGAGTACGAGTCTGGCGGAGTGAAGGGCACCCAAGTTATCGACCTCAACGATGCCCCGTTCAGACTGAGCACGGGACAGGTCTGCTATGACCAGGTTGTCGGGTACGGAGGAATGACTGGTTTCAACGAAGACCCAACCCTCGCCCGTCTGGAAATCCTGGAATGCGTGAACCGGGATGGTTGAGAAGCTCGCTGACCTGCAGCGAATCCTGGCTCGATTTGACGAGACCGGCGACGGCACGCCCCTGCTCGCCGACACAACTACTGCTCTGGCCAAATCTCTGATGCCGGAGGCCTTCGCTGACGACAAGGTGATGCTCGCGGTCGCCCGGCTCCACATGCTCCGGTACGAGGCGCGTGGCTATGCATTCGTCGGCGAAAGCAGCGTCCCGCTCCAAGTCATCACCTACAAGGGCGAGGAACGGTTTGCGCTTGCCTACGACACCGGCGACGACCACGATGCTGCGGCCGACGCCGCCTCGGCGCTCAGTCTCTTCGCGATGCTCCACGTAGACCATCCAGAAATCGTGCCGGAGCCGCTTGCCAAAGACTGCGAGCTGCTGCGCACCGGGACGATCAAGATGACCGACCTGGCTGAGCAACGCGCCAGTGAGCTGCTGTGGCAGTTCGACCAGACCGGCGATGTCGAGGTTGTCAGGGAAGCCGCGGGCAAGTTCTTGCGCGCGGCCGAACAGCACCTGCTGCCAGCCGACCGCCGTGCCGAGCTGCTTGTGCGTGCGGGGGCCACCATAATTGAGTTGGCAAGCGCCACCGGCGACGTTGACTTCTTTGAACCGGCCGAGGTTGCCCTGCGCGGTGCCGTTGCGATCGGAGAGTCGATCGGCTCGGTTCGCTCATCCGCTCTCGTCTACCTGTCCCAGATTGTGGCCGAGCGGACGGGCGCCTTCGACCAGGCGATTACCCTCGCCCGGCGGGCCCTGGCGACGGTAACCAGCGACAACGACCGGGAGTTCGCTCGCGGCAACCTCGCGGCGCTGCTCATTCGCGACGCAGGGGAGGAAGCGCCGCCCGAACTCGTGGACGAGGTCATCGGCATGCTTCGCACGGTCGTGACCGACGGCGACCCGTCCGCCTCGTATCACTCCGCGGCCAAGGCGAACCTGGCCATCCTGCTCAGCCGTAGTCAACCTACCGCCGCCGACGACCGCCGCGAACTTCTCCTCACTGCGATGCGGCAGCTGCCCCGGCACCACCCGCAGCGGGCCGCGCTCGCCGTCGTCCTGGCACGCCTGATCGACGATTGGACCGAACCCGCCGGCCAGGAGGCTGGCAGCGAGGTGATCGACGCGCTCACAGTGGCCGTCAACCGGCCGACCCCTGACCCGGAGCAGGTCGCCACCCTCGCCGTACAGCTCTACCTCCGCTATCTGGTCGGCGGCAACAACGACGACCTGACCCAAGCCAACGACCTTATGCGAGGCGTCATCGACGACTCGACCGATATCGGATCTCACATCGCTTTCGGCCAGATTCTGGCCGACTCCTACCTCGAGGGCGGCGACGTGCGGGCGCTGCGGGAGGCTATCGACCGGGCCCGGGAGCTGGTCGCTCGGCATCCCGGCGACCCGAAGGTGCTCGTCGCCTACGGGCGCCTCCTGGAACAGGAGCATCGCGTGGCTGACGACCCGGGCGCGGTGCTCGATGAGGCCATCACGGTCATGCGACAAGCCCTCGAGGCGACACCGGAGTCTCATCCGCAGTACGATAGGCGACTGATCGCACTGGCGAACGCATTGCTCAAACGGTCCGACCAGGTTGGACCGACGGACGGCATCGACGACGTGCTGGCGGCCATCCACGCCCGCGTGGAAGCCGATCCGAACCGAGCGCAGATCTACCACAGTAGTCTTTCCGTTGCCGAGATGATGCTATGGGAACAGTCGGCTCGTGGGGACCTGACGGCTGCGATCGAGGCAGCACGTGCCGCGCTGGCCCACCGCGGACTGGATCGGTTCGACCGGGCGACCAGCCTCAATGGGCTTGCGATTTCGGTGCGCGAGCTTTTCCTGCGCACTGGCGATCTCCGCCAACTTGACGAGGCGATCGACTTGGCGCGCCGGTCCGTCGCCGGTTTGCCAAGCCGCCATCCCGACATGGAGAGGAGCGCCGGCACTCTGGCCAGCCTCCTGCAGAGCCGCTACACGCATACCGGCGACACCCGCGCCCTCGAGGACGCAATCGCTTCGGCACGCCTCGCCGAGGCGTCACGCCTACCCGGCACCCGCCCGGACCCCGTCGTGCTCAACACCCTCGGCGGGTGCCTGCTGGCGCGGGCCGCGCGGACCCGCACCGTGGACGATGCGAACGAAGCGGTCGAGGTCATGCGCCGCTGCGCCGAAGCAACACCTCCCGGCCACCCCCGGCACGGTCGGCACCTGTCCAATCTAGCCGCCGCGCTCAACACTCGCCATAGGCTGACCGGGGACGCAGCAGATCACGACGAAGCACTCGCGCTGTACGCCGACGCGGTTGATGCCACCTCGACGGAGTCGCCATTCCGCGTGTTGATGGTCACCAACTCCGCTATCACGCACCTCAATGAGCACACCGAAGAGGGCCGCGAACGGGCCATCGCCCTGCTGCGCGACGCTCTCACCTTGCCCGGGAACACCGGGGCGACGATGCTGCACCTCGGGCGGGCCTTGATCGAGCAATCCCCGGACAGCGACGAGGCTGCCGACTTGCTGCGACGCGCCTCTGATCAAGTCAGCGAGCCGGTCCGGTTGCGGATCGACGCGGCCTGGCAGCTCGGAGAACTCGGCGCCGGACGCGACGACCCAGTGCTCGCCCTAGACGGCTACGGCCGGGCGGTCGAACTGCTCGAACTCCTCGCTTGGCGGGGCTTGAGCCGCAGCGACCGGGAAGGTCTCATCCGGCACCACCGCAAGTTGGCCTCCCGCGCCGCCGCCTGGGCACTCACCGCCGGCCAGCCCGAACGAGCGGTCGAACTGCTCGAACGCGGACAGTCCGTGCTGCTGCGGCAGGCCGCCAGCGGCCACAACCGCTACGACGACCTGCACGCGGCCGATCCCGAACTCGCCGACCAGCTGGCCCGGGTGCAGTCAATGCTGGAGGTCGACCCGTTCGCCGACTTGGAACCCGGGCAGTTGGAGGCACGCGACGCCCTCGTCCGCGAGTGGACCGCCCTCGTCGACCAGGCTCGGGCGCTGCCCGGATTCGCGGACTTCCTAGCGCCACCCACGTTCGCCGACCTGCAACCGGGCGAGGCCGAGCCGCCGATCGTGCTGGTCAACTCCGACCAGACCCGCAGCGATGCGCTCATTGTGGACCACCGCGGCATCACTGTGGTGCCGTTGCCCAGGGTGCGCCGGGCCGAACTGGACTTCTGCGTCCTGGCTTGGGAGACGGCGCTCAACCGATTGCTCGGCGAGGACGCCAGCACGCTCCGACTTGCGCAACTACTGCGCGCCCGCGAGGTGGTCAGCTGGACGCTGGGCTGGCTGTGGGACGAGATCGCGTCACCCGTGCTGGCCGCACTTGGCATCGACGGCCCGCCCACCGGTCGGTGGCCGCGACTGCGCTGGTACCCGGTGGGGTATCTGAAGTTCCTGCCGCTGCACGCGGCCGGCCACCACGGCATACCCGGAGAAAACGTCATCGACAGGGCGGTGTCGAGCTACGTGACGACCCTGCGCGACCTCTACCCCAACTGGGGACGCACGCCAGCGACCAAGGAGCCGCTGCTGGTGGCCATGGCCAACACCCCAGGCCACCGCCAGCTCGCTGGGGTCGACCGGGAGCGGCGGGCCTTCGCGGAACGGTTCCCTGCCGCTCCGGTGCTGCTCGATGACGCTGCCACCATGGCCGCGACAGTCGCCGCGCTGCGCGAATGCGGCTGGGCCCACTTCGCCTGCCACACCGACATCGACAACCTCGAACCGTCAGCCGGCAGACTGCTGCTGCACGACGGCTCGATCACCATCGCGGACCTGCGGGCGGTACGGACCGCACGCGGACGCGGCACACTGGCGATTCTCCTGACCTGCGCCAGTGCTCGGGTCGCCGGGGGAATGGCCGAGGAGAACATCTCCCTCGCCACCGCCATGCAAGTCGTCGGCTTCCACCACGTAATCGGCACGATGTGGACCGTCGATGACGAGACCGCAGCCGACCTCGGCGTCGACCTCTATAAGCGACTTGCCCCCACATCCGCTGTCGACCCGGCCCTTGCTCTGCACGAAACCGTCCGGGCCGCCCGAGCAGCCCATCCTCAGGCCCCGCTTGGCTGGGCTGGCCTAGTCCACCTGGGGGAGCGATGACCGACAAAACGCTGGCGACTGCGACCCAGGCTCTCAAGGACGGCCGTCCCGACGACGCGGAACAGCTCTTGCGTGCAGCGATAGCGGATGGTCACCCGGGCGCTCGAGCGGGACTGATCACCGTGCTCAACTCCTCGGGCCGAACCGCCGAGGCGGAGGAGCTGGGCCGACAGTCGATCGCCGTCGGCGATATCACCACCCAGATGATCTACGGCCGGATACTCGCCGACCGCGGCCGCTTCGACGAAGCGGAGTCGATACTGCTGCCACTCGCTGAGACCGACCACCCTCAACCAGTCGGCGCCTACCTCGCGGTGCTTGACCAGGCCGGCCGCAGTGAGCGAGCCGAGCAGTGGCTGCGCGAGCAGACGGCGGCCGGTCATCCAACGGCGACCCGCTACCTGGCCATCAAACTACTCGAGGAGAGACGGACGGACGAGGCGATCCGCCTCCTGGCGTCCCTCGTCGACAACGGCGACGCTGAAGCATCCGCGAGCCTCGCCCGGATAGTGAGGTTCAGCGCTGGCGTCCTGGCCCGGGAACAGAGTCGCGACGACGAGGCCGTCGGCTGGTTCGAGCGAGCCGCCGACGCCAAGCTGACGGCCGCCACGGTCGAGCTGGGATATCTGCACCGTGAGGCCGGGCGGCTCGACGAGGCCGAGACGGCGTTCGCACGGGCGGCCGACCTCGACGACATCACCGCGCTCCTGGCACTCGCTAACGTCCGCCGATCCCAGGACGATCACGCCGGCGCCGAGCCACCACTGCGCCGTGCAGCCGAGCTCGGCGACCCGACCGCCTGGTTCAACTTGGGAGTCCTGCTCTCCCAGACCAACCGGCGGCCCGACGCGCTGGCCTGGTTCCGTCGCGCGGCGGACGCCGGTGACGCGGACGCCGCCCTTCGGGCCGGATCGATGCTGTTCGAGTTTGATCGGCTGGATGAGGCTCGCCCGTACCTGGAGAAAGCCGCCGAAGCGGGCGACCGTCAGACAATCGGTGTGTTGCTCACGCTCCTTGCCGAGCAGCACGACCTTCCCGCCGGGGCACGCTGGCTGCTGCGCCTCAGGGAACTCGAACATACCGACAACGGAGGGCATGAGGGGTGACGACGGAGGAAAGCCGACTCGCCGAGTTCTGCCGCACGCTTCCGCAGATACGCGCGGCGGCGACGCAGCAGGGTTGGCTGGGCCGGCTAGAACAGACTGTGACTGCGATCGGCACCGACGCGGCCACCGCCCCCGCGGAACTGGCCGAGCTGTGGCGCTTCCTGGGTCTCGAAACTCACGGCCGCGGCCCCGACGTGGAGTTCGGCCGGTCCGGGCAGATGCCGACGCCGCCGCCCGGGGGCAGATACGTTTGCCCGCACCGGGTCTGCACGCGCTACGAGTCCCGGGTACCAGGCGAACCCATCGGCGCGTGCGACCTGTTCGGCGAGTCGCTGGCGTGGCAGCGATGAACGAACCGATTTCCGGTCTACTTGCCGAGACCGGCAAACATTTGGCACAGCGCTTCGTAAACGCCCTCGCCTTCCCTGGCCTGCTGTTCGTGGCGGCCGTCGCCACCGCGGTCGAGCTGGGCATGCGGCACAGCGTGGACATCGCCCGACTGGTCGATGCTGGGCAGCAGCTGGCCGACCAGTTCAATCACCGTCCGGTGCCAGCACTGTTCGCAGTCCTGGCCGCCGGGCTCGCCGCGTGTACGGCCGGGATCGTCTGTGCCGGCCTGTCCCGGGTGCTCAGGTACCTGTGGTTGCGCAACTGGCCTCGGTGGCGGGCGCAGCAGCGAATGAACCGGTGGCTCGCCGCCGATGTCGCCTTCCGGACAGCGACCGCGGGCACCGACGAAGCCGCCCGCCTCGCCTCCGTCCGTAATGCAATTGCGTTGGCGAAACCGACCCAGGCGACCTGGAGCGGCGACCGCCTGGCCGCCTCTGGCCAGCGGGTGTGGGCGGAGTACGGCTTGGACCTCACGTTCAGCTGGCCCCGACTATGGTTGCTCCTACCGGACACCGCGCGCGACGAGGTCCGACAGGCCGGGCAGGCTTTCACGGCCGCCCGCGTATGGCAGGCATGGGGCGTGCTCTACCTGCTGCTCGGCATCCTCTGGTGGCCTGCCGGGCTGGCCGGGGTCGTCACGTTGTTCCTCGGCTGGCGTCATGGCCGGACGGTCGTCGCCACCCTCGCCGACCTGATCGAGGCCTGCTACGACCTGCATGTCAAGGCGTTGATCGACGCGATCGACGGACCGGACCGACTCCTCGGCGAACAGGTCAACGTACGCCTCCGCAAAGGTGCCTAGATTGGCGTACTGGTTTAAACGTTGTCCCGTTATTGGTTTTAAGGGCGGCAGATCGACTGTTGCCTCCGTGGTCGGGCTCGGTTCAAGCGGTGCGCGCGAGGTTGTGGAGGCGGGCGATGCCGAGCATCGCGACGCCGACACCGTTGCCTCGAAGGCGGCAGTCCCGCAGGACTTTCCAGGTCTTCATGATGCTGTCGGTTAACGCCGGTGTCGGACTTTTCAGGCGGACTCTGGCGAGGTGGGTGGTTCTGGTCGTTGCGCGGTGGCAGCCTTGGGCCCAGGCGTCGATGCGGATCAGGTCGATGGCGGCAGCCGCTAGGCAGTGCCCGAGATGGGTCTTGCGCCGTCCGCGGTAGCGGCTGCGTCGGATCCGGGTGCGGTGGAGGGTCTGGCTGATGGTGCCCTCGACGCCGGCCCTGCGCCGGTAACGCGCCCGCCACTCGGGTGTGGACTCTTGGGCCCGGTGCTCGACGAGGGCTTGGTGCTCGCGGTAAGGCAGCACCGTCAGCTGGCGTCCCCACTTGTGGCTCTTGGCATTCGTGCACTCGGCTCGGAGCGGGCACGGGTTACAGGTGTCCGCGCTCCATTTGATGGTGCTGACCGGATGCCCGGCCCGGTTGGTCGCCCTCGTCCAGAGCGCAGGCGGGTGTCCGCCCGGGCAGCGTGCAGTCCGGTGTTTCCAGTCAATGCTGAAAGCGGCCTGGTCGAACAGGCGGCCCGACTGGTTCGCCGACCGCATGAGCCCGACCAGGTCGATGCCGCGCGCGGCGGCGCCGAGGACCTTGTGGATACTCATGTAACCGGTGTCGCCATAGACCGCCGCCGGGGCGGGCAGCGACTCCAAGATCGCGTCGAGACGAGCGATGTCGGCGGCAGCGGCATCGGTGGTGTCGGCGTGGCAGATCAGGTTCGGCCGTTCGGTGTCGCCGCAGGTCTCGGCGAGATGCAGTTTCCAGCCGGTCCAACCGGTCCCGCGCTTGAAGCCGGGCCGGGCATCGGGGTCATGCGGCGTCTCGATCAACTCACACCCTGCCGGGAGCTCTTTTCCCCTGCGCCACACGGCCTTGCCCTCGGCGTCGGGTCGGAACTGCTGGCCCCAGACCCGGCGCAGCACCACCACAGCGGGCAGCCGGAGCAGCCAGTCGAAGCGGTCATCGACCGCAGCCGCGGTGTCCACGGCCTCCAGCAGCCCGTAGCCGTCAGCGCCGACGGTGGCGACCCAGCGGCCGACATCGCTCGGGCCCGCGGGGAGCTTCCACTGGTCGATAGGGCGGTCATAGCGGGCCTGCTGGTCGGCATCGATTCGCTCGGCCAGCCAATCCGGGGCCGCAACCGCGATCGTCTCCAAGGCCAGTCGCAGGGTCTCGGCGACGAACTCCATCCGGTTCAACACCTTTGCGGCCGAGACGATCCGGGTCGAATCGACGCGCACCTCACCGCCCTCGGCAATCAGGTCGGCCGCCCGGCACCGGTCGACCACGGCCTCGAGCACGGCGCTTTCGAGGCCATGGCGGCACAGCCGGGAGCGAAACTCACTCAGAGCCGAGTAGTGAAAGCCCGGATCGTCCAGCTCCAGACCGAGCAGGTACTTCCAGTCCATTCGGGCCCGGACCGCTTCGGCCGCAGCACGATCGGACAGCGCTTCGACATACTGGAGCACGCAGACCAGCGCCAGCCGGCCCGGCGCGATCGCCGGGCGCCCGGTAGTCGAGAACGCCGACCGGAACCGCTCGTCATCGAACACCGGACCGAGCACCTCCCGGACCCGCACCGCCAACGTCCCCTTCGGGAACGCCGCACGCACCACCCGATCCGTCAGCTCCGGAACCCGCTCGGCCGCAACCGAATCCAGCACCATCGCACCCTCCCCGAGGACAGGTGGGGTAACCAATACAGCCTAACCGAGAAATATCAGTATGAATGTCGGATTTCAGCGTTAACCGACAGCATCCTTTTAATCGTGCGAAGGCGTGCTCGACGCGGGCGCGGACGCGCCGGTGGGAGGCGTTGTGCGCCTCCTTCCAGTCGGTAAGCGGCTCGTCCTTGTCCCTGCGCCGATGTGGGATCACCGCTTTGGTGCCTTGGTAGCCGCCATCGGCGATGACTGTCGCGGTGCGGGTGGCGTAGTCGACGCCGGAGGCGCCGAAGGCCACCGAGTCGTTGCGATTGCCCGGCAGCGGTGTCCCGACCACGACCACGAGCTGCGTGTCGGCGTGAATAACCACCTGATGGTTGGTCGAGTACCGGTAGTCCTTCGACTTGGCGGCGACGGCGTGATCCCTGGTCGGAACCAGGGTGCCGTCGACGATCAACACCGTCTCCGGCGCATACCGCTGCCTTGGGCGGAGCGCAAGTTTCGGCGCAAGGTCATCGATGATCCGGTCGGCAGCCGACTTCGAAGTGCCGAACAACGCCGCGATCTGGCGCATCGTGAGGTTGGTACGCCAGTAAGCTGCGACCAGCAGCACCCGATCCTCGAAGGCGAGTTTCCAAGGGCGGCCCCGGAGCGCAGGATCGGCGCCTTCCCGGCGAAGCTGGCGGACCAGCTTGGCGAACCAGCCAGGACTCAGCCCGCTGAACAGGAGCACCATCGATTCGTCCCTCGCCGCGATCACTCCTGACACAACATCATGATCTATTGCGCTCCAACGGCATCCGATTCGGGAGACTCCAGATGAGCGAGCGGTCGCACGCTCACCAGGCGAGATACCCGTTCGACCTGCAGGATGTCTGTGAGAACCTGTCGCGATGAGTACGTATGGCGAGGTTGAGGTGGGCGAGCGGCTGCATCAGGACGGCTGGCGGAAGGCGTTCACCGTCGCTGAGATGGTCGACAAGTGGGAGCGGCTGGTGGGCGAGGTCGAACAGGGCTATAGCCACACCATCCACGAGTACACCAACGACCTCTACAACCGGAACTGGCTCCGGGAGGCATCCGGGCTGCTCCATGACTTCGTAGTCCAGGGTTGGACGCCGAGGCTGATGGCCCTGGACAACCGCTTCACGGCCGCGACCATCGCCGACGACGGCGCAGCGCTCTCCCAGTTCCATAAGCTTCGTGAGCCCGACTGGTGGTGGTGGCGCCGGTATCCCCGCATCCTCACCGGGCCGCTGGGGAAGTCGCTGCGCGATGCTGGCGCCATCGGAAGCGCCCCCGAAACGAACTGATCATGGCCCACCCACCGCTTACGGGACAACGCTTAATTCAGCCCATCACTCTTAACCGGCTTTTGAAGGTCGGGTTCATTGGCTGGGGGCGGGCGCGCGATACGCTCGCCCAAGCGACAGGGCGGGCCCGCAGGGATCGCCCGTAATCCGACCTGAGCGCGCGCCCGCAGGGGTCCCCGGCCAAGGGTGCCGGCCGGAACCTTTCTTTCCCATCATCAAGGCGTCCCCGGCCCGTGGCCGGCCGAGGACCGCCCGCAGCGCAGCGAGGACCGGACCGCAGGCCGGCCACGCGGCAGCGGCCGCAAGGCCGCCTTGAAGATGAATAGAAAGTTCTCACAGGCCCCGACACGCAGCGGCTCAGGTGGTTGGGATTCGTATAGACACCGATCAGCCCAGTGACCTCGATGTCGAGGCCGGTCTCTTCGTTCGCTTCACGGACGGCGGTGTCCTCGATGCTCTCGCCGATGTCGTGCGCCCCACCGGGAAGCGCCCAGTCGCCGTTGTCAGACCGCTTGATGAGCAGGACCTCACCGTGCTCGTTCTCGATGAACGCAACCGCTGAGGGCACCACGCTGTTGGGAGGAGGTGCATCAGGATTGTTGATGTGGTCGATCCTTGACACGGCGTCCTCCTAGCGATCAGGCTTCCGACAGCTCCCAAACCCGGGCGCCATCCCTCAGGAACGCAAGGTGCTCCATGAAGCGCTGGAACGGCCCCCGTCCTCCAGCTTCTTCAGGTGGAGCGTAAGCCAGTTATGCCCCATCTATCCGGAGGGGCAGAGCTCAAGGATGACCCCGCCAGCGCCGAACACCATTTGTCGGCCCCGAGCTCCATGCTCCCGTTGAGCCCGCCGAGCGAGCAAGCAGCAGCTTCGACCGGCACCGTCCACTAAGACTGAGCAGCAGCTCCATCCAAAGGTCATCCACAAAACTGTCTTGGAAAACGTTCTCAGGACTGATTCTCGAAGGCTCTTCAGGAATAAACTGCTGGTCAGGAGATTGCAAGAGTGGGCCCCCTCGGACTCGAACCGAGAACCTACGGATTAAAAGTCCGCAGCTCTGCCATTGAGCTAGAGGCCCTTGCCGGGGACCTTACCGCATCCGGGCGGACGGGGCGCAGGTGGCGGCATCCGGATGGCCTGGGGCACTCGGAATGTCGGAGGGGTCGGGCAGGATGGCGGGAGCGGCTCGCGGACCGGGTCCGGGCGGCTTCCGGGCAGGCTCCACCGCCGGGCCGGTGGCGGTGGAACCCGCGGCGGGCGGTGTGGGCTCGGCGCCGCCGCTGGACGGCGCGGCGGCAGTCGCGGAGAACCGCCGCCGCGCCTATTCGACCCGGCGTCACACGTGGCCCTCGGTGGGGGCGGGCCCGCTCCCGCTGGAATCGAACATATGTACTATAGCGGATCGCCGCCCGCCCGCGCACCCCCGGTCGGGTGAAAACCCGGGAGGCCCGCCGCGCGGGTGCGGCCCCGGCGGCACCAGGCGGACGGGCAGGTAGACTCGCCTGCTGTGCTCATACTGCTGCCGCCGTCAGAGGGGAAGGCCGTCCAAGGCGACGGTCCGTCCCTCGACCTCGGGCGACTCTCCTCACCGGCGCTGAACCCCATCCGCGAACTCCTGGTCGACCGGCTCGTCGAGCTGTGCGCCGACGAGGAGGCGGCCGTGCGGACCCTGAAACTCCCTGCGACGCAGCGGCATTACGTCCAGGCCAACCGGACCCTGCGCAGCGCCCCGACCCTCGCGGCCTGGGAGCTGTACAACGGCGTCCTCTACGACCGGCTCGGCCTCGGCGACCTGCCCGACGGCGAGCAGGTCCTCATCGCGTCCCCGCTGTGGGGGCTCCTGCGGCCCTCCGACCGGGTGCCGCCGTACCGGATGCCGATGAGCGCGAAGCTCCCCGGCACCGAGACCCTCGCGAAGCTGTGGCGCCCGGCGGTCGCCGAAGTGCTCGGCGCGCGCGACGAACTCGTGGTCGACCTCCGCTCCGGCGCGTACGCGCAGGTGTGGGGCCCCAAGGACCGCGGCGTGTCCGTGCGCGTGTTCAAAGAGGACGCCGACGGGCGGCGCAGCGTCGTCACCCACATGGCGAAGGCCACCCGCGGCGAGGTCGCCCGGGCCCTCCTCGCCGGCGGCGCCCGCCCCGAGTCCGCGGCCGAACTCGGCGACTTCCTCGCCGGGCAGGGCTGGAAGGTCCAACTCTCCGAACCCGCGACCCGCTCCAAACCCTGGCTCCTGGACATCGTCGGCGCCTGACCGGCCGAAAGCTACCCTCGCGTGCAGTAAGCAGCACCCCCGGTGCCGATGATGCCCGCGAGCACCTGAAGCCTGGCTGAAGACGGACCCGACTTACCCTCGGGTGTAGTAAGCAGGGCCCCCTGCATCAAGGGTGCCCGCGCGTAGCTGAAGGCAGGCTGAAGACGGTCGCGACCTACCCTCGGGTGTAGTAAGCAGGGCCCCCGGTGCCGATGGTGCCTCGGGGTCGCTGAAGGGGAGCTGAAGACGGCGAAGGGGCGGTCCGGGCGCGAGCCCGGGCCGCCCCTTCGGCGTGTCGTCTAGTGGTTGGAGTGGTATCCGGCGGCCTTCGCGCGGTCGAAGGAGCGGCGGACCTCCTCCTCGGCCTCGGCGCGGCCGGTCCAGGTGGCGCCCTCGACGCTCTTGCCGGGTTCGAGGTCCTTGTAGACCGTGAAGAAGTGCTGGATCTCCAGGCGGTCGAACTCGGGGACGTCGGCGATGTCCTTGAAGCGGTCCTTGCGCGGGTCCTCCGCGGGGACGCAGAGGACCTTGTCGTCCACGCCCTTCTCGTCGCGCATGCGGAACATGCCGATCGCGCGGGCGCGGATCACGCAGCCGGGGAACGTGGGCTCGACGAGCACCAGCGCGTCCAGCGGGTCGCCGTCCTGGCCCAGGGTGTCGTCGATGAAACCGTAGTCGGCCGGGTACACCGTGGCGGTGAACAGCGTCCGGTCCAGGCGGATGCGACCGGTCTCGTGGTCGATCTCGTACTTGTTGGCGCTCCCCTTGGGGATCTCGACGGTCACGTCGAACTCCATCGGCCGACCTCCTCCAGGCTCCTGTGCAGTGTCTCCATGGCCTAGTCTCTGTGCATGTCCCTCAGCGACAACGCCGACCCCAAGGTCGCGAGTAGTACGCCACACGCCCGGCCCGCCGCGCCCGCTCCGGCGCGGCCCCAGAAGCAGGGGCCGCGGCGGCGCCGCCGGGTCCTGACCGGCGTGCTCGCGGCGCTGGCGGTCCTGGTCACCGTAGCCGCCGCGGGCGGCCTGGTGTGGCAGATCTCGGCGGTCGCCGCTCCGCGGACCGGCACGTTCACCACGCCCGAGGCGTACCCGCCGGCCGCTCCGGCGCAGGTCCTGGCCGCGACGAACGCCGACGCGCCGGTGCCGGACCTCCAGTCGGTGCTCCCGTCGCTGCTCGCCGACGCGGGCCTGAACGGGAGCCTGTCGGCGTCGTTCGCCGACGCGCTCACCGGTGAGGTCCTGTTCGAGCAGGAGGGGGCGACGCCGCTCGCGCCCGCGTCGTCGATGAAGGTGGTCACGGCCGTCGCGGCCCTGGAGCACCTCGGCGCCGAGTACCGCATCCCGACGACGGTGGTCGAGGGCCCGACCGAGGACAGCGTCGTGCTCGTCGCGGGCGGCGACGTGACGCTGACCGTCGACGGCGAGGGCTACTACACCGAGTACGCCGACGGCGCGAGCCTCCAGGAGCTCGCCGACCTGGTGCTGGAGGCGCGCGGCGGCACCGCCCCGGCCACGGTCTACCTGGACACGAGCGTGTTCACCGACAACCCGAAGGCCGAGGGCGTGCCGACCACGGACCTGGAGACCGCGACCGCGCCGATGGCGCCGTTCATGGTCGACGGCGGCCGCGTGGACAACACCCAGAAGTACGCGCAGCACTACTCCGACCCGGCGCAGGTCGCGGCCGAGCAGTTCGCGGACCTCCTCGGGGCCGCCACGGTGGCCGACGGGACCGCCGAGGCGGGCGCGGCCGAGCTGGCCGTGGTCTACTCGGCGCCGCTCGCGGCGCTGGTCGACGAGCTCATCCTGACCTCCGACAACCTGCTCGCCGACGCGGTGTCGCTCCAGACGGCGCTGGTCGTCGAGGGCGAGATGACGTGGGCGGCGATGTCCTCGGTGCACCTGGCGACCCTGGAGGGCCTGGGCGTCGACAACACCGGGCTGGTGTTCTACGACGGCTCGGGCCTGTCCCCCACGAACCGCATGACCGCGAACGCGTTCACGCAGCTGCTGCTCGGCGCGGCCGGGTCCAAGTCGTCGGCGGTCTTCGGGTCCCTGCCGGTCGCCGGGTACTCCGGGACGCTCCACGACCGGTTCGGCTCGGCCGAGGAGGGCAAGGGCGTCGTGCGGGCCAAGACCGGCACGCTCACCGGCGTGAGCTCCTTGACCGGGACGCTGACCACCGTCGACGGACGCCAGCTCGTCTTCTCCCTCATCAGCAACGGTGCGACCAACGGCGAGGTGGCGGTCGAGGCGGCGCTGGACGGGATCGCGACGGGCGTCGCGCTCTGCGGCTGCTGAGCGGCTGCGGCTGCTAGTCGGTCTGGTTCATCGGCCTCCTCCTTTCTGCGGCCCGTCCATGATGGGCCGGCGGACCTGAAGCCGCGCTGAAGGCGCCTGAAGGGCGCTTCAGGAAGTACGTCAAAGGGCCCCGGGCGCATCGCGCCCGGGGCCCTCTTCCTATGGGCGGGAACGGGGTCAGGCCGTGTTCCAGGTCTGGTTCAGGGCGAGGCACCCGGTGCTCGGGACGGTGGCCGAGCGGTTGCCGATGGACTCCCAGGTGAGGCTCCCGTCGGCCCGCACGATCACGTACTTGTACTGGAACGACGTCCCGGCCGGGACCGAGACCGTGGCCTTCCAGTACGGGTAGCCGGTGCCCGACAGGTGGGCGGAGGCGATCGGGGTCCAGTTGCCGAGCTGCGGGACCGAGCCGACGATGTAGACCTCGTCGCCGACGCTCGTGCCGGTCACGTACGCGCTGACCTGGACGCAGTTGTCGGTGCCGCCGTTGCCGCCGCCGGAGTCGTTGCCGACATAGATCGCCAGCGCGGTCTTGGCGGCGACCGTCGCGGTGAAGGTCCCGCCGGAGACGGTGACCGTCGAGCCGGAGATCACGTCGACGTAGGAGCCGTTGGGCAGCGAGGTCGTGAACGTCTGGGTGATCGACGAGGTCCCGGCGTTGACGACGACGTGGCCGGAGTCGCCGCGGCCGAAGGCGAGGGCGTCGCCCGAGCCCCAGGTGTTGACGACGGCGTCGCCCGCGGTCGCGGCGCGGAATCCGGCCATGCCGATCATGTACGGGGAGCGGTGGATGCAGGTGAAGGCGTCGGAGCCGCAGTTGACGTCGGCGACGGAGCCGTCGGCGTTGAGGGGCGGGCCGGAGTGGTTGGCGGAGAAGGAGTAGCCGGTGTAGGAGGCGGGGGTGCCGAAGGGGTAGGCGAGCATGAACGCCTCGCCGAGGAGGTAGTCCTGGCCGTTCTTGTAGCTCATGGTGAGGGAGCCGCGCTCGGTGTCGTGGTTGGCGACGAAGACGCCGGCCGGGGAGGTGTAGCCCCAGGAGGTGCCCATGGTGGTGAGGTAGCGGGCCTCTGAGGAGCCGTTGATGTGGTTCTTGAGGTCGTAGGAGTAGGAGAACTCCTGGACGTCGCCGATGCCGGTGTACTCGGCCTCGGTGATGGGTTCGCCGGCGGCGCCGATGACCTCTTGGACGATGTAGGGGTCGCCGTCGACGAGGTCCATGATGGCGCCGAGGTCGGTGGCGGAGATGTGCTTGGCGGCGTCAACGCGGAATCCGGCGACGCCGAGGCTCATGAGGTCGTCGAGGTAGGCGGCGATGGTCTGGCGGACGTGGGTGGAGCCGGTGTTGAGGTCGTTGAGGCCGACGAGGTGGCACTCCTGGACCTGGGTGCGGTTGGTGTAGTCGGAGATCTCGCAGTAGCTGGAGCCGGTGTTGTGGAAGTCGTCGGCGTCGTATCCGGCGTCGGGGTAGTAGAACTGGCGGTACTCGCTGCCGTTCCAGCCGTATCGGGTCTGGGTGGAGGATCCGGCGGCCATGTGGTTGATGACGACGTCGGCGATGACGCCGATGCCGTTGGCCTCGCAGGCGGCGACCATGTTCGCGTATTCGGCGCGGGTGCCGAGGCGGGACTCGATCTCGTAGCTGACGGGCTGGTAGTGGATGTACCAGGCGTCCTGTTCGCCGGAGGAGGCGTCGGTGCCGAGGATGTGCTCCTGGGGCGGGGAGGTCTGGACGTAGGTGTAGCCGGAGTCGGCGAGGGCGCCGTCGCATTCGGCGGCGATGGAGTTCCAGGTCCACTCGAACATGTTGAGGATGGAATCGCCGCCGCCGAGGGCGGCTGCGGGGGCGAGGTCGGCGGGGGTGTCGGGGGCGGTCTGCGGGTAGGCGGCGGCGAGCACGGCGGCCGCGGTGAGGGCGGCCCCGCCTGCGGCGGCGAGCGTCCGCCTGGCGATGGAGTGAGGCATTGTTGCTCCCTGTGCAATTCCTGCCCGCAATCCATGCAAGATGTTGCGAGCCTGGAGAGAACGTAACATCCGGGGCCCGAAACTTTCAAGTCGTTCGATATTTGAATCCGTGCGCGCGCTTTTGCCGGGACCGGGCCGGTTCGGACCCGCTTGCGCGGGATGGTGGCGAGACGACTGCGCTCTGGATAGGCTTGGACGATGGCGCCGCCCGCAGGAAACCCGATGCTGCCGTCAGTCGACTGGCGGACCGCCGCCTCGTGCTCGCGGGCCTTCAGCAAGGGCGGGCCGCGCATGAGCCCCGAAGGGGCCCTCGACGTCGTCGCCGACCTCCACCGCCACGCGCGCACCGCGATCGACCTGGTCACCGAGTACACCGGGCTCGTCCCCGCCGCGCAGGCGCCCGTGGACGTCGTCGACCGCATCCGCTGGAGCCGCATCAACATCGCCGGGTTCCGGCGCCTCCTCGACGGCCTCGGCGCCGACGTGGAGGAGACCGGCGTCCCCAGCGCCGCCGCGCGGCTCACCGGCGTCCAGGCCGGCGCCGTGCTCGCGTTCCTGTCGTCGCGGGTCCTCGGCCAGTTCGAGACGTTCTCCTCCGACACCGGGCGGCTCCTGTTCGTCGCCCCCAACATCGTCGAGGTCGAGCGGCGCCTGCGCCTGCCTTCGCGCGAGTTCCGCCTGTGGATCGCCGTCCACGAGGCCGCGCACCTCACCCAGTTCACGGCCGTCCCGTGGATGCGCGGCCACTTCGAGGGCCTCATCCAGACGTTCTTCGACGCCGCCGAACCCGACCGGTCCTCCGCGGCCGGCCTCGCGCTCGCCGTGCGCCGCGCCCTCGCCTCCGCCCGCGACGACGAGCCGCCGCAGGGCCCCGGCACCGACGTCATGACCGCGGTGACCAGTCCCGAACAGCGCCAGGCGATCTCGCAGATCCAGGCGCTCATGACGCTCCTGGAGGGGCACGCGGAGGCCGTCATGGACGGCGTCGGGCGCACCTCCATCAACCACGTCGCGCTGCTGCGCCGCCGCTTCGACCGGCGCCGCACCAACCCGACCACGCTGCAGCGGTTCGTGCGCCAGCTCCTCGGCCTCGACGCGAAGATGCGCCAGTACGCGGCCGGGCGGCGCTTCGTCGACCACGTCGTGGGCGAACGCGGCCTCGACGGGTTCAACCGCGTCTGGGACGCCCCCGCGAACCTCCCCACGGAGGCCGAGATCGACCGCCCCGAGCTGTGGACCGCCCGCGTCCTCGGAGCCCGTGCCTAAGCTGCCGCCCGCGGTGGCGCGCCTGCGCGCCGCCGTCCGGGACGGCCTCGACGGCCTCCCGCCGGGATCGCTCGTCCTCGTCGCCTGCTCCGGCGGGCCCGACTCGCTCGCACTCGCCGACACCGCGGCGTTCTGCGCCCCGCGCATGGGGCTGCGCGCCGGGCTCGTGAGCGTCGACCACGGACTCCAGGACGGCTCGGGCGAACGTGCTGCGTCGGTGGCGGAGTGGGCGCGGGGGGCCGGGCTCGACCCGGCCGAGGCCGTGCGCGTGGAGGTCGGCGCGGACGGCGGGCCCGAAGGGGCCGCGCGCGAAGCCCGGTACGCGGCGCTCGACGCGGCCGCCGAGCGGTGGGGCGCGGCGGCGGTCCTCTTGGGGCACACCAGGGACGACCAGGCCGAGACGGTGCTGCTGGCGCTCGTGCGCGGCGCCGGTCCGCGCGGCATCGCCGGGATGCGGGCCGTGCGCGGCCGCTACCGGCGGCCCCTGCTGGACATCGCGCGCACCGACACGCATGCGGCGTGCGCCGAACGGGGCCTGCGGCCCTGGGCCGACCCGCACAACGAGGACCCGCGGTTCCTGCGCTCGGCGCTGCGTCCCGCGCTCGACTCGCTGGTGGCGGTCCTCGGCGACGGGCTCGTCGCGAACCTCGCCCGGACCGCGGCGCTCGTCGGCGAGGACACCGACTACCTGGACGCGCTCGCGCTGGCGGCGCTCGACGAGTGCCGGGACGGGATCGCGGCGGGAGGCGGCGGTCCGGTCGGCGGCGGGCCCGGGGACGGGGGCGCGAACGACGATCCGGACGACGGCTCGGGCCGCGGGGCCGCGGACGGCGGTGCGCTGGACGCGAAGCGGCTCGCGGCGCTGCCGGGGCCGGTGCGGACGCGGGCGCTGCGGGCGTGGGTCCTGGAGTCGGGGGTGGACGGCGCGGAGCTGAACCACCGGCACCTCGCCGCGGTCGACGCGCTGGTCGCGCAGTGGCGCGGGCAGGGCCCGGCGTTCCTGCCCGGCGGCATCGAGGTCGCGAGGGCGGACGGGCGCCTGCGCGCACGCCGCCCGTAGTTCCCCCGACGTGAAACCCAAGGCAGTGGAGACCGGGCGCCTGCGCGCGCCGCCCGTAGGGGCGGGAACGTGCGCCGCCCGCAGGGCGGGTGGGTGGGGCAGGCGTCTTACCATCCCCAGCCCCCACCCTCCCAGGGGAGATATAGGTGCGATCCTCCGGCGGGGGTCCGACAGTTCCGGGCCCGTCCCGGCCGGATGTGATCCGGTGGTTTCCGCTTATAGCGAAACTGGGAGAACTCCCAGTGAACGGGGCGAGAGGAAAGGGCCCGCGCGATGCGCGGGCCCTCGGACGGTTGGGTGGGGGAAGCTCGCCTACTGGTAGACCTCGGGGTTGAGGACGCCGATGAAGGGGAGCTCGCGGTAGCGCTCGGCGTAGTCGAGGCCGTAGCCGACGACGAACTCGTTGGGGATGTCGAAGCCGACGTACTTCACCGGGATGTCGACGCGCTGCACGCCCGGCTTGCGGAGCATCGAGACCACCGAGACCGACGCGGGGCGCAGGCCCTCCAGGTACTTGAGCAGCCACGACAGGGTCAGCCCCGAGTCGATGATGTCCTCGACGACCAGGATGTGCTTCCCGGCCACGTCCGAGTCGATGTCCTTGAGGATGCGGACCGTGCCCGAGGAGGTCGTGGAGCTCCCGTACGAGGACAGCGCCATGAACTCCATCTTCACCGGGACCGTCAGCGCCCGCGCGAAGTCGGCCATGAACATGACCGCACCTTTGAAGACCCCCACGAGCAGCAGCTCGTCGGTGGTGTCGGCGAAGTCCGCCGAGACCCGCTCGCCGAGCTCGGCGACCTTCGCGCGGAGCTCCTCCTCGGTGATGATGGTGCGCTCGATCTGCCCGGCGTACCACGCATCCGGATCGAACACCGCGTCCTGCGCCGCGGCTGACGGCACCTCGTTGACCAACTCCGACGTCATGTAACAAGGGTGCCACCCGTTCGCTCGCGCCGCAGGCTTGGGTGGGCGAAGTCAAGCCGCCCGTGGTACTAATTACGGACTATCGGCGGGGCGGGTAAAAGGCGGCGACCGGCGCGAAGCGCCATCTTCGGGGTGCGAACGCTATGGGACGCCGATCCTTCACACCGTGTACGTTCGAGGTGTCAAAGCCTTGCGGCCAAGGAAACCCAGCAGGGCCGAACAGTGGGGCGCTCGCGCCGTGCACGCCCGCGGCCCCGCTCGAATACGCGACGAACGCAGCAGGAGGAAACGAGTGGTCGACGCCGGGAGACCCACACCTGAGCGGAAGCGGTTCTTCCGCAGGCCGCTCGTCTGGATCGTGCTCATCGCCCTCATCGCGGTCCTCATCGGCAGCTTCTGGTCCGGCGGCTCCGACTACGACGAGGCCACCACCTCCGAGGTCCTCAAGGACATCAACGACGGCAGCGTCAAGGAGGCGAACCTCCTCGACAAGGAGCAGCTCGTCCAGCTGACGCTCAACAACGGCGACCAGGTCGAGGCGTACCTCCCCGCGGGGATGATGGAGACCGTCGCCACCGAGCTGGAGGACGCGGGCGTCAAGTTCGACACCGAGGTCAACGAGACCTCCGTGTTCGTGAGCTTCCTGCTGAGCCTCCTGCCGATCGTCCTCATCGTCCTGCTGCTGCTGTTCTTCATGTCGCAGATGCAGGGCGGCGGCTCGCGCGTCCTCAACTTCGGCAAGTCGAAGGCGAAGATGGTGTCCAAGGACACCCCGAAGACCACGTTCGACGACGTGGCCGGCGCCGACGAGGCCGTCGAGGAGCTCCGCGAGATCAAGGACTTCCTCGAAGACCCGAAGAAGTACCAGGAGCTCGGCGCCAAGATCCCCAAGGGCGTCCTCCTGTTCGGCCCGCCCGGCACCGGCAAGACGCTCCTCGCGCGCGCCGTCGCCGGCGAGGCCGGGGTCCCGTTCTACTCCATCTCCGGCTCCGACTTCGTGGAGATGTTCGTCGGCGTCGGCGCCAGCCGCGTCCGCGACCTGTTCACCCAGGCCAAGGAGAACGCGCCCGCGATCGTGTTCGTCGACGAGATCGACGCCGTCGGCCGCCACCGAGGCGCCGGCATGGGCGGCGGCCACGACGAGCGCGAGCAGACCCTCAACCAGCTGCTCGTCGAGATGGACGGGTTCGACACGCGCGGCGGCGTCATCCTCATCGCCGCGACGAACCGCCCCGACATCCTCGACCCGGCGCTCCTGCGCCCCGGCCGCTTCGACCGCCAGATCCCCGTCGACGCCCCCGACAAGGAAGGGCGCCAGGCGATCCTGGCCGTCCACGCCAAGGGGAAGCCGTTCGTCCCGAACGTCGAGTTCGACACGATCGCGCGCCGCACGCCGGGCTTCTCCGGCGCCGACCTGGAGAACGTCATCAACGAGGCGGCCCTGCTGACCGCCCGCCACAACGAGAAGGCGATCTCCGCGGACGCCCTCGAAGAGGCCATCGACCGCGTCATCGCCGGACCCGAGCGCAAGGGCCGCGTCATGGGCGACGCCGAGAAGAAGATGACCGCCTACCACGAGTCGGGCCACGCGCTGGTCGCCCACGCGCTCCCGCACGCCGCGCCCGTCCACAAGCTCACGATCCTCCCGCGCGGCCGCAGCCTCGGCCACACGCTCGTGCTGCCCACCGAGGACAAGTACACGCAGACGCGCTCCGAGATGATCGACACGCTCGCGTACGCGCTCGGCGGCCGCGCCGCCGAGGAGCTCGTCTACCACGACCCGACGACCGGCGCCTCCGACGACATCTCGAAGGCCACCAAGGTCGCCCGCGCCATGGTCACCGAGTACGGCATGTCGTCCAAGCTCGGCGCCGTCAAGTACGGCTCCAGCGGCTCCGAGCCGTTCCTCGGCCGCGAGTACGGGCACCAGAAGGACTACTCCGACGAGATCGCGGCCCTCGTGGACTCCGAGGTCCGGGCCCTCATCGAGATCGCCCACGACGAGGCGTACGCCATCGTCACCGAGTACCGGGACGTCCTCGACCAGATGGTCACCGAGCTGCTGGAGAAGGAGACGCTGAACCAGGAGGACCTGGAGCGGATCGCGACGCGCGTCGTCAAGCGCCCGCCCATGTCCCCGTTCAACGGCACCGACAAGCGCAAGCTCGGCCAGCCGCCGGTCTCCACGCCGAACGGGTCCCGCCCGGTCGACGGCCCCGACGAGGGCATCGAGGTCGGCCCCGGCACCGAGGGCCAGACGCCCCTCGCGTAACACGGAGCGAATATTTTCCGGGCCCGCCTACCTGCGTAGGCGGGCCCGCGTGTTTCCGGCGGGTGACAGAGCGCACTCGGATCGTCGGAGCGGAAACGTAAGCTTGCGCCATGGCTGAACTCGACAACCTCGCCGCGCGGCTCATCGACGGCAGAATCAACGGCGGCCCCGTCGAGGACGCGGTGGACCTGGGGCGCATCGAGGGCGCCGTCCGCGAGATCCTCGCCGCCATCGGCGAGGACCCCGACCGCCCCGGCCTCAAGGAGACCCCCCGGCGCGTCGCCCGCGCCTACGCCGAGCTGTTCGCCGGGCTCCGCGTCGACCCCGCCGAAGTCCTCAAGACCTCCTTCGACGAGAACCACAACGAGCTCGTGCTCGTGCGCGAGATCGAGGTCCAGTCGTTCTGCGAACACCACCTGCTGCCGTTCACCGGCGTCGCCCACGTCGGGTACATCCCCGGGGCCAGCGGCCAGATCGTGGGCCTCTCGAAGCTCGCGCGCCTCGTCGAGGTGTACTCGCGGCGCCCGCAGGTCCAGGAGCGGCTCACCAGCCAGATCGCCGACCAGCTCTACCGGTCGCTCGAAGCCAGCGGCGTCATCGTCGTCGTCGAGTGCGAGCACACCTGCATGTCCATGCGCGGCATCAGGAAGCAGGGCTCCAGCACCATCACGTCCGCGGTCCGCGGGAGCCTCCAGTCCGACGCGCGCACCCGCGCCGAGGCCATGTCGCTGCTGCGCGGCACCAGCGGCTGACCCCGGACGCGACGAAAGGCCGGATGCGTCGCATCCGGCCCTCGCGTATGGAAGGACTGAGGCCAGGGGTGTCCGGTCTCAAGCACCCGGTTGTTAGATGACCTGCCCGGTCTGGGACTGGAACGAGTCGCCCTCGGGGGTGGTCTCGGTGTAGACGGTGTCCAGGAACGCGTCCTGGTTCTCGTCGGTCAGCACCGCGTCGGCCACGCCGTCGCCGTCCGAGTCGATCGAGATGTCGTCCACGAAGCCGTCGTTGTTGGTGTCCGAGGCCACGACGTCGGTGTAGCCGTCGCCGTTGGTGTCGGTGGCGACCGAGTCGACGTAGCCGTCGCCGTTGGAGTCCACGGAGACCTGGTCGACGAAGCCGTCGCCGTCGGTGTCGGACTCGTAGGTGTCGATGTAGCCGTCGCCGTCGGAGTCGGAGGCGTAGGACTCCAGGGTCCCGTCGCCGTCCGTGTCCAGGATCAGCTCGTCGCTGATGCCGTCGCCGTCGTAGTCCGTCGCCACGCCCTCGGCGTCGCCGTCGCCGTCCGAGTCGATCAGGGTGACCCCGTCGGCGGTGATCGTGTTGTCCTCGTAGCCGTCGCCGTCCACGTCGAAGGACTCGGTCACCGAGGAGACCTCGGTGTCGTACTCGTCGGTGTAGTCGGCGGTCTCGTCGGAGGTGTAGGCGGTCTCCTCCTCGGAGTACTCCTCAGCGGTGACGTCCTCTTCGACCGCGGGCTCTTCGTACTCGCTCATGTCTTCCATCCTCAGGTGCTTGAAGTGTTCGGTGCTTGTGAGAAGAACTCTACGACCGGCCCCCGGGCCGTGAATCCCCAGAGTGTGCCAACCCCCTATGCTTTCTCCGGTCCCCCTTGCGCGCAGTTGTCACAGAAGGTCAGGAGCGTTCCTTGGGCTTGCCGGACAGCTCATTCGCGGTCCCGGACCCGCCTCCGGCACTGGTCCCGGTGCCCGCGGGACGGGCGTTCGACCTCCACTCCTCGCGGGTCCTCACCGGCGCCCTGGGATGCGGGTGGCAGTTCGACCTCCGCGCCGACGACCCCGTGACGCGCGACGGGATGCTGCTGGTGCCGTTGATATCCGAGGCCGACTACTACCGGGCCGTGGACGGCGACGGGGACGCGTACGCGAGCCTCGTGCCCGCCGAGGACGTGTGGGTGCAGCGGCCCGAGCCCGGCACGGGCGCCCCCAGGCCGGGGTACCTCATCGAGCGGCTCTCCGACCCCGACGCGCCGCCGGTGCGACGGCCCTACCCGGCGTCCGACGTGCCGAACCTGATCGGGCGGCGCGTCTGGAACTGGACCGACGGGGTGTTCCGCGACGACTTCCGGTGCGTCTCCGAGCCGTTCGAGACCGACGGGGACTTCTGCGTGCGTGTGGTCGAGGAGCGCGCCTGGTACCGGTGGCGCCGCAGCGGGCAGGTCCCGAAGGCGCAGGACGCGTTCATCCACCACCTGTGGACGCAATGAGGGAGTGACGGCCCCCGCGGTCGGGCGTGTCGCGAATGAGCGTCCCCCGGTTCAACAATGGCGCGGGGGTGCGACAGCGGGGTGCGGCGGTCAGGCCCGCCAGAGGGACAGCATCATCGCCTCCACCGCGATACGGGGGCGCACGTTCGCCTCGATGGCCTTGCGGCACGCGAGGATCGCGTCGATGCGGCGCAGCAGGGACTCCGCGGAGAGGCGGGCGGCGGCGGCGCGGGTCGTGTCGGCCATGTCCGGGTGGACCGGGTCCACACGGGCGCCGAAACCGGCGGCGAGCGCGTCGCGGTAGAACGCGGCGAGGTCCACCAGGGCCCGGTCGAGGGAGTCGCGCTGGGCGCGGGTGTCGCGGGTCTTCTGCTTCTTCTCCAGCTCCTTGAGCGCCGCGGAGGCGCCGCGGGCGGCGCGGGACGCGCCCTTGCCGGTGCCGCCCTTGCCGAGCGCGGTCTCCAGGGCCTCGCGTTCGGCGGCCGAGCGCTCGGTGTACGTGCCTGACGCCTCCGCCTCGGCGGCCTCGATGAGCTCGACGGCGGCGGTGAAGCACGCGCCGAGGCCGGTGAGGCGGCGCGGGATCTGGAGCACGTCGTGGCGTTTCGCGCGGGCCTCCGCGTCCGTGGCAAGGCGCCGGGCGCGCCCGACGTGGCCCTGGGCGGCGGCGGCGAAGAGTTCGGCCTCGCGGCGGTCGAGGCCGTCGCGGGCGACGAGGAGGTCGGCGATCGCGTCGGGCGGGGGCTGGCGCAGGCCCATGACGCGGCAGCGGGAGCGGATCGTCACGGAGATCTCGGCGGGGTTCGTGGACGGCGCGCAGAGGAGGAACACGGTGCGTTCCGGGGGTTCCTCGACGGCTTTGAGCAGGGCGTTCGCGGCGGCCTCGGTGAGGCGGTCGGCGTCTTCGACGATGAGGACCTGCCAGGGCCCGGAGGTGGGGGCGCGGGAGGCGTCGAGGATGAGGCCGCGGACCTGGTCGACGCCGAGGGACAGGCCCTCGGGGATGACGCGCGTGACGTCCGGGTGGGTGCCGCCCAGGGCGGTGCGGCAGGCGTGGCACTCGCCGCAGCCGCCGTCGGGGCACTGGAGGGCCGCGGCGAAGGCGACCGCGGCGGTGGAGCGGCCGGACCCGGGCGGGCCGGTGAACAGCCACGCGTGGGTCATGCCGGTGCCGCCGGCGGCGTCGGAGAGGACCCGGCGGGCCTCGTCCTGGCCCACCAATTCGTCGAATACGCTCACGCGCGCCCGGCCTCTTCGGCGACGCTGCCCCAGCCGTACTCCTCGTCGGAGCCGCGCTCGGGGGCCTTGTCGGAGTCCAGGCCCGGCCAGCCGGCGTCGGTGCGGGCGGTCTGGGTGCGGATGTCGAGGCGCTCGGCGACGGCCTCGCGGACCGCGGCGGCGATCTCGTCGGGCGTGCCGCCCGCGGGGATCACCAGGTAGCGCTTGGGTTCGGCGGCGGCGAGGCCGAGGAACGTGGCGCGGACCTTCTCGTGGAACTCCAGGCGCTCCTGTTCGAGCCGGTCCCCTTCGCCGCCCGCCTTGGCGCGGTGCAGGCCCTGCGCGGGGTCGACGTCGAGGAGGACCGTCAGGTCGGGCTTGAGCCCGCCCGTGGCCCACTGGGAGACCCACGCGACCTCGTCCTTGCCGAGGTCGCGGCCCGAGCCCTGGTAGGCGATCGAGGAGTCGATGTAGCGGTCGGAGACGACGACGGCGCCGCGTTCGAGGGCGGGCCGCACGACCCGCTCGACGTGCTGGGCGCGGTCGGCCGCGTACAGGAGGGCCTCGGCGCGCGGGGACGGCGCGGAGTCGCCGCCCGAGTCCAGGACCAGGGAGCGGATGCGCATGCCGATGTCGGTGGCGCCGGGCTCGCGGGTGAGGACCGCCTCGTAGCCGCGGAGCTTCAGCCACGCGGCGAGCTTCACGGACTGGGTGGACTTCCCGGCGCCCTCGCCGCCCTCGAAGACCACGAAGAAGCCGTCGCTGGCGAGCGGGACGGCCGCCGAGAGGGGGCGCCCGCGCAGCGAGGACCACAGGTCGGCGAGGACCGGCACGCCCGGCTTGTCGTCCATGGACCGGAACGCGGTGACGCCGAGCCACACGACGAGCCCTGCCGCGACGAACAGGAGGATGCGGCTCATCGACACCTGGACCTCGGTGAACCCGAGGTTCAGCTGCCTGGCGGCCTGCCAGCCCGCGAGCGGCGCGGAGATCGTCATGGCGAGCATGAGGATGACGCGCGCGGAGACGGCGATGAACGCGAACATGCGGCCGCGGATCTCGTCCTCGGTGGAGCGCTGGAGCAGCGTGATGCCCGCGAGGAACGCCATCCCTGCGCCGAGGCCGATGACCACGGAGCCGATGACGGAGAAGACCATGTGCGGGGCGACCGCGTCGATGGCGAGCCCGGCCCCGGCGAGGACGATGCTCATGCCGAACCAGCGCAGGCGCGAGAGCTCGCCGATGAGCTTGGGGCCGAAGGCGATCCCGGCGCCGAGGCCGAGGAACAGGAACACGGCGAGGGTGTAGAACGCGGCGTCCCCGGCGCCGAGCGTGGCCGCGTAGACGGTGCCGACGCCGATGAGGATGCCCGCGCCGGAGAACGCGCCGAGCATCCCGAGGATCAGGCCGCGCACGCGCTCGTTCGTGCGCAGGTAGGACCAGCCCTCGACGAGGTCGTACCAGACGCTGGTGGCCTTCGCGGCGGTCAGGCCGTAGCGGCCGGAGATCTGCGGGATGAAGAAGTAGACGGTGACGGCGAGGATCGCGAACATGGCCGCCGTCAGGTACAGGGCGATGACCATCGGCTCGGCCCAGGAGCCGAGGTTGGACCACACGTTCGAGCCGCGTTCGAGGATCGCGAGGACCGCGAACGCCAGCGGCGGGGCGATGCCGTACGTGGTGGCGAGGCTGAGCTGGTTCGCGGCCTCGTACTTCTCCGGCGGGAGGAGGTTCGGGACCGCGGCCTCCTTCGCGGGCGACCAGATGAGGACCGCGCCCTCGATGCACAGCTGCGCAATCGCGAGCCACACGACGGTGAACGCCGTGTTGTCGGTGATGAGGTAGACCGTGGGGACCGAGGCGATGAGCAGGAACCGGGCGGTGTCGCACGCGGCCATGGTCTTGCGCCGGTCGAACCGGTCGGCGAACACGCCCGCGACGGGCCCGAGGACCAGCGACGGCAGGAGCCGCAGCACGATCGTCGCCGAGAACGCGGCGCCCTTCGCCGCGGGGTCGTCGAACAGGGACTGCGCGAACCCCGCGGTGGCGAAGATCGCGAGCCAGTCGCCGAAGGAGGCCAGGCCGAGCACGGTCCACAGCCGCCGGAAGGGCCTGATCCGCAGCACCGTCTGGATGTCGGCAAGGGTGTTCGCCATGCTGCTCCTCGAAAGTCAGAAGACCGCACCGGGTCGACTACGAGACTAGTCGGCCCGATGCGGCCCTACGTCCCGGCGCGGTGTTGAGAGTGGCCTGGGACGTCCTCTTACGGAAGGCGGCGGGCGAGGTAGTCGCAGACCACGCCGTTGGCCTCGGCGATCGACGCCGTGCAGCCCTCGGGGTCGCGGCGGAACGCCAGGCGGACCAGGGCCTGCCCGGTCTCGACGGCCACGGTCACGGTCTTGCCGAGCTCGTCGTCGCCGCCGATGCCGAAGCGCTGGGCGAGCCCGGCGAGGATCTGGTCGGCGATCACGTCGCCGCCGGTGGTGACCGCGTCGGCCCGGCCCGGGTCGATCGCGTCGGCCAGGTGGAGGACGCGGAAGCCCGGCGCCGTGCGGTACATGTGGACGTACTCGCCGATGGCGGCCTCGACCCCGGCCCGCCAGTCGGCGGGGGGCTCGGCGTCGAAGCGGGCGGTCAGGCGCTCGAAGTACAGGTCGATGTACCGCTGCGAGAGCGCCTCGGCGAGCGAGCGCTTGTCGCCGAAGAACTGGTAGACCGAGCCGATCGCGACGTCGGCCCGCTGCGCGATGGCGGTGGTCGAGAGCCGGTCGTACCCGACCTCCTCGATCAGGTCGGCGGCGGCGTCGAGCATCCGGCGCACGCGGGCGGCCGAGCGCTCCTGGACGGGCAGGCGGCGAAGCGAGTGCGTCTGGCCGAACTTGGACACCGGTGACATCGTGGGCTGCCTCGCGGCCGGCACGGTGGCAGTGCTCATGGTGTTGTCTCCCCCCTCGTGATGACAAGTCACCCCATCATGGACGACTTGCCCGGATTTGAGGCTCATTCCCGGTCGTGTCGCGAGAGAAATTCCGGCTTCCCCCGACCGAGTGTCACCATTCGGCCACGAAACGGAACGAAAGCTCCATGTCGCCTCCCGTCTTGCGGGAATGCGGAGTTGGTCACTCCCGCGCGTGCGGCGGTTGTGCCAGGACGCCCGGAGGCGGAAGGATGGCGAGGGTTTTGCGCGTTGCTCTAGGGGATGGCAACCGCGGGAGAGGAATCACACGTGAATCAACGGCGCACACCGGCGTTCCGGGCCCGATGCCGAAAGCAGGCCGTCCACCGCGTGGCGATGGTCTCGGTCCACACCTCCCCGCTCGCGCAGCCCGGCACCGGCGACGCCGGCGGCATGAACGTGTACGTCCTCAACACCGCCCGCGAACTCGCGCGCTCCGGCGTCGAGGTCGAGATCTTCACCCGCGCCACCTCCTCCGAGGAGCCCCCCACCGTCGAGGCCGCCCCCGGCGTCCTCGTCCACCACCTCCCCGCCGGGCCCTTCGAGGGCCTCTCCAAGAACGACCTGCCCACGCAGCTGTGCGCCTTCACCGGCGGCCTCCTGCGCGCCGAGGCGCACAACCGGCCCGGCCACTACGACCTCATCCACGCCCACTACTGGCTCAGCGGCCAGGCCGCGTGGGTGGCCTCCGAGCGGTGGAACGTCCCGCTCGTGCAGACCTTCCACACCCTCGCCAAGGTGAAGAACGCGCAGCTCGCGGAGGGCGACAAGCCCGAGCCGATCGGGCGCGTGTGCGGCGAGGAGCAGCTCACGACCGAAGCGGACCTGCTCATCGCCAACACCGCCGCCGAGGCGGACGAGCTGCACCGGTACTACGCGGCCGACGCCCGCCGCGTCGAGGTCGTGCACCCCGGCGTGGACCTCGGGGTGTTCCGGCCCGGCGACCGGTACGCCGCGCGCGCCGCGCTCGGGCTCCCCCAGGACGCCCTCGTCGTCGCGTTCGTCGGCCGCATCCAGCCCGCCAAGGCACCTGACGTGCTGCTGCGGGGGCTCGCGCGGCTGCGCGAGACCGACCCGGGCCTGGCCGAGCGGATCGTCCCCGTGTTCGTCGGCGGGCCGTCCAACACCGACCTGTACTGGCTGCCGAAACTCGCCGGGGAGCTGGGCCTGGGCGACCGCGTCCAGTGGCGCACCCCGCGCTCGGGCGAGGCGCTCGCGCAGGTCTACCGGGCCGCCGACGCCGTCGCCGTCCCCAGCTACAACGAGTCGTTCGGGCTCGTCGCGCTCGAAGCGCAGGCCACCGGCACGCCCGTGCTCGCCGCGAAAGTCGGCGGCCTGACCACGGCCGTCGCCGACGGGACCTCCGGGATGCTCGTGGACTCCCACCGCGCCGACGACTGGGCCGCGGCCCTCGGGCGGCTCATGGGCGACGGCGCGCTGCGCGAACGCCTCGCCGCCGGGACCCGCGCCCATGCCGCGCTGTTCTCGTGGCAGGCCACCGCCGAAGGGCTCGGGGCCGCCTACCGGCGCACCGTCCTGCGCCGCTCCCAGGCGATTACGCTGAACCGGTGATCGAGCGACTCAAGGCCGCCCTCGACGGGACCGGCGCCGACTACCGCCTGGACACCCCGCGCTCGGCGGTCGTCACCCTCCTCGGGCGGCGCAAGCTCACCACCGAGTGCGGCCTCGTCATCGAGGACCACGCCCTGCGCGTCGAAGCCTTCGTCGCCCGCCGCCCCGAGGAGAACCGCGAAGCCGTCTGGGCGGAGCTCCTGCGCCGCAACGGCAAGCTCTACGCCGTCGCCTTCGCCACCGACGCCAACGACGACATCCACCTCGTCGGCCGCCTCCCCTTCGCGGCGATCACCACCGACGAGTTGGACCGCGTCCTCGGCCAGGTCCTCGAAGCCGCCGACGACACCTTCAACACCATCCTCGAACTCGGCTTCAAATCCTCCATCCAGGAGGAATGGCGCTGGCGCCTCGCCCGCGGCGAGTCCACGAGAAACCTCGAAGCCTTCGAGCACCTCAGACCTGAGGACTGATCCCACCAGGCGGAACGCGAGGGGGCGACGGCCGCCACACCTTCGCGGCGGACGGGGGGCCGGGGCGGGCGGGACGCGGCAGGATAGAGGGCATGACTTACACGCTCGTGCTGCTTCGCCACGGCGAAAGCGAATGGAACGCCAAGAACCTGTTCACCGGCTGGGTCGACGTCAAGCTGTCGGCGTCGGGCGAGGACGAGGCGCGGCGCGGCGGGCGGCTGCTCGCCGAGGCCGACCTGCTCCCGGACGTGCTGCACACCTCGCTGCTGCGCCGCGCCATCAACACCTCCGAGCTGGCGCTGGCCGAGGCCGGGCGCTCGTGGATCCCGGTCAAGCGGTCGTGGCGGCTCAACGAGCGCCACTACGGCGCGCTCCAGGGCAAGAACAAGGCCGAGACGCTCGCCGAGTTCGGCGAGGAGCAGTTCATGACGTGGCGCCGCTCGTACGACGTGCCGCCGCCCGTGATCGAGCCGGGCTCCGAGTTCGCGCAGGACGGCGACGCCCGCTACGCCGACCTCGCCCCCGAGGTCCGCCCCGGCACCGAGTGCCTCAAGGACGTCCTGGAGCGGATGCTCCCCTACTGGTACGACGGGATCGTCCCCGACCTGCGCGCGGGCAGGACCGTTCTCGTGGCGGCGCACGGCAACTCGCTGCGCGCGCTGGTGAAGCACCTCGACGGCGTCTCCGACGAGGAGATCGTGGGCCTGAACATCCCCACCGGGATGCCGCTCAAGTACGAGCTGGACGAGGAGACCCTGAAGCCCGTGGTGGCCGGGGGCCAGTACCTCGACCCGGAGGCCGCCGCCGAAGCGGCCGCCGCGGTGGCCGCGCAGGGCAAGAAATAAACGGACATCAGCGCGTTGGGTGAACAACGCGTGACTTAGATAACGGCCCGGTGCTCGACGCCGGGCCGTTTCCTGCTTAATCTGGGCTCGTGGCCCACAACGAACCGCAGCCCAAGAGCCTCGGGAGAGGCGTCGGGCGCGTCCTGACCGGTCTCGCCGCCGGTGCCGCTTTCGGCGCCGCCGCGACCGCCCTCATGAAGTTCCGGCACCGGGGTGCGCCCCACCCCGAGGCGCGCACCGCGCCCGTCCCCGACACCCGCCCGTGGGAGGCCGCAGTCGGCCTGCTGCGCACCGGGGTCTGCCTGGTCGACGACCACAACCGCGTCCTGTACACCAACCGCGCGGCCCGGGACTTGGGCCTGGTGGACGACCACGAGATCGTGTCCCTGACGCTGCGGGCGCTGCTCGCGCAGGCGCGGCGCTCGGGACGCTACCGGGACGCGGAGATCGAGGTCCCCAAGCAGGTCATGGGCGAGCCGAGCGCTGTGAGCGTGCGCATCACGCCGCTGCCCGACGGCGTCTCGGTCGCCGAGTTCCAGGACATCTCCGAGCTGCACCGGGTCGAGCGGGTCCGCCGCGACTTCGTGGCGAACATCAGCCACGAGCTGAAGACCCCGGTGGGAGCCATGCAGATCCTGTCCGAGGCGCTCAAGGACGCCGCGGAGGACCCCGACGCGGCGGCGCGCTTCGCCGACCGCATCCGCTCCGAGTCCAAGCGCATGAACCACCTGGTCAGCGACCTGCTGGAGCTGTCGCGACTCCAGGGCGCGGAGAAGCTGCCGGACCCCGAGCCGGTCGAGGTCGACCGGATCGTGATGGAGGCGTTCGACCAGACGCGGATAGCGGCCGAGGAGAAGGGGATCGAGCTCCGGCTCATCGGCGTCGAGGACATGGAGGTGCTCGGGAACGAGGCGCAGCTCGTCACCGCCGTGAAGAACCTCGTGGGCAACGCCATCTCCTATTCACCCGAGAACACGGCCGTGGAGGTGGAGACGTCGGTGACGTCCCCGACCGGTCATCTGGCCGGTGTCAAGATGGTGTGCATCAGCGTGCGCGACCAGGGGATCGGCATCCCCGCGGAGGAGCTGGACCGGATCTTCGAGCGGTTCTACCGGGTGGACGCGGCGCGGTCGCGCCAGACCGGCGGCACCGGCCTCGGCCTGGCGATCGTCAAACATGTGGCCGTCAATCACGGGGGTAGGGTAGAAGTGTCCAGTATGCCCGATGCCGGATCAGTGTTTACCTTGATGTTGCCTGCTCGTTCCCTTCCGTCCGACGCCACGGCACCGGACTCGGCTGAAATCGGAACAAGCCAGCAAGCCGCCCGTTAGGAAGGTTCACTCGTGACCCGCGTGCTCGTAGTTGAAGACGAGGAATCGTTCTCCGATGCCCTCTCCTACATGCTCCGCAAGGAGGGCTTCGAGGTGGCCGTCGCCGCCGACGGCGACGCCGCCATCAAGGAGTACGAGCGCGCCGGCGCCGACGTGGTCCTGCTCGACCTGATGCTGCCGGAGAAGTCCGGCACGGAGGTCTGCCGGGAGCTGCGGGCGAACTCGAACGTCCCGATCATCATGGTCACCGCCCGCGACTCCGAGGTCGACAAGGTGGTGGGCCTGGAACTGGGCGCCGACGACTACATCACCAAGCCGTACTCCTCGCGCGAGCTGGTCGCCCGCATCCGGGCCGTGCTGCGCCGCTCCGCCGAGCCCGACGACCCGATCGTCACGGTCCTGGAGGCCGGGCCGGTGCGCATGGACGTCGACCGGCACACGGTCACCGTGGGCGGCGCCGACGTGCAGCTCCCCCTCAAGGAGTTCGAGCTCCTGGAGATGCTGCTGCGCAACGCCGGGCGCGTGCTCACCCGCGGCCAGCTCATCGACCGCGTCTGGGGCGCGAACTACGTGGGCGACACCAAGACCCTCGACGTGCACGTCAAGCGCCTGCGCTCCAAGATCGAGCCCGAGCCGGGCAAGCCGCGCCACCTGGTGACGGTGCGCGGCCTCGGCTACAAGTTCGACCCGCACGCGTAGCCGGTCCACCCCGGGCCCGCCCGGGGAATCGATCCGAGACAACGCTTGCCGAACCGGATAGGGTGCACGGGTGACCTACCTTCCCGCGGACGACCGCTACGAGTCCATGCCCTACCGCCGCTCCGGGCGCAGCGGCCTCAAGCTGCCCGCGATCTCGCTCGGCCTGTGGCACAACTTCGGCCACACCCGGCCCCTCGACACGCAGCGGGCGATCGTGCGGCGCGCCTTCGACCTCGGCGTGACCCACTTCGACCTCGCCAACAACTACGGGCCGCCCGGCGGCAGCGCCGAGGAGAACTTCGGGCGCCTCCTCGCCGACGACCTCAAGGCGTACCGGGACGAGATCGTGATCTCCTCCAAGGCCGGGTACTACATGTGGCCCGGCCCGTACGGCGAATGGGGCTCGCGCAAGAGCCTCATCGCCTCCGCCGACCAGTCGCTCAAGCGCCTCGGCCTCGACTACGTGGACGTGTTCTACCACCACCGGCCCGACCCGGACACGCCCCTGGAGGAGACCATGGGCGCGCTCGACGCGATCGTGCGCTCCGGCAAAGCCCTCTACGTGGGCGTCTCCAACTACACGTCCGAGCAGGTCAAGGCCGCGTCCGCGATCCTGCGGGACCTCGGCACGCCGCTGCTCATCGACCAGCCGCGCTACTCGATGTTCGACCGCCGCATCGAGGAGGACCACCTCCTGGACGCGCTCGAAGAGGCCGGCGCGGGCTGCATCGTCTTCAGCCCGCTGGAGCAGGGCGTGCTCACCGACCGGTACCTCAAGGGCATCCCCGCGGACTCCCGCGTCGCCACCAGCCACTTCCTCAACGAGGACCGCCTCGACGACGCCACCATGGCGAAGGTGAAGGCCCTCAACGAGATCGCCTCGGCCCGCGGCCAGTCGCTCGCGCAGACCGCGCTCGCGTGGGCCCTGCGCGACGAGCGCATGACCAGCGTCATCATCGGCGCCAGCTCCGTCAAGCAGCTGGAGGACAACGTCGCCGCGACCGCGAACCTGGCGTTCACCGCCGACGAGCTCGCCGCGATCGACGCGGCGTCCATCGGATAGCAAGGCCCGCAAGGCTTCCGCGGGGCCGCCGTCCGCACGGCGGTCCCGCACCCGATACCTCGGTATGACACGCCGCCCCCGGAAATCCGCCGCAAGTCGGAAGCGACGGGCGCGGTCATTTCCTACTATTCGGGCATGACCGCTCCACGCACCGCCCTCCGCCCGCCCCAGCACCGCTTCGACCCGCGCACCGTGCCCTGGTGGCGCGTGCAGTGGCTCATCACGACCGCGGTGCCCGTCGTGCCGCTCGTCGTCCTCGGCCTCCTCATCGCCCCGGCCCGGACCTGGCTCCTCTTGCCCGCCGCGGCGATCCTCGTCCTCGGCCTCGCCGCCGCGTTCACGCTGCCCGCGTGGTGGCACCGCGTGCACCGCTGGGAGGTCACCGACACCGCCGTGTACACGCTCACCGGGTACTTCTGGCGGACCTGGCGCGTCGCGCCCATGTCGCGCATCCAGACCGTCGACACCACGCAGGGACCGGTGCAGCGCTCCTTCGGACTGTCCACGGTGGTCGTCACGACCGCGTCGTCGGCGGGCGCGGTGAAACTCGAAGGGCTCGACCAGGACGAGGCGTCCGCGCTGGCCGAGCGCCTCACCGAGCTGACCGACGCGACCCCCGGGGACGCGACGTGATCGGCATCGAGCACGCCGAGGGGAACGAGCCGTGGCGGCGGCTCCACCGCGACGGCCTCAAGGTCACCGCGCTGTACATGATCGGCGTGATGGTCGCCGCGGGCGTGCCGGTCGCGATCGGGATCGGCTCCGGCCCCGGACTGCTCATCGCGCTCGCGTTCGTCGTCCCCGGTGCGGCGCTGGTCATCGGGGCGGTCGTCGGGTACGAGGCGATCCGCCTGCGGGTCACCAGGTATCGCGTCACGGACGCGCGCGTGGAGATGCACACCGGCGTCCTGTTCAAGACCCGGCGCTCGCTCATGCGCGAGCGCATCCGCTCGGTGGACCTCACCGCGAACCCGCTCGAACGCGCCTTCGGCCTCGCGAAGGTCAAGGTCGGCACCGGCGAGACCGGCGGCGGGTCCGGTTCGGCGAACGAGCAGACGCTCACGCTCGACTCGGTGGGCCGCGCCGAGGCCGAGCGGCTTCGCGCGGTCCTGCTGCGGCGCAGCGAGGTCGAGGTCGGCGAGGACGGCGAGCAGCGGCTCGCCACGTGGGAGCCGGGGTGGCTGAAGTACGCGCCCCTGTCGTTCCTGACGCCGATGCTCGCGGGCGCGGCGGTCGGCGGCACGTTCCAGATCGCCGACTGGTTCGGCAAGGGCGGCCTGCCCGTCGAGATCGTGGGCGGTCTGGTGGACGAGTACGGGCCGTGGGCGGTCCTCGGGCTGGGCCTGGTCGGCCTGCTGATCCTCGGCGCCATCGCCAGCCTTGCGCTGCAAGGTGAGGCGTGGTGGGGTCACCGGCTCGACCGGGAGCCCGGCGGCACGCTCCGGGTGCGCCGCGGCCTGCTCGTCTCGCGCTCGCTCAGCCTGGAGGAGGAGCGCATCCGCGGCGTGGAGATCGTGGAGCCGCTCGGCGTGCGCTCCGCGGGCGCGGGTCGTCTCGACGTGGTCGCGATCGGTCTCAAGACCGACCAGGAGGGCTCGGACCTGTCGACGCTCGTCCCGGCCGCGCCGCTCCCCACCGTCACCGATGTCGCGGAGGCGGTGATTGGGCCGGTGGACAGCGACCTGACGGCGCACCCGCGGACGGCACGGACGCGGCGCCTCCGCTGGGCCGCAGTCGCAGTCGTCGTCCTCGCGGCCGCCGCGACGGTGCCGCACCTGCTGTGGTCGCTCCCGGCGCTGCTGAGCGCGGCGATCGTCCTGGCGGCGGTGCTGAGCGCGGCGTTCGCGGCGTGGACCGCCTTCGACTCCTATGCGTCCCTGGGGCATGCGCTCACGCCGCGGCACCTGGTGTCGCGGCGCGGGAGCACCCGTCGGGCCACCGTCCACTTGGACCGGTCGGGCATCATCGGCTGGCGGATCACGCAGTCGGTGTTCCAGCGGCGCATGGGCTTGATGACGCTCGACGCGACCACCGCGGCCGGGAAGGGCCACTACGCGGTGATCGACGCCGACGAGCACGAGATCCTCGACTTCGCCGCCGAGGCCGTGCCGGACCTGCTGCGGCCGTTCCTGGTCAAATCACCGGAATGACCGGAGCGCGTCCTCCCCGGGCGGCTCCTCGGCCCGGATCAGCGCCTCGATCTCGCCGACGCGGTCCCACGTGTTGACGGCCATCCCGGCGAGGACGCGCCCGCCCTTCGTCCAGAACGCCACGAACTCAAGGGACTCAAGCGATCCCGAGACGACGACCGCGTCGTAGGCGTCCGGCCCGGCGACGAACCCGAGGTACTCCATGCCCAGGTCGTACTGGTCGGTGAAGAAGTACGGGAGCTTGTCGAAGGCCGCGTCGGACCCGAGCGCGGCCTTCGCGGCGTGCTCGCCGGTGTCGATCGCGGTCTGCCAGTGCTCCACGCGGATCGGGCGGCCGTAGTGCGGGTAGGGGGCGCTGGCGACATCGCCTGCGGCCCAGACGTCCTCGGCGCTGGTGCGGAGGGTGGCGTCCACGGCGAGGCCGCCGCCGAGCGCGCGCTCGCGCTGTTCGAGGCCCGCGGCGGCGGCGAGCCCGGCGTTGGGGACGACGCCGACCGCGACGAGCACCAGGTCCGCGTCGACGCGCTCGCCTTCGGTGGTCTCGACGCCGACGGCGCGGCCGTCCTCGCCGAGGATCTTCGCGATCTCAGTGCGGCGGTGGAGGTCCACGCCCTTGTCGAGGTGGAGCTGCGCGAACACGAGGCCCATCTCGGGGCCGAGGACGCGTTCGAGGGGCTGCGCGCCCATGCCGAACAGGGTCACGTCGCGGCCCAGCTGCCGCGCCGACGCGGCGACCTCCATGCCGATCCAGCCGTCGCCGACGATGACGACGCGTCCTTCTCCGCTCTTCAGTTCGGCCGCAAGGAGGTCGGCGTCCTCGACGGTGCGCAGCAGGTGCACGCCCCGCAGGTCCGCGCCCGCTACGGGCAGGGCCCGGGGGCTCGACCCGGTGGCGAGGATCAGCTTGGCGTAGTCGAGGCCGCTCCCGTCCGCGAGCGCGACCCGGTGCGCGGCGGTGTCGAGCCCGGTCGCGGGCGTGCCGACGCGCAGGTCGGCGTTCTGCCGGTACCAGTCCTCGTCCACGGTGAACAGGGCGCCGCGCCCGGCCTCCCCGCGCAGGTAGTCCTTGGACAGCGGCGGCCTCTCGTAGGGCCGGTGCGGCTCCCCGGTCACGACGACCAGGTCGCCTTCGTACCCCTCGTCGCGGAGGGTCTGCGCGGCCTTGGAGGCGGCGAGGCCGCCTCCGACGATGACGAACGGTGCACTCATGTTGCGGCTCCGGCTCCCGTAGGCGGTTGGTCCGCCTCCCATTCTCACCCCGAACGGGTGACGGCGGGAGGGCCTCCTACAGGTTCCTGAGCGTGCGGCGGCGAAGGAAGGCGAGGAGCAGCGCTCCGGCGGCGAGCGTCCCGGCTCCGGCGAGGCCGATCGCGGCGAGGGAGCCGCCGGTTGCGCCGTCGTTCGAGACGGCGTCGTCCGCGATGAGGAAGTCGATCGCGAGGCTCACGTTGGTGTACTCGCCGGTGGTGACCACCCGTTCGGAGACGAACTGGACGAGCAGTCCGTGCTCGGGCGCTTCGGTGCCGGTGTTGACGAAACTGAACGTGGCGGGCGCGGACCCGCCCGGTTCGAGCCCGCTCACGTCCTGGACCTCAATGGTGTACGCGGTCGCGGCCGCATCCTGCGCCTGCGCGGGCACCGCGATCAGCACGAGACCGACCGCGAGCACGGCCGCCGCGACACGGAGAAGACGGCGCTGTCTGTCCATTCGGGAAGGGGTCATGATTCCGACACGCGCAGCATCGGACCACCGTTGCGCCCTGGGTGAACTTCGAGTGAACGAGAGGCGGCTCAGACCCGATCAGCGTCGCCCATGTCGGGGAGGCCGGGATTGAACTGGGCCTCGTAGCGAGGATGGACCCACATGTACCGGCCGCGGTGACGGACGCGAACAAGTCCGCCGAAGGTGGGGTCCTGTTCGCGGACGAGGTTGTGGAGGTCGCGGAGCTGGGTTCGCGCCTGCTCCGCACTCCAGGAACCCGGTCGGGTCCAGGAGGTCCGAGCCGGCAGGGATTCGACGAGAACATGCTGGACGGGGGTCGATCCCGACTCGGTCGTATTGTTCGGGAGGACGATCGCGAGCGCAATCGCCGTTGCATTGCACCAGGGCCCCGCACCGTCGAGCCACGCCTCCGGGATGCGAACGATGTGGCTCGTGATTCTGGTGCCGTCCGACTTCGTCGGCTGGCGCGAGTACTCACACCAGAAGTTCACCCGGCAGCTCACGACTATCTCTCCCGGGCCGTCGGGCCTGAACTTGTCGATGGCAGAGAGAGTGAGAAGGCGGGGGCCGTCTGCGGCTTCGCTCTCGAATGCCTGGAGGATGTCCTGGAGGCACGTCTCCGCATTGGTGATGTGTCGCCTGCCGATCTGCGCCGCGAACCCGGGTCTGAGCAGATTCTCGACGGCCGTTTCGAAACGCTCATCGGAGTCGATCGGCGCAACCACGCCACTCAGCAAGTCCTGGATAGCGACATCCTCATCGCAAGAGCCGCAGGTGATTTCACGCTTGCCCTTGAGTCGGCGGTTGAAGAGTCGTTCCATCTCCCACTGGCCTGCCTGCCCGCCATCAGGGTCATTGCAGTTGCCCCCGCAGGAGACGAAGGTACGGACCTTCACGCCCTGCCAGAACTCGGCGACGTGGCTCTTGATCTCCTCAATGACCAAGGTGAGGAGGTAATCCGGGACCACCGCCTTGACCGAGACCATCAACCGGTTCCGGTCGAGCTTGATCAGCGCCCGGCCGTGGAGGCCGTGGTCGATTACCAGGCCACCGGTCCAGTGGAGGCTCTCCTCGTATCGTTCGCGCCCCAACGAAAGAGAGTGCAGCCGCACGATGAGCCGGTAGATCAGACCTTCGGGGATGTGGAAGTTGTCCGAGGCGTCGCTGAACTTGCAGATCCTGGTCTGGACGGCGAGATCACCCCCGTAATCGCGCCAAGCCTCCAGTGAAGGCGTGCTGGGGTCGACCAGTTGCGCGATGAGGCTCGTCGGCGCTCGGCCGCCATGGCCACCTCCGCCAACACGGTACGAGATCTCGTACTCCTCCATGAGGCGCAACAGGACCCGGTGGACCTTCTCGGGATAACGCAGGTGAGGCGGGTTGGTCGGGTCGTTCCAGATTTCCTTGAGGCGGGCGTGCTCCACAAGGCCGTGGTCCAGGACGGTCCGCGCGTCGTCGAGCACGAGACTGACCGCCGTGCTGAGCCAGTCGCCCTTGAGGACCACGAGCTGATCGAGACCTGGAATGTCCGGGTAGTAGCACCAGTGGCCGAGGTCCGTGGCCACGGTCGCGAGGGTCTTCGCCGATGCCTCGGTGAGGCCATGCTCGGCGGCGCGGGCGAGGTAGTCCCGGTACTCCAGGTACGGCTCTGGAACCTGGTGCAGATCGTCCTGGAGGCGGCGCCAGCTCGCGGGCAGCTTCCGGGAGAAGTACGGGAGTCCGGAGGCGGTGCGCTGCACGGCGGCCTTCAGGTCCTCGATTCCGGTACCTGTACTGCTGTCGACGTGGTGGAAACCCACGATCACGTCCCCGTGGACCTGCCGAAGTCGGTTCTCATCGATGTGCGCGAAGCGGTCCTTCGGTCCCCCGTGGGTCGCAACGACATGCACTCGGACATCATCGCCGGCGCGGCGGCGGATCAGCTCGATCCACTCTTCGACGTTGTCCTGCCGCGGCCCGTGCCGGGGCTTCCAGACGACAAGGTAGACGGCAGGAGCAGTGAAGAACAGCTGATGCGTCGGGCGGTAGGTCTCCTGGCCGCCGAAGTCCCAGGTGTTCAGCACGCACTCGTCGGCGGTCCCCTGCGAGAGTGTCAACGACCTGACCTCGATGCCATGTGTGGAGGAGCGGTCGGCCTCGAACGGCTCCCCCAGCATCGCGGAGAGCAAGGTGCTCTTGCCGACCGCGCCTTCCCCGACGAGCACGAGCTTCGCTTCCCGGACCGCAACACCGTTGGCTGCGACCTCCTTCAAGAAGGTCATGAGCCCATCTCCACCGCTCGCTTCGGCGGCGGCCATCTCCGGGGGAAGCAGGTTGTCCGATGCGGAGAACCGCTCCAGGTCGGGAAGCTCAGCGATCTGCTCGGGGAGAGCTTGCAGCTCGTTGTCACTGAGGTCGAGGGTCGTGAGCTTGGTCAGGTTCCCGATGGAGTCGGGGAGAGCCGTTAGCAGGTTCCCGCCGAGGTTGAGCGTCGTCAGCGCGGTGAGGCCGCCGAGGGCGTCCGGCAGTGAGACGAGTCGGTTGCGGGTGAGGTGGAGCCGGAGGAGGAAGGCGAGGTTGCCGATGGTTTCGGGCAGTGAGGTCAGCCTGTTGTAGATGAGGTCGAGTTGAGTGAGGCGAGTGAGGTTGCCGATCGACTCGGGCAGCGAGGCCAGTCGGTTCATGCTCGGGTCGAACTCGGTGAGGTTGGCAAGGTTACCGATGGATTCCGGAAGCGCCTCGATGTCGTTGTCCCAGAAGCTCAGGCGTTCGAGCGCGGTGAGGTCGCCGATGGATTCGGGTAGGGATCGCAGTTCGTTGTCGCGACAGGCGAGGTTGATGAGGTTGGTCAACAGTCCGATCCCGTCGGGCAGTGCGGCGAGGCGGTTGTCGTCCAGGTTCAGGTGCGTGAGCCCGGTGAGGTTCAGAATGGTGTCGGGGAGCCGGGTGAGGCGGTTGTCCTCAAGGTTCAGGTTCGTGAGCCCTGTGAGGTTCCCGATCGACTCGGGCAGCGAGGTCAACCGGTTGGCGTCCAGCGTCAGCTCGGTGAGGCCCGTGAGGTCTCCGAGCGACTCCGGGAGTGCCTTGAGGTCGTTCTTGCTCAGGGTCAGCGAGGTCAGGCGGGTGAGGTTCCCGATCGACTCCGGCACTGACCGCAGATCGTTGCCGTCGAGATTGAGCTTGGTGAGCGCCGTGAGTCTGCCGATCGTCGCGGGGATCTCCTCAATGTCGTTTCGGGCAAGCTCCAACCTGGTCAGCGCGGTCAGGTCGCCTATCGAATCCGGGATTCGACTCAACCGGTTCTTGTCGAGATCGAGCGAGGTGAGCGCCCGCAAGCGCCCAAAGGATTCCGGCAGTTCGGTCAACCGGTTGTCGAACAGGTTGAGTTCGGCGAGCGCGCCAAGGTCGCCGATCGACTCGGGCAGGGTGGTGATGCGGTTGTCCGTCAGGTTGAGCTTGGTGAGCCAGGTGAGTTCGCAGATCTCCTCAGTGAGCTCCGTGAGGTCGAGGTCGGAGAGATCTAGGACGGGCTGCCTGGTGCGCTTGGCCTCACGGATACGGCGAATGGCCTCGTCGAGCATCGAAAGGGGCTCTTCCTGCGGGGGAGACAAGGAGACTCCCATTTTAGTCGGCCCGCGCCTGGTAGCAGTCCCCGAATCGTCCCAGCGCGTTCGAGAGTGCAACGCAGGGGACACACAGAGTTGCCACCGATCGGTATAATTCGGCGCATATGCTCAGTGCCCCCATCCCCGATGAGCTGCCTCGTGCTTGTCCTGCGCAAGAAGGATCCCCATGCCGGAAATCGATGTGAACGAGCTGAGATCGGTCGGCGACACTGTCCTGCCCGCGATGGCGGACGACTACGACGGCTTCGCTACCGAGATCGGAGATGCGGGGTCCGGTGCGGCGTCGATACTGTTGCCCGACAACCAGAGCAGCGGAAATGCACTCTCAGAGGCATGGGTCGAGGCGCACAAGTTTCTCTACGCGGTGCTGGAGGAGAACGCCGACAGCCATCGGGCGGCCGGCATGACCATCCTCGAATGCTGCGACGACTACGAGGCCGCCGACGCCGCGAGCGCCCAGGACTTCGAGGTCAGTGCAGAAGACCTCGAATCCAGTTACACCTCGAATTTCGAGAAGACCGATGCCGGCGAGTACGAGAGCGAGCTCGCGCCGCCGGTCGACGGACAGGACTACGACATCACCGCCGGTCAGCAGAGCTACGGCGATGAGATGACCGAGTGGGCCGAACAGCAGCAGCAACAGCAGGCGAACGGGTAGGAGCGCGGCGATGACCAAGTTCGAGAGCCCCGAGAGCCTGATCGAGCTCGATCCGCCGAGCCACGCGGATATCCGGGGCGCGGTGCGGGACCTGCAAGGAATCCTGACCAAGCGATACATGTACTACCGGTACGCCGACTATGCGTTCGGGATCTATGGAGACGGGGCGTTGACGGCCGAGAACTACCACGAGATCCTCGGGTTCATGAGTTGCCTGACGGCCGACGAGGCGACCGAGTTCCACAAATGGTGCTCTGATGCGGCCGACGTCTGGATCGACGAGGTCCTCTCCTGGACCAGTCAGATCCTGACCAAGAGCGAAGACTCCCTTTCCAACTTGGCAAAGCACCTGCGAACGATCGCGCGGCAGATGGAGACCGGAGCGCTGGAGTCGAGGGCGGACGACGTGCTCTCCTCGTTCGATCACTACTGGAAGGACGCGGCAGGCGACGCCGCCCGGGAGAACTACGGCGAGTGCATCGGTGAAGCCGTCGGGCACCACACGGACATGGCGTTCGCGCTGGCGAACGGGGCCGAGTCCGAGCGGATTCTCAGTGTCGCCGCCCGGGCGCACATCGACGAAGTGATCAAGACCGCCTCGGCCGCGCTCGAACACGGCTCCGGGGGTTCGGACGCCGAGATGGTGATCATCAAGTCCATCGCGAACAAGCTGACGGACACCGGGGTGGGGAAGGCGTTCTGGACTGCGGTGACGATCGCCGACGGTCTCTCGAAACTCGACGCGTCGCAGGCGGCCCAGACGTATCCGGTGATGTCCGACAAGAATCCCGACACGTTGAAGCAGGAGGTCCGCGGCGCGTTCGACAGCGTCGAAGAGGTCCTGACGGGAGACCGGGAGGTGTTCGGACAGTCTCTGACGACGGTGTTCAACGAGTACCGCAACCTGTACCGGGAAGAGGAGCAGAACAAGATCGTCCCGGGCATCGGCGGGGTCGGCGGAAGACTGGACATCTAGAGGACTGATGGGGAATCCACACATGTCTGCTGCATGGCGACGGTATTCGGCCGTTCTCACGGGCGCGCTGCTGGTGACGGTCGGCTGTACGCCGTCGGGCGCAGAGGACGGAGAAGCGCCGGAGGGGACCGTGCTCTCCGATGTCTGCGGCGATCTCGACTACGGCGCCGCGGCGGCGCTGCTCGGTGACGAGGCCGTGCAGGCCGTCTCTGGAAGCGGCGAGGTTCTCGGTTCTACGGAGGTCGGCACGCTGCTCTGCGGTGCTGAGGTCCCTCCGCCCGCGAACACCGAGTTCGGATTCGCGGTCTGGAATTACATACCGGACAACGGGAATGAGGAGTTCATCGCCGGACGGGAGCAGATCTGGGGCGATCTCGGCTACGTCTATCCGCTCCAGGGCGCTGACTACGGCGAGATCGACCGGTCGCTCCTCGTCGAACCGGAGGTCGAGGAGTTGAGTGCCGACGGCTGGGACCGGGCGGCGGTGGTGCGCTACTTCCAGGTGGGTGAAGACGCGCAGAGCTGGGATCCCGACGGCGACGGCATGGTGGTGTTCTGCTCCTTCCAGACCGGCGACCTGACGATCGATTTCGAGCTGCGGGTCGGCGACCAGGGGACAGGGACCGCTCCCGATACACAGCCGTACACCGAGATGCTGACCGGAGTCGCGGACCAGCTCGCGGAGCGGTTGGACGTCTGAGAGCCGGGTCCGGAGGCGGTCAGGATTCGGGGCGGAAGTCGTAGTAGGTCATGTTTCGGGGTTCGAGGAGGGCTTCCATGAAGAGGTCGGGGTGGTCGGGGGTGACCATGGCGCCGAGGCGCTGGAGGAGGATGCCGTCGGTGAGGTAGCCGCGGGCCATGCGCTCCCAGCGGTCGTCGAGGACGGTGAGGGTGACGCCGTCGCCGGTGCGGTCGTAGACGGCGACTTTGCGCATGCCGTCGGCCTGGAGGGCGTAGAAGCCGACCTTGTCGGGAACGCTGCTGGTCACGGTCTCGTCTCCCTTGCCACGTAGAGCGGGTGGGCCTCGGTGATGCGGCCGGGCCAGTTGGCGCCGGTGATGCCGCCGTTCTGGCGGATCTCGTCGAGGCGGCTGAGGGCGCCGTCGATCGCGGGCTCCTCCAATCCTAGTCGCGCGAGGTCGTCGCCGAGCTGATCGGAGTCGACGCGGTTGAGGCCGTCGATGATGTCCTGGTCCATGTAGTTGCCGTACTCGTTGGCGACGAAGTCGGAGCGGATGCCGCGGATCGGGCCGCGGTCGAAGGAGTCCTGGTCGACGGGGAAGCTGTAGCCGTGGTCGATGGGGACGACGCCGCCGTTCTGGTCGGTGAGGTAGTTGCCGTTGTGCCTGTCGCTGTTGCCGATGACGTAGTCGAGGACGGCCATGCGCTGCTGTTCGGACGAGGTGTAGTCGCCGGGGTCGTTGCTCGGTGAGTTGGGCATCGCCATGCGCTGCAACGATCCCGGACCGTTCGGGCCGTCCCACATGGTCGTGGCGGGGGTGAGGCCGAGGCCGAGGTGCTGGTCCACGACGGAGGCGCCGGCTTCACGCGGGGCGAGGCCGGAGGGGGGCACGCCGGTCACGGTGGTGGTGTCCTCGCCGATCACGGGCTTGTAGAGGCCCTGGGAGCCGTCCTCGAACGTGACGACGTGCGCTTCGTTGAGGTGCGCGTTGGCGTTCATCGGGGAGATGTCCACGACCTGGAGGTCCATCGGGTCGGGCCACGGCTGGGTGTGGTGGGGCGTCGTGGTCGATCCGGGGGTGGTTCCGGGGGTCGCGGTGGTCGACGGGGTGGACGAGGGCCTGGCGGAGCTGCCGGTGTTCGAGGGGCGGGAGGCGGTGATGCGGTCCCTGGTCGCGCGGGCGTCGTCGGCGTGGCTGCGGCCGGGGAGGGGGCTGCGGGGGCGGCTCGGGGCGCCGTCCTCGGAGCGGGTGTGCGGGGAGTCCGTGTCCGGGCTGCCGGTTCTGGGTGCGTCGGTCCCGTGGTGGCGGGTCATGGCTGCTCCGTTCCGCTTGGAGGCCAAGGATCTCGCTCGGCCCGGCGGTGGCTACAAACCAGGAATATAGACGCTGTTCATCCACTGTGGGGAACTCTAATGTGGCGTCCGGCGCCTCGTGGGGGGCGGGGCCACCAGCGGGGGCGCAGGGACCGAACTTGGCACGTTCTACGTCCAGCCGCGGCGGATGGGGCGGGTGGACTGGGTGGGCTCCTTGTCGCGGGTGCGGTAGACGACGTAGGGCCGGAAGATGTACCAGACCGGGGCGCTGAACGCGTGGACGAGCCGCGTGAACGGGAAGAGCGCGAACAGGGCGAGGCCGATGAGCGCGTGGAGCTTGAACGCGCCGGTGGCGGCGGTCATGGCGGCGACGTCGGGCTGGAGGTAGAAGACGCTGCGGAACCAGGGGGAGACGGTCTCGCGGTAGTCGGCCTCGTGCGCGCCGGTGAGGCCCGCGACGGCGCTGAGGAGGGTGGTGGCGATCCCGGCGAGGATCGCGGCGACGAGGACGAGGTACATGACCTTGTCGTTGACGGTGGTGGCGCTGAAGACCGGGCCGGTGGTGCGGCGGCGCCAGATGAGGAGCGCGATGCCGCCGAGGGTGGTCACGCCCGCGATGCCGCCCAAGGAGAGTGCGGTGACGTGGTACTGGTCGTTGGTGATGCCCACGGCGTCGGTCCAGGACTCGGGGATGAGCAGGCCCACGACGTGGCCGATGATGACCACGAGCAGTCCGAAGTGGAACACAGGGCTGGCGATGCGCAGGAGCCGCGACTCGTAGAGCTGCGAGGAGCGGGTGGTCCAGCCGAAGCGGTCGTACCGGTACCGCCAGATGGTCCCTCCGATGAGGACGGCGAGGACGACGTAGGGCAGTGCGCCCCACAGCAGGTAGTCGACGGTGGTCGGGTTCATCTCGCGGCTCCGATCTTCGCGGGCATGCCGAGGCGCACGGCGCCGTACGGGTCAAGCCCTACGTCCTCGGCTGGAGGTCCGGCGGCGGCCAGGCGGGCGGCCTCGCGGCGGGCTTCGTCGGGGGGCGGGAGGGTTGCGGCCACGGCGTCGAGGACAGCGGCGTACGGGCTGGCGCCCTCGTGGAGGGCGGCGCGCAGCAGCTCGATGCCGGGCTGGAACCGGGCGAGGAGCCGTCCACCCGCCTCCACGTCCCCTCTGGCGGCGAATTCGAGCACCACTGCCAGGTGGTCGGGCAGTTCGGCGGCGTCGAGTCTCCAGCCGCAGGCGCCATAGATCTCCTTGATGCGGGCGAGCGCGTGCCCGCGCCTGCGGGTGTCGCCGTCGGTGTAGTAGGTCAGGTGGAGCGCCCTGCGGCGCTTCAGGTCGAAGGTCCGCACGTACTCGCGGCCCAGGTCAAGCTCCGTCTGCGCCCTCGCGTAGGAGCAGAACGCGGTGAGGGCCTCGCGGGCGTCGCCCGGTTCCAGTTCGGCCGCGGCGGCCTCCACGAGCGGGAGCCGCTCGAAGAACCCGGCGTCCGGGTAGCACAGGAGCATCGCGGCGGCCTGGCGGATCACGGCGGTCACTTCGACTCACCGCCCTTGAGGTACTTGCCGTCCGAGGAGTTCTGGTCCGCTGTCTGCTTGTCCTTCTCCGGGAACAGGCCCGGCGGGCGGCCGTTGCCGTCCCAGTTCAGGAGGTTGAGGCGCCGCGCGGGGCCGGAGTGCCCGTCGCTGGTCTGGCGGTCGCGCAGGGCGTGGAAGTTCTCCACGGACGCGGGCTGCGGCCGCCCCGACGCCTCGCCGAACGGCACGCCGCCGCCCATCCCGCCCATGCCGGGACCGCCCTCGAAGTCGAGGCTGCACCCGATCTCGTCGATGACGCCGCGGTCGGCCTCGTCGACGCCGTACGCGGTCGGGATGACGTACCGGTCGTCGTACTTCGCGATGGCGAGCAGCCGGTACATCGCCTCGATGTCCGTGCCGCTCATGCCGATCGCTTCGGCGATCGACTCGTCGGGCTCCTGCCCGAGGTTGATGCGCCGCATGTACGCGCGCATCGCCGCGAGCTTCGCGAGCACGGCCTTCACCGGCTCCGGGTCGCCCGCGGTGAACAGCTCCGCGAGGTACTCGACGGGGATGCGCAGGGTGTCGATGGCCGCGAACAGGTTCCCGGCGTCCTCGCCGTCGTGCCCGGTCTCGCTCAGCGCGTCCACGACGGGCGACAGCGGCGGCACGTACCAGACCATCGGCATCGTGCGGTACTCCGGATGCAGCGGCAGCGCGATCCCGAACTCCTTGGCCAGCTTGTACACCGGCGAGCGCCGCGCCGACTCGATCCACCGCTCCGGGATGCCGTCGCGGATCGCCGCGGCGGCCACCTCCGGGTCGGAGGGGTCGAGGAACACGTCCAGCTGCGCCGCGAAGAGGTCCTTCTCGTCCTTGACGGCGGCTGCCTTGCCGACCCGCTCGACGTCGTAGAGGATCACCCCGAGGTACCGCAGCCGCCCCACGCACGTCTCCGAGCAGACCGTGGGCATGCCGACCTCGACGCGCGGGTAGCAGAGCGTGCACTTCTCGGCCTTGCCGGTCTTGTGGTTGAAGTACACCTTCTTGTACGGGCAGCCCGTGACGCACATGCGCCAGCCGCGGCACTTGTCCTGGTCCACCAGGACGATGCCGTCCTCGGCGCGCTTGTACATCGCGCCCGACGGGCACGACGCGACGCAGCTCGGGTTCAGGCAGTGCTCGCAGATGCGCGGCAGGTAGAACATGAACGACTGCTCGTACTCGAAGCGGACCTTGTCGCCGATCTTCTGCACGATCGGGTCGTTCGACGCCAGCTCCTCGCCGCCCGCGAGGTCGTCGTCCCAGTTCGCGCTCCACTTGATCTGCATGGGGTCGCCGGTGAGGAGCGACCTGGGCCGCGCGCCCGGGATGTCGTCGCCGAGCGGCGCGGTGACGAGGTGCTCGTAGTCGTACGTCCAGGGCTCGTAGTAGTCCTGGATCGCGGGCATCTTCGGGTTCGCGAAGATCGTGGCGAGCTTCTTCAGCCGCCCGCCCGCGCGCGGCTTGAGACGCCCTGCGGCCGTGCGCTTCCACCCGCCCTGCCACCGCTCCTGGTCCTCGTGGCGGCGCGGGTACCCCTGGCCGGGGCGGGTCTCGACGTTGTTGAACCACACGTACTCGACGCCGGAGCGGTTCGTCCACGCCTGCTTGCACGTGACGGAGCACGTGTGGCAGCCGATGCACTTGTCGAGGTTCATGACCATGGCGACCTGGGCCATGACCTTCCCGATGCGGGCCATCAGTACGTCACCTCGGTTCTGCGTTTGCGCACGACCGTGACTTCGTCGCGCTGGTTGCCGGTGGGGCCGATGTAGTTGAACGCGTAGGAGAACTGCGCGTACCCGCCGATGAGGTGGGTGGGTTTGACGAGGAGGCGGGTGAGCGAGTTGTGGATGCCGCCGCGCTTGCCGGTGGTCTCGGTCTTCGGCACGTCCACGACGCGCTCCTGCGCGTGGTACATGTAGACGGTCCCTTGGGGCATTCGGTGCGAGACGACGAGCCGTGCGGCGACGACGCCGTTGCGGTTGACGGCCTCGACCCAGTCGTTGTCCTTGGCGCCGATGGCTTCGGCGTCGGCGGGGCTCATCCAGATGTTGGGGCCGCCGCGCGAGAGCGTGAGCATGAGCAGGTTGTCCTGGTACTCGGAGTGGATGGACCACTTCGAGTGGGGCGTCAGGTACCTGACGGCGACGGCCCGCTCCCCCGTCGGCCCGATCTCCGGTTCGCCGAAGAGCGCGGCCATGTTCAGGGGCGGCCGGTAGACGGGCAGGGCCTCGCCGAACTCGTGCATCCAGTCGTGGTCCACATAGCAGTGCATGCGGCCGGTGAGGGTGTGCCAGGGCTTGTCGTGCTCCAGGTTGATCGTGAACGGCGAGTACCGGCGGTCGTGGGCCTCCTTGCCGGACCACTCGGGGCTCGCGCCGACGGGCGTGGGGCCGTGCTGGGTGTCGGAGAAGACCACGCGGCGCTCGGCGGCGCCGTGGATGAGCTCGTCGAAGTCGGTGCCGGTGCGGGCCGCGAGGCGCTCGAACCCTTGGGCCGCAAGGCGCCCGTTGCTGGTGCCGGAGAGCGCGAGGATCATCTCGCAGGCCTTGACGTCGGTGTCGATGAGCGGCCGGCCGATCGCGGGATGCTGCCGGGAGGTGCCGTTCCTGGCCGCGAGCCAGCCGATCTCGACGTCGGGCGTGAACGAGACGCCCTTGACGGGCAGGCCCTTCTCTTCGGCGAGCGAGCCGAGCGCGTTCATCTTCGCGGCCACGGCCGGGTAGTCGCGCTCGACGGCGATGATCGCTGGCATGGTCTTGCCCGGTATCGGCCGCAGTCCTTCGGCCTTCCAGTCGGGGGCGATGCCGCCGGGCTGGGCGAGTTCGCCGGGGGTGTCGTGCTGGTGCGGGGCGGCGACGAGGTCGGTGGCGACGCCGAGGTGGTCCTCGGCGAGCTCGGAGAAACGGCGGGCGAGGGCGTGGAACGCCTCGAAGTCGGTGCGCGCCTGCCAGGGCGGGTCGATCGCGGGCGAGAACGCGTGCACGTACGGGTGCATGTCCGTAGTGGACAGGTCGTGCTTCTCGTACCAGGTCGCGGCCGGGAGCACCAGGTCCGACAGCAGCGTCGTGGAGGTCATGCGGAAGTCCAGGGACAGGAGCAGGTCGAGCTTCCCCTGCGGCGCCTGGCCGTGCCACGTGACGTCGGCGGGCCGGTGGTCCGGCCCGGCCTCGGCGCCCTGCACGGAGTTCTGGGTGCCGAGGAGGTGCTTGAGGAAGTACTCGTCGCCCTTCGCGGAGGACCCGAACAGGTTGGCGCGCCACACGGTCAGCACCCGCGGCCAGTTCTCGGGCGCGTCCGGGTCCTCGGCGGCGAAGCGGAGCTCCCCGGATTCGAGCTCGTCGGCGATGTACTCGCCGGGCGCCTTGCCCGCCTCCTTGGCCTCCTGCGCGAGCAGGAGCGGGTTGCGGTCGAACGTGGGGTACGAGGGCATCCAACCCATGCGCGCGGAGGCCGCGACCATGTCGGCGGTGTGCGTGCCCGCCAGGCGATTCGGGCCCGTCGCCGACAGGAGCGCGTCGGCGTCGTAGGTGTCGTAGCGCCACTGGTCGGTGTGCAGGTACCAGTACGGCGTCGCGGCCATGAACCGCGCCGGGCGCGTCCAGTCCATCGCCGAGGCGTATGCGGCCCAACCGGACTGGGTGCGGCACTTCTCCTGTCCGACGTAGTGGGCCCAGCCGCCGCCGTTCTTCCCCTGGCAGCCGGTGAGCAGCAGGAGCGTGAGGAACGAGCGGTACATCGTGTCGCCGTGGAACCACTGGTTCGTGCCCGCGCCGAGCACGATCATGGCCCGCCCGCCGGAGTCCCTTGCGGTGGCGGCGAACTCGCGGGCGATGCGCGCGATCCGGTCGGCCTTCACGGAGGTCACCGACTCGGCCCACGCGGGCGTGCACGGCTCGGACGAGTCCTCGTAGCCCGCGGGCCAGCGCCCGGGCAGGCCCGGCCGCTGGACGCCGTACTGGGCCAGGAGCAGGTCGAAGACGGTGGTGACGAGGCGTCCGCCGATGCGCCGGACGGGGACGCCGCGCTCCATCAACTCGCCTTCGCCGTCGAAGCGGGGCAGGGAGATCGCGGCGGACTCGCCGCCGTCGGTGAACAGCGTCAGTGCGGGGACGACGCCTTCGAGGTCGAGGTTCCACTTGCCGGGCTCGTCGTCGTTCCAGCGGGTCCCGAGGGTCCCGTTGGGCGCCACCGGCTCCCCGGTGCGCTCGTCGAGGAGCACGGGCTTCCACTCGGCGTACGGGTCGTCGGCGGCGGCGCTGCGCAGGAACTTGCCGGGCACGAGGCCGCCGTCCCGCTCGTCCAGCTCCACGAGGAACGGCAGGTCGGTGTACTTGCGCACGTAGGCGTCGAAGGCCGCGGTGCGCTGCTCGACGAAGTGCTCCTTGAGGATCACGTGGCCCATCGCCATGGCCATGGCGCCGTCGGTGCCCGGGTGGGGGGCGAGCCATTCGTCGGCGAACTTCGCGGCGTCGTTGTAGTCGGGGGCGACGGTGACGACCTTCTGGCCGCGGTAGCGGGCCTCGGCCATCCAGTGCGCGTCGGGGGTGCGGGTGACGGGGACGTTGGAGCCCCAGAGGATCAGGTAGGCGGCGTCCCACCAGTCGCCGGACTCGGGGACGTCGGTCTGGTCGCCGAAGACCTGCGGGGAGGCGACGGGCAGGTCGGCGTACCAGTCGTAGAAGGAGAGCATGGACCCGCCGAGGAGGTTCACGAAGCGGGCGCCGACGCCGTGGGAGACCTGGGACATCGCGGGGATCGGGGAGAACCCGGCGATGCGGTCGGGACCGTAGGCGCCGATGGTGTGGACGTGCGCGGCGGCGGCGATCTCGACGGCCTCGTCCCAGGTGATGCGCACGAGGCCGCCCTTGCCGCGGGCGGACTGGTAGCGGGCGCGCTTGGCGGGGTCGGTGGTGATCTCGGCCCACGCGGCGACCGGGTCGCCCAGGCGCGCTTTCGCTTCGCGGAACATCTCGATGAGGACGCCGCGCCCGTACGGGTAGCGGACCCTGGTGGGCGAGTAGGTGTACCAGGAGAAGGCGGCGCCGCGGGGGCAGCCGCGGGGCTCGTACTCGGGGCGGTCGGGGCCCACGGACGGGTAGTCGGTCGCCTGGGTCTCCCAGGTGATGATGCCGTCCTTGACGTACACGTTCCAGGAGCAGGAGCCGGTGCAGTTGACGCCGTGGGTGGAGCGGACGACCTTGTCGTGGGACCAGCGGTCGCGGTAGAACACGTCGCCTTCGCGGCCGCCGTCCTTGATGATCGCGCGCAGGTCGCCGGTGGCCTCGGAGCGGGTGAGGTGGACGCCGGTGCGCAGCAGCAGTGCGGAGGCGGGCCGGTCGGTTCGCGCCACGCTGGTCTCCCTCTCGGTCGCACGGCCCGCGCGGGAGCGCGGGAGTCCGCAGCCAGATTAGGGTCTTCAGCCCCCGCAAAGGGGACTAATCGGCATACTGTCCTCGGCATTGGAGTCCGACCGAGGAGGCCGCCCATGGGCACCACCGACACCGTGCAGCGCGGCGCCGGGAGGAACCTGGCGCTCGCGACGTCCGCGTTCGCGCTGACGTTCTGGGCGTGGAACCTCATCGGGCCGCTGTCGAAGACCTATGCGGACGACCTGGACCTGAACCCGACGCAGACGTCGGTGCTCGTGGCGTTCCCGGTCCTGGTCGGCGCGGTGGGGCGCATCCCGGCGGGCATCCTCACCGACCGGTTCGGCGGCCGGACGATGCTCACGGCCGCGTGCTTCGTGTCGATCGTGCCGGTCCTGCTGGTGGGCCTGTCGGGCGGCTCGTTCGCGGCGCTGCTCGCGTCGGGGTTCCTGCTGGGCCTGGCGGGCACGTCGTTCGCGGTCGGCATCCCGTTCGTGAACGCCTGGTACCCGCCCGCGCGGCGCGGCTTCGCGACGGGCGTGTTCGGCGCGGGCATGGGCGGCACGGCGTTGTCGGCGTTCCTGACGCCGCGCCTGGTGGACGGCATGGGGCTGCTGCCGACGCACCTGCTCATGTGCGCGGCGCTCGCGGTGATGGGCCTGGTGTGCTGGGCGTTCGCGCGGGACGCTCCCCAGTGGAGCCCGAACACGGACCCGGCGCTGCCGCGGCTGCGGGCGGTCGCGAAGCTGAAGGTCACGTGGCAGATGTCGCTGCTGTACGCGGTGGCGTTCGGCGGCTTCGTGGCGTTCTCGACGTACCTGCCGACGATGCTGGTGACGGCCTACGACCTGGCGCAGACCGACGCCGGCCTGCGCACGGCCGGGTTCAGCCTGGCCGCGGTGGTCGCACGCCCGGCGGGCGGCATCCTCTCGGACCGGGTGGGGCCGTTGAAGATCTGCCTGACGTCGTTCTTCGGGGCGGCGATCATGGCGGTGCTCCTGTCGTTCCAGCCGCCCCTGGAGGTGCCCGCGGGCGCGTGCTTCGTGCTCATGGCGCTGCTCCTGGGACTGGGCACCGGCGGGGTGTTCGCGCTGGTCGCCGAATTGGTGGAGCCCGCGCGGGTCGGCGGCGTGACCGGGATCGTGGGGGCCGCGGGCGGCCTCGGCGGGTACTTCCCGCCGCTGGTGATGGGCGCGGTGTACCAGGCGACGGGCTCGTACGCGGTTGGGCTGCTGCTCCTGGCGCTGACGGCGCTGCTGGTCGGGGTGTTCACACTGCGGGTCTTCCGCAGGCCGGTGATCGCTCCGAACCCCAAACTCACGTGATTACTTCTCGGGAATGAAGCGGGCCGGGCCGGAATCCCTCTCAAGCAGGAGGAACCGGCCCGCGTCCGCGCCTAGGGTGAAGTCATGTTGGAAATCAAGGACCTGCACAAGCGGTTCGGCGAGACCGTCGCCCTCGACGGGGTGTCGCTGTCGGCCGCCCCGGGCGAAGTCGTCGGATTCGTCGGCGCCAACGGGGCCGGGAAGACCACCACCATGCGCATCGCCATGGGCGTGCTCGCCGCCGACTCCGGCGAGATCGTCTACAACGGCGCGCGGCTCGGCGTCGAGCAGCGCCGCCGCTTCGGCTACATGCCCTCCGAGCGCGGCCTCTACCCCAAGATGAAGACCGGTGAGCAGGTCGCCTACTTCGGTGAGCTGCACGGGATGACGAAGGCCGCGGCGAAGCGCTCCGCCGCCGAGCTGCTGGAGCAGCTCAACCTCACCGAGCGCATCGGCGACTTCGTGCAGGACCTGTCGCTGGGCAACCAGCAGCGCGTCCAGCTCGCCGTCTCCCTCGTCCACGACCCCGAGGCGCTCATCCTCGACGAGCCGTTCTCGGGCCTCGACCCGATCGCGGTCGACGTCATGGGCACCGCGCTGCGCGACCGCGCCGCCGCCGGGGCGCCCGTCATCTTCTCCAGCCACCAGCTCGACCTCATCGAGCGGCTCTGCGACTCCGTCGTCATCATCGGCAACGGGAAGATCATCGCGTCCGGGTCCGTCGAGGAGCTGAAGGCCAAGGAGGTCAAGCAGCTCCGCATCAGCGTCGAGACCGACCGCGACCTCGCCGCCGAGTTCACCGGCACGGTGACCCGCGACGGCGACGACTACCTCATCGAGGACGGCGACGACCAGGAGGCCCTGCGCATCGCCGCGGCCGCCGGGCGCGTCACCCGCTTCGCCTACGACCAGCCCACCATCGCCGAGATCTTCCGAGAGGCCGTGACCCGATGACGCAGAACGAACCGTCGAGGATGCGCGGGCTCATGCTCGTCGCCGGGCGCGAGATCCGCGTCCGCGGCCTGTCGAAGTCCAACATCGTCAGCCTCATCGTCACCGTCGTCATCGTCGGCGTCCTCGCCGCACTCCCGAGCCTCATCGGTGGCGGCTCCGACGACGAGAAGATCGGCCTCGCCGGGGACGCCGCCCCCGCAATGCAGGCCCAGCTGGACGCCATGGGCGGCTTCGACATCACCTTGTACGACACCGCCGCCGAAGCGGAGAAGGCCGTCGAGGACGAGACCGTGGACGCGGCCGTCGCCGACGGCTCGCTCTACAGCCGCGACGGCGTCGGCAACGAGGTCGAGGCGAAGATCGACGCCGCCTGGCAGGCCGCGAGCGTCCAGACCAACCTCTCCGACGCCGGGCTCAGCGACCAGCAGATCGCCGACGCGCTCACCGTGAAGCCCCTGGAGTGGGTGACCCTGGAGTCCGAGGGCGGCGTCGGCAGCACGCTCGACTACTTCACCGGCCTGATCATCTCCATCATCATGTTCATGATGCTCATGACCCCCGTGCAGTACATCGCCATGGGCGTCGTCGAGGAGAAGTCCAGCCGCATCGTCGAGATCCTCCTGACCAGCCTCAAGCCGTGGCAGCTCCTCGGCGGCAAGGTCATCGGCCTCGGCGTGATCTCCCTGGTCAACCTGATCGCGATGGTCGCGGTCGGCCTCGGCGTCTCGGCCGCCACCGGGATGCTCTCCGACCTGCCCGCGGGCACCGCCTCCGCGGCGGTCTCCACGATCGGCTGGTGGCTCATCGCGTTCGCCCTGTTCGGCACGCTCGCCGGCGGCGTCGGCTCGCTCGTGTCGCGCCAGGAGGAGTCCGGGTCGGTCCTGACCCCGCTCATCATGTCGCTGACGCTCAGCTACCTCGGCGCGATCTTCCTGCTCAACGCGCCGACGAGCACGTTCCCGGAGGTCCTGTCGATCGTCCCGCCGTTCTCCGGCATCGCGATGCCCACCCGCATGGCGATCACCGACGTCCCGGCCTGGCAGATCGGCCTCTCCGGCGTCCTCCTCGCGCTCGCCGCGGCCGGGGCGCTCGCGCTCGGCTCGCAGCTGTACAAGCGGTCCGTCCTCTACACGGGCTCGCGCATGAAGATCAGCGAGGCGCTGCGCCGCGCCGCCTAGCAGCACAAGGCGAAAGGGCCCGGGAGGAGATCCTCCCGGGCCCTTCTGCGTGCAGGCGCTACTCCGTCAGACTGCGCTATTCCGTCAAGAACAGGAAGTAGCCGATCGAGGCGAGCATGAGCACCCAGGCGATCGGGTGGACTTCCTTCCAGCGGCCCTTGGCGGCCATCATGATCGGGAAGAACACCAGGCCCAGGGCGATGCCGTTGGAGATCGAGTAGGTCAGCGGCATCGCGGCGACGATGAGGAACGCCGGGATCGCGTACTCCAGCTTCACCCACTCGATCTCGCCGAGCGCCTTCGCCATGAGCACGCCCACGATGATCAGCGCGGGCGCGGTGACCGCCGGGTTGTTCGCGACCAGGCCGAACACCGGGAACGCCACGAGCGACACGATGAACCAGAACCCGGTCGTCACGGCCGTGAGGCCGGTGCGGCCGCCGACGGAGACGCCCGCGGTCGACTCGATGTACGCGGTCGTGGTCGAGGTGCCGAGGACGGCGCCCGCGGAGGTCGCGATCGAGTCGGTGGCGAGGGCGCGGCCCGCGCGCGGCAGCTTGCCGTCCTTGACGAGCCCGGCCTGCCCGGCGACGGCGAACAGCGTCCCGGCGGTGTCGAAGAAGTCCACGAACAGCATGGTCAGGATGACCGCGATCATGTGGACGGTGAACGCGTCCTCGAAGCCGGTGAAGGCCGCGCCGAACGAGTCGAGGTTCGGGGTGAAGCCGTCGGCCAACTTGAAGTCGATGACGCCGGTGAGGACGCCCAGGACCAGCGTGGCGAGCATCCCGTAGAACACGCCGCCCTTCCAGCCGAGGACCATGAACACCGCGGTGGAGACCAGGCCGAACACGGTGAGCAGGACCGTGCCCGAGGTGAAGTCGCCGATCGTCACGAGCGTGGCCGGGGAGTCGACGACGATGCCGCCGCCCTTGAGGCCGATGAACGCGATGAACAGGCCGATCCCCGCGCCGACCGCGAGCTTCAGCTGCGCCGGGATCGCGTTGATGATCGACTCGCGCGCGCCGGTGACGGCGAGGATGAAGAACAGCACGCCCGAGACGAGCGTGCCGGTCAGCGCGGTCTGCCACGGGATGCCGAGGGTCATGACCACGGTGAAGGCGAAGAACGCGTTGAGACCCATGCCGGGGGCGGTGGCGATGGGGTAGCGGGCCCACAGGCCCATGACGAGGCAGCCGAGCGCCGAGGCGAGCGCGGTCGCGGTGAACACGGCGCCCGGGTTCGGGGCGTCGAACCCGGCTTCGGACAGGCCGAAGCTGAGGATGCCGGGGTTGACGGCGAGAATGTAGGCCATCGCCAGGAACGTCGTGGTCCCCGCGAGGACCTCGCGCTTCCAGTTGGTCTTGTTCTCGGTCATCCCGAAGTACTTGTCGAGGCGCCCGGGCTGGGGCGCGTCCTTCTTCTTGTCTTTGGCTTCAGTGGCCATGTCTCGGGCACTCCTGTGCAGGCGAGTCTTCGGATGCCGGGCAGCTGGCACCCCGGGGACCAGGGTAAATGGATAGGCGCTGAACCTGCGGGTAATGTACCGGGTCCGCCACGGAAAGAAAAGCGAGCTGGCCTCGAAGTTGTGAGTTTTACACAGACTTCACGGGCCGTGCACAAGGCGACGCCCCGGAGCCAAGGGGGGGACGGCTCCGGGGCGTCGACTTAGGGTCGAGCCCCCGGTGGCAGGATTCCGGGGGCTCGACAAGGACCGCACCGTCAAGCAGCGGGCGGTAGTCGGAGGTCTCATCCCCGGCGCAGACGCGCCGGGCTTCCTGCCCTGAGACAACTGCTAAACGCGGCGGCGTCTTGTGCGGTTGCATAACGGTTCGATAACGGGCGCGGCTTTTTTCGCGGCCGCGCCCGCACGCTCCTACTCCTCGTCAGACTCGGTCTTCCGGCGCAGGACAACGAGGATCACGATCCCCGCGAGGACCACGATGCCGCCGCCGACCAGGAAGTAGGTCAGCGACGAACCCGTGGTCGGGAGCTGCGCGACCGGCGTGGTCGAGGCGCCCGCGGGCGCAGTGCTGGTCGCGGCCGGCTCGGAGCTCGACTCGGCCGGGCCCTCGGAGCTCGGGTGCTCCGAGGACGGCTGGTCCGTGGTCGGCCCCTCGGAAGAGGACTCGTCGGTCGTCGGGCCCTCCGAGGACGGCTCGTCGGTGGTCGGGTTCTCAGACGAGGGCCCGTCCGTGGTGGGCGCGTCGGTCGTCGGTTCCTCGGTCGTGGGCCCTTCCGTGGTCGGCCCCTCGGTCGTCGGTTCCTCGGTAGTCGGCGATTCCGTCGAGGGCTCTTCGGTGGTGGGCACCTCCGTCGAGGGCTCCTCCGTGGTCGGGACCTCGGTGGACGGCTCCTCGCTCGGGGTCTCCTCCCCCGGAGGCTCCTCGGTGGCCGGGCAGGTGTGGGTCAGGTTGAAGTTGTCCTTGTGGCTCCCGCCCCCGTTCCCGCCCCCGTTGCCGTTGCCGTTCCCGCCGCGGTCCCGGTCGCGCTTGATCTCGGCCTCGGCGTCGATGAGGGTCAGCCCGGCGGGCGTGATGATGTACGCCTTGTTGTTGCCCGAGCCGGAGACGATGCCCCCGTCGTCGTTGGTGTTGTAGCGCAGCGTGTTGCCGTCCTCGTCCTGGAAGACGGCCTCGATGTACCTGAAGTTGCCGTCGGCGCCGACGGAGCCGGGCAGGACGAACACCCAGCCGTCGAGCCAGTCCTCGGTGTCCCGCGGGATCTGGTCGCAGCTGTTCTTGAAGTCCTCGGCGGTCGTGGGCACGTTGCCGGGGTTGATGTCGATGGTGTCGGTTCCGCCCGCGAGCGCGGGGACGGCGAAGGCGAGCGCGACGGCTCCTGCCAGGCCGGCCGCGGCCGCGGCGCCGAATGCCTTCTGGCGGCGTGTGAATCTCAAGGGAGTGCTCTCCGTGATGGGTGGTCGGAGGTGTCGGAGCGTGCCGGGTTCCGACTGCGCCTGGGCCAGGCGCGGACCAACTGTTCACGTCCCTGGAGTCACGGGAGTTGCGGTTCCGTGAGGCTGATTCTGAATTCCCCCGAACGGCTGACCTGCCAATTCACCGCGAAATCGGCCGAAGGTGCCGAAGCGCCGGGGGCGTCTGCGCCGCACTCGGGCCGAATCGTAGATCCTATAGGATATAGGCATGCCGCAAGCACTGAAGCTGAGCTATGACAAACCCGCGGAAGCCTGGCACGAGGGGCTCCCCCTTGGCAACGGCCGGGTCGGGGCCATGCTCTGGGGGAACCGGATCGAGCTGAACGAGGACGGGTTCTGGTCGGGCGACGGCAACAAGGGCGTCCCTGACGGCGTCGAGGGCATCGCCGCCGAGGCCGCGGAGCTGGTGCGCCGCGGCGAGTTCCACGCCGCCGACCAGCTGATCACCAGGCTCCAGGGCCCGAGCACCCAGGCGTACCAGCCCGCGGGCGCGTTCACAGCGGTCCACACCGGTACCGGGGACGTGCACCGCGAGCTCGACCTGCGCGACGGCGTCGCGACCACCGTCCGCGGATCGGTCCGGCAGGAGGCGTTCGCCTCGGTCGCCTACGGCGTCATCGCGATCCGCTGGAGCGCCGAGGAGCCCTTCGACCTGGACCTGGGCTTCCGGTGGCCGCACGAGGGCGGCTCCTCCGTCGCCGACTACGACGAGCTGAGCTTCACCGGGCACGCGCCCGTCGACGTCCACAAGAAGGGCGGCGGCGCCGACTACTCGTCCACCGAGGGCGTGCGGCGCCTCGGCCTGAACGCGCAGCTGCGCTGCGACGGCGCCCTGGTCCCCGCCGAGGGCGGGCACCGGTTCACCGGCTGCCGCGAGGTCGAGGTGTACCTCGCGCTGCACTCCGATTTCGACGCGTCCGCGGCCCTGGACCGCGCGCAAGATGAGGCCCGGCGCGCGGCCGCGAACGGCTGGAAGGCGCTCCTCGCCGACCACCTCGCGGCGCACCGGGCCGTCATGGACCGCGTGGGTCTCGATCTTCCACAGGGGCCTGTGGACAACTCGACTTCAGAGCGGCTGCGCCTCCGCGCCTCCGGGGAATCGGACGAGGACCTCGCGGTGCTCGCGTTCCAGTTCGGCCGCTACCTCCTCGCCGCGTCCTCGCGCCCCGGCACTCAGGCCGCGAACCTCCAGGGCATCTGGAACAGCGAGGTCACGCCGCCGTGGAACTGCGACTACACCACCAACATCAACGTCGAGATGAACTACTGGCCCGCCGAGACCTGCGGCCTCCCGGAGTTCCACGGCCCGCTGTTCGACCTCGTGGACGAACTCGCCGTGACCGGAGCCGAGACCGCGCGGAAGCTGTACGGCGCGGGCGGCTGGTGCTGCCACCACAACACCGACTACTGGCGGCTGACCACCCCGGTCGACGGGCGCGCGTGCTGGCAGGCGTGGCCCATGGGCGGGCTGTGGCTGGCGATGCACGTCGCCGAGCACTGGCGGTTCGGCCGCGACGAGGAGTTCCTCGCCGACCGGCTGCCCGCGGTCCTGGGCGCGGCCCGCTTCGCGTACGACCGGCTTTCCGAAGGCAGCGACGGCACGCTCGTGACGAACCCGGCGTCGAGCCCGGAGAACGAGTTCGTCACGCCCGCGGGGAACTCAGCGCTGGACGAGTCCACGGGGATGGACGCGGCGCTCGTGCGCGAGCTGTTCGCGTTCGTCGTGGAGGCCGCGGACATCGTCACCGAGACCCTCCACGGCGAGGACCTCCAGCTCGTCATGGACATCGAGGCGGCCCTGCCGCGCCTGGCGGGCCCGAAGATCGGCGCCGACGGGCGGCTCCTCGAATGGGCCGCCGAGCGCGAGGAGGCCGAGCCGCACCACCGCCACGTCTCGCACCTGTACGGGGTGTTCCCCGGCGACTCGTTCGCCGACTCCCCCGAGCTGCTGGACGCGGCCCGCAAGAGCCTCGAAGCGCGCGGCGACGCCGGGACCGGCTGGTCGCTCGCGTGGAAGACCGCGCTGTGGGCGCGCCTGGGCGACGGCGACCGGGCGCACCGCCTGCTCGGGGAGTTCCTGACGCCCGTGGGATTCCGCGGCGCGGGCGCCGAGTACGCCGACGGCGGCGTCTACTCCTCGCTGCTGTGCGCGCACCCGCCGTTCCAGATCGACGGGAACTTCGGGACGACCGCGGCGATCGCGGAGATGCTCGTGCAGTCGCACCGCGTGATCGACGGCGAGCCGGTGATCGAGCTGCTCCCGGCGCTGCCGTCCGCGTGGCCCGACGGGGAGGTGCGGGGCCTGCGGGCCCGCGGCGGCGTCACGGTCGAGCGACTCGCTTGGCGCGGCGGGGAAGTGACCGCGGTGGAGCTGAAGTCCTGCGTCGACGTGCGGGTCCACGTGCTCGGCAGAAAGGTGAAGCTCGACGCCGACGTCCCGTGGGCCGCCGACGTCTGAAACCGCTGAACGCAAAGGGGAGCGGCCGGAGTCCGATCGGACTCCGGCCGCTTTGGTATGAAGGTTGACCTGCTAGCAGGTGGTGTCGACGCTCGCCTGGCCCACGGCGACACCGCAGACCGACCAGTGGAACGCACCGGTCGTGTCGGCGTTCACCAGCGAGATCCCGCTGCGGGGACCCACCGGCTCCTTCGGACCGTCGATCGAGTTGTCGCACTCGAAGCCCTCGGTCTGGGCTGCGACCGCGATCCCGCAGACCTGCCACTTCGCGAAGTCGCGCAGGTCGACGTTGGCGACCGACGGCATGCCCGCGGCGGCCGGGGACTCCGGGACGGAATGGCCCGTCGCCTCGATCTCCTCCTCCGAAGGCGAGCCGAGAACGGTGCCGCAGGCCGTGGCGGTGAGCGCACCGACCTGGTCGGCCTCGCACATACCGGGCAGCACCGAGTCGTGCTCGGACTCCACAGTGGCGAGCGTCAGCCAGTCGGGCGTGGACGCCTGGGCGGCCCCTCCCGTGAACGCGGCCGCCGCTGCGGCTGCGGCGGCCGAGACCGCCACCATGGTGGTGTTACGCATGTTCCTACCTTTGTCTCTCGCCCAATCCGTTAAGAAACGGAAGGACTAGTAGTCGCCCTGGTCGTCGCCCTTGGACGGGTGGTCGTCGTCGTCCGAGACGTGGTCGGCGTTCAGGCACTGCTGGTCGAGCGAGGGCGAGACGCCGACGTTCTGGCCGCAGATCTGCCAGTGGGCGGCGCTCGACGCGTCGAGGTTGCCCAGCGAGGTCTGGCCGGCGTTGACGCCCGAGCCGGCGTTGTCGCCGAAGTGGTCGCGGTTGTCGCAGACCTGGCCGAAGGACTGGGTCAGCACGTTCTGACCGCAGATCTGCCAGTGCGCGGCCGACGAGGCGTCCACGTTCACGGCGGAGACGTCCCCGGCGTTGACGCCCGAGCCCTGGTCTTCGCCGAAGTGGTCGCGGTTGTCGCAGCTCTGGTCGACCGACGTGGTCAGGATGTTCTGGCCGCAGATCTGCCAGTGCGCCGCGTCCGAGGCGTCGATGTTGACCAGGGAGACCGGGCCGGCGTTGACGCCGGAGGCGGCCGCCATGACGGGCGAGGCCGCACCGAGGGCGGCGACGGCGCCGGCAGCGGCGGCGGTGACGGCGAGGATCTTGCGCATGTGATGAGTTCCTTTCGAGAAAGACGGGGCGGGCCCTCAGGTCGAGGGCCCGCCCCCGGTCGAATTACTCGGCCGCGTGGGTCAGGTGGTCGTAGTTCTTGCACTCCTGGTCCAGCGACGGCGCGACGCCGACGTTCTGGCCGCAGATCTGCCAGTGGGCGGCGTCCGAGATGTCCAGGTTGCCGAGCGACACGTCGCCCGCCTGCACGCCGGACTGCGGGCCCATGCCGATGTGGTCGCGGTTGTCGCAGTCCTGGCCGAAGGACTGGGTCAGCACGTTCTGGCCGCAGATCTGCCAGTGCGCCGCGCTGGAGGCGTCGATGTTCACCAGGCTGACCGGGCCCGCCCAGACGCCCGAGTTCTGGGCCATGGCGGTGCCGGCGGAGCCGAGAGCGGCGACCGCTCCGGCAGCAGCGGCGGTGACGGCGAGAGCCTTGCGCATTGTGTGTTCCCCGTTCTGTGTCGGATTACTTCTTGGTTGCCCCCGAGGCGGGCCGCCCGTCATGGGCGGCCCGGCTTGGGAAGTCCTACTCGTTCAGGTGGTCGTAGTTCGCGCACTGCTGGTCGAGCGAGGGCGCCACGCCGACGTTCTGGCCGCAGATCTGCCAGTGGGCGGCGTCCGAGATGTCCAGGTTGCCGAGCGACACGTCGCCCGCGGTGACGCCGGACTGCGGGCCCTCGCCGATGTGGTCGCGGTTGTCGCAGACCTGACCGAACGACTGGGTCAGCACGTTCTGGCCGCAGATCTGCCAGTGCGCCGCCGAGGAGGCGTCGATGTTGACGAGGCTGACCGGACCGGCGGTCACGCCGGAGTTGTTGCCACCGGCCATCGCGGGGGCGGCGGCGGCTGCGACGGCGCCGGCGGCGACGGCGGCGACAGTGAGAACCTTGCGCATGATGTGCGGTTTCCTTCTGGGTCGTGCGCCCGATCGTTCGGGCGACTCATGTGGTTTCCCCGCCTCTGTGGAGGCGGCGGTGACGGCCTGCCGCGCGTCGGCGCGCCGGACTCGCCGGGGATCAGGTCCCCGGGTTCCGTTGGGAGTTGCGAAGGCGGACTTCGGTTCCCGCGCGTCGACGCGCGGCGGCGCTAGTCTGGGGCGACGGACTGCTCGGCGGCGCGGTCCAGCGGCCGCCCCAATTCCCCGATCACCGTGCGGGAGAGTGACACCTCTTCCCCACCGGCGGACGGGGAGACGCAGACAGCGTTGTGGCCGCTGTCGACGGTGATACCGGCGGTCGAGCCAGTGGCTCCACCGGGGATGATCTTCAGGTTCGGAACCGCGGCGCCGTGGTATCCCCACGGCTTGGCGGCGGTGCGCGGCGTACCGTGCACCTCTTCGACCTCGGACCCGTCCGTCCCCCGCGCTTGATGCGCGGAGCACTCGAAGGCGGCGGCCGGCCGGCCGCTGGGCGCTCCGTAGAGCGCCGCCGCCACCTCGCTGGAGTCTGCATTCGCCGCAAGTGTGGTGAAGCTCGGCTGTCCTGCGGCAGCGGCGAGGACGCTCCCGGGCGTCGTCGCGTCGCCGAACCGCAGGCCATCGGTCACCAGTCGCGCCAGGTCGCCGACCGGATCGGTCGGGGGCGCGACAGTCTCATAGACACCGGACACCACGGGGGCGGGGCGGTCCGCAATGGACGCCGTTCCCTGCACGAGGGTTCCCACCAGCGGTGCCACTACTTCGGCGGTGCCGTCTCCGACGGACTTGTCGTCCAGGTCGAGCAGGCCGGGGCCGCCCGGCAGCATCGTGCGCACGGAGCCGTCCGTCTCGTCCACCAGTGACGCCGTCGAATCGGCAAGGCCCGACACCAGCCCCGTGACCTCCCCCTGCACCACCGGCGTCCGATGTCCCTGCTGGTTCTGCGGGACCAGTCGCGCGGCCAGGCGCGACATGTCGGACACCTCTGCGGTGAGGGGGTCGGTCATCGCGGCTAGGCCCTGTGATGACGCGGAATCGTCTGATGCCCAAGCGGAAGTCGCCATGGCGAAGGCCCCCAGAAGCAGGGACCCGAATGCTGTGAGCGCGGCGCCGAGGAGGAACCGGAGCATGCTGGTGCGGCGGGTGTCCCCGCTGCCGCCGGCGATGCGTCCCATCGTCTCCCCCGTCGTCCTGAACCTGAGCGCGAGCGGTCTGGCCGCTCGCAACCTAAAGAACGAGAACGGACCAACGGTGGATACGGGGTGAATCAGATTTATTCCCCGAAATAGGGTGAACAGGACTCACAGCCCCACGTTGCTCACCCGCAGCACCGCTTAACAGACTGTTTACATGTGATCAACGAACGGGAAATTGCTCTTTGGGAGCGTGGCAGCACAGCCTCACGGCTGGACCTCGTATGAAGAAGGGCTCCCACCGATGGCCATCAAAGCCGAGTACATCTGGATCGACGGCACCGAGCCGACGGCCAAGCTGCGTTCCAAGACCAAGATCCTCGGAGCCGGTGAAGAGCCGCCGATCTGGGGCTTCGACGGCTCCAGCACCAACCAGGCGGAGGGCCACACCTCCGACTGCGTGCTGAACCCGGTGAAGACCGTCCCGGACCCGATCCGCGGCGGCGACCACATCCTGGTCCTGTGCGAGGTCCTCGACATCGACCTCACCCCCCACCCGTCCAACACCCGCGCCGCGACCGCCGCCGTCGCCGAGAAGTTCGCGGGCCAGGAGTCCTGGTTCGGCATCGAGCAGGAGTACACCTTCATGGTGGGCGACCGCCCGCTCGGCTTCCCCGAGGGCGGCTTCCCCGCGCCGCAGGGCGGCTACTACTGCGGCGTCGGCGCCGACGAGATCTTCGGGCGCGAGATCGTCGAGAAGCACCTCGACAACTGCCTCGCCGCGGGCCTGCCGATCTCCGGCATCAACGCCGAGGTCATGCCCGGCCAGTGGGAGTTCCAGGTCGGCCCCGCGTCGGCCCTCGAAGTCTCCGACTCGCTGTGGCTGGCCCGCTGGCTGCTCTACCGCACCGCCGAGGAGTGGAACGTCTCCGCGACCATCGACCCCAAGCCCGCCAAGGGCGACTGGAACGGCGCGGGCTGCCACACCAACTTCTCCACCAAGGCGATGCGCGAGGACTACGAGCCCATCATCGCCGCGTGCGAGGCCCTCGGCGAGAAGGCCGCCGAGCACATCGCCGTCTACGGCGACGGCATCGCCGACCGCCTCACCGGCGCCCACGAGACCGCCCACTACACCCAGTTCTCCTACGGCGTCTCCAACCGCGGCGCCTCGATCCGCATCCCCTGGCAGGTCGAGAAGGACAAGAAGGGCTACCTCGAAGACCGCCGCCCCAACGCCAACATGGACCCCTACCTCGTCACCGGCAAGATCGTCGACACGGTCTGCGCGGCCCTGGAGAAGAAGGGCCTGGTCTAGCACCAGCTCGCAAGGGGCGCCGCGGATTCCGCGGCGCCCCTTCGGCGTCCCTTCCGCCATCCGGGACCCGCCCCGCTTCGCACCCGCCCCGGCGAACCCCCTCTGCTATGGTCGTTTCGGTCATAACCGAATAACCCTCGGAAAAGCAACCGGCAGGAAGCGAACGACCATGACCCCGGACGAACCCTTGCAATACTCCATTTTGGGCACCTGCGTGACCCGCGACGCCGCCGACGTCGGCCGCGCCCCGCTCAACCGGCCCGTGAAGTACTTCTCGCGCACCCGGATCCAGAGCATCGTCTCGACGCCCTCCCCGATCGACCCGGACGAGATCACCACCGACAACGTGTTCAACCGGCAGGTCATCCTCAACGAGCACCGCAAGACCGCCGCGCAGACCCTCCCGCGGCTCGACCACCCGCTCGTCATCGACCTCGGCGACGAGCGGCTCCCGATGGTCCACACCGGCCACGGCATCGTCACCGCCACCAAGTCCTACAAGCAGGACTTCCTCGGCCGCCAAGGACACCGCAAGGTCCCCGAGGACACCGAGCTGCGCCCCGACGGCCCCTTCGCCGACGCCTGCCGCCGCTTCGCCGCCCTCCTGCCCCCCGACCGGACGGTGATCGTCCACCGCACCTTCTGGGCCGTCCGCGAGGCCGACGGCTCCCCCGTCCGCCGCATCGACGAGTCCATGCGCCACAACGCGTGGCTCGCCCCCGCCTACGACCACCTCATCGCGGCCCTCGGCCCCCGCGCCGTCGTCGTCTCCATGCCCGAGGACCTCCGCGTCCCCGATCCGAACAGCCGCTGGGGCCACGAGCCCTTCCACTTCATCCCCGAATACCACGACCACCTCGCCACCAGAATCCGAGCGGCGGTCCACCCGGTGGCGGGCGCCGCGCCCCGCTGACCGTCCTTCTAGGTCTCCGTTAGGATCGGCACGCCGACACGTGAGCGGCGGCGCCGATCCCCCGTCTGCATACCCGCGCCGCCCAGGTCGGCCGACGACACCCCACGACCCGACCGCCCGTCCCCGGGGCACGAGTGAGGCGATGGCCATGACCTCCCGCATCCGCAACACAGCGATCGGCACCGCGGCGGCCGCGGCCGCAACGGCCGGAGGCTACGCCCTCGGCGGCCCCGCGCTCGCCGGATACGCCCTGTTCTCGACCGCGCTCTGCGGCGCGGCGGCCGTCCTGTGGCTCCAAGCGCGCAGAGCCGACGCGAGCCAGCGCGGGCGCGACGCGGACCTCGCCCGGCTCACCGAGCGGATCACAGCGCTCACCGAGCGGATGGACCGGCAGCGCCACTCCCAGGAGCAGGACCTGCGGCGTCTGGGCGATCGCGTGGACGCGGTCCGCGAACGGACCGACCTGGTCCCGGCCGAGGTGCGCCGCATGGCGCTGGAGGCCGACCGGACCGGGGAGCTCGCCGCGGTGCTCGACGAGGTCCGCGACGGCGTCGCCGCATTCCCCGCGAAGACCAGGCGCCTGATCCGGGAGTGGAACCGGATGGTCTACGCCGAGATCGAAGACCTCACCGCGCTCTACCGGGACATCGAGCCGGACCGGGCGCTTCCGCCGCTGCACGGATGGGCGGCGGGCCCGGACCTCGCCCGCTACCTCTACCTCCAGGTGGTGGAGCACGGGCGGACCCGTGTGCTCGAATGCGGTTCGGGATCGACGACGGTCGTCCTCGCTTACGCCCTCAGATCCCTCGGGCGCGGCCATGTCCACTCGCTGGAGCACGACCCGCGCTTCGCGGAGCTCACCAGGACCATGCTCAAGGAGCGCGGACTCGACGAGTGGGCGACCGTCGTGGACGCCCCGCTGGCCGAGGTCGAGATCGGCGGCGCGCCGTGGCGCTGGTACGACCCCGATGCCGTTCCCGCTTCGGAGATCGACCTCCTTCTGGTGGACGGGCCGCCCGGCACGACCGGGCCGCAGGCGCGCTATCCGGCGCTGCCGGTGCTGATCGACCGGCTCGCAGAGGACGCGCTGGTCGTGCTCGACGACACCCGCCGCGACGACGAGCACCGGATCGGGGAGCGCTGGGCCGCGGAGTTCGAGGGTTGGGCGTTCAAGTCCCTGCCGCACGACCACGGCACGCTCGTGCTCCGCCGGGAGGCGGAACCCGGGGCCTGAGCGGCGCGGGACCGGTCCGACCGGGGCCTTCGGAGAGTTCACATCGGAGAACCCGATGTTAGGATGGTTCGCATTCCTCCCCAGTCAGAGAATCCGAACGGTACCCCATGCCCAATCCGAATCCCCCCGCGTCGCGCGCGCTGGTCGAACGAGTCCTGGCATCCTCCAGAACCGACGGTGTCGCATCGATCTTCGAATGGGGGCAATTCCACCGTTCCAAGCTGTCGCTCTCGGTTCTCGCATATCTGGCGTATCCCGTCGACCCCGATGTCTTCTGGCGTTCCACCGACCATTTTCCGCGATTGTCGCGAACGGCCCTGAATTGCGAGGCGCTCTGCGCGCTCGCCGCGGCGTTCGTGCTCCAGCCGCGCGGCACGGAGGACGTGCGGCGCGGCGCGGCGCTGTTCGACCTGGCCCGCCGACGTCTCGGCGGACGGCTCGATCCCGCTCACCAGGACCTCCATGTCATCGCCGCGCATCTCAGCGGGGACGCGGCCGGGGCGGGGCGGCTCCTGGACTCGTACCCGGACTGCACCCCGGCGCTGCGGGGGGCGCTCGCGAGCCTGGCGGCCCATCCGGCGAACGGCGGGAGCACCGCGGCCCTGGAGCGCGAGCTCAGGTCCCTCGCCGACTGGGACGACCTGCGCCTGCCCGAGGACCCGGCGCGGGCCACGATCGACGGCCTGACCACCACGGCGAAGCCCGGGTGGAAGAGCGGCCCCCTCATCTCGGTCATCATGACCTGCTTTCAGCCCGGACCCGCCCTGCTGACGGCCGTGCGGTCCATCCAGGCGCAGTCATGGAAGCGCTGGGAGCTCATCGTCGTCGACGACGCCTCCGGTCCCGAGTACGACGACGTCCTCCGCGAGGCCCGCGAGATCGACCCCAGGGTCACCGTGCTGGTGCAGCCGGAGAACGGTGGCACCTACAAGGCGCGCAACAGGGCCCTCGCCGCGGCCGAGGGCGTGTTCGTCACCGGTCTCGACTCCGACGACTGGGCGCACCCGCGGCGGCTCGAACGCCAGGTCAAGCCGATGCTCAGGGACTCCAAGCTGGTAGCGGTCGAGTCCTGCGCGCTGTCGACGACCACCGACCTCCGCCCGGTGATCGACCCGCAGGTCGACGTCGTCGCGGCGCGGTCGACGCTCGTCATGTTCCGCACCGCGCCGATCCGCGAGCACATCGGGTTCTTCGACGAGGTCCGCAAGAACGGGGACTCCGAGTTCATCCGCAGGATCCGGAGCAGGTTCGGGCCGGGGAGCTGGACCCGCGTCGGCACCCGGCCGATGACGATCATGCGCCGCGAAGGCGAGACGCTCTCTGCGGGAGAGATCTCCCGGGCCTGGATGAGCGCGGGCAGGTTCGCGTACCACTCCGCGTTCATGCACTGGCACCGGCAGATCAGGGCCAAGGCCGTCCCCGCGTTCCTCGACTCCCTGCCCGTGCACCGGCCGTTCCCGCTCAGCGTCTCGCTGACGCTGCCGGGAGCGGAGGCGACCTTCACGTACGACCGCGTCTACGCGGCGGACTGGCGGTTGCCGGGCACGGCCCGCTCGGCGATGACCGGCGAGGCGATCGAGGCGGCGGCGGCCGGGGAGCGCATCGCGTTCGCGCACTGCCCCGAATGGCTCGACGTGAACGGCAGGCGGGCGCTCATCCCGGATTACATCCTCGCCAGCGCCGCCGAGCACGGCATCTGCTTCACCGATATCCGGCCGGGCGTCGCCCCGGTGGTCGTCGCCCCGAACCGCGAGTACCTGGAGCTGCTGCGCTTCGAGCACCCCGAGATCGACGGTGCCGACGTCCGCCTGGTCGAACCGGCCGAGGCGCCGCAGGCAGAGCGGCGCGGAGTCCCCGTGGTCGCGGACCGGCCGCTGCTGCGGCGCCGCGACCGGCTCCTCCTCGGGCTCGGCGCCCCGGCCGCCGTCGGCGCGGCCGCGGTGGCGGCACTGTGGACCGGTCCCGAACCGCTCTGGGTGCTCGCGGGCGGCGTCGTCGCCGCCGCGGCGGTGGCCGCACTCGGCCTCGGCCGCCAGTTCTCGCGGCGGCTGCACCAGCGCTAGCGCCCATGTCGACCACTCGATCACGACCAGAAGGACCCGGCCCTCGATGAATCCCCGGTCAATTGCCAGGAGGCTGCGCAAGCGGTGGCCCTGGGCGCTCCTCGCGCTGCTGCCCGCCCTGCCGCTCGCAGCCGTGTTCGCGCCGGAGCCCGGCCGCGCCTATGCCGCGCTGCTGTTCGGCGCCGTGGTCTTCGCGTTGGTGCTCGCCGTCTCCGGACTGCGCACCGCCGCCGACCGCGCGCGGGACCTCGCGCTCCGGCCCGCGCCCGCGGCCCCCGCGGCGCAGAAGTACTCGGGGCCGATCTCGAACCGCAAGCAGCAGGCGTACGTCCGGTGGACGGGGCGGCTGCACAACGGCTGGTCCGACGCGGCCCTCCCGGTCCTGTACCAGACGGCGCGGACCAAGGGCGAGGATCCGCGCTACCGGCTCAAGGTGCTGCGCGCCCTGTGCGAATGGCACGCACAGGACCGCCGGGACCGGCATGAACCGCGCGACCTCGACTTCGACGTGGTCATCGTGTCGAACATGAACCTGCCCGGCGGCACCACCTCCTCGAACGAGGCGGAGATCCTCGCGTTCCGCGAGGCCGGGCTCCGGGTCGGCCTGCTGCACCATCCGGTGTGGAACTGGAACATCATCCGCCCGATCAACCCGAAGCTCGACGCGCTCGTCGACGGCGAGCGGGTCGTCCGGCTGACCTCGGCCGACACCGCCCGGTGCAGGCTGATGATCGTCCGGCTCCCCAATACCATGATCCGGCTCATGGACGACCTGCCGGACCTGCACGCCGACCGCGCCATCCTCGTGATCAACCAGACCCCGCACGAGGAGTACGGCGTCGCGGGCGGCTACGGCCGCTCGTGGAGCATCGCCGACGTCCACCGGAACCTCACCGCCTGGGTCGGCGACCACACCTGGTACGGCATCAGCCCGGTCGTGCAGGGCATCCTCGAACGGCACCACGCCGAGGAGCTCGCCGAGGTCGACGTCGCCGCCGAACCCTGGTACAACACGATCGACATGCGACTGTGGGACCGGGGCGACGAGCTCCCCGCCTTCGGGGACCGCCCGATTCGGATCGGACGCCACAGCCGCGACCACATCACCAAGTGGCCCAACGCGGCCGAACAGATGCGGGCGGCGTATCCGCTGCGCGACGACATCGAAGTGCACGTCATGGGCGGGCACGGCTCGGTCCAGCGGATCATCGGCACCCTGCCGGAGAACTGGGTCTCCCACCCGTTCGGCTCGATGCACGCGTCCGAGTTCCTCCGCGGTCTCGACGTGTACGTCTACTTCACCGACGAGTCGTACGTCGAGGCGTTCGGCCGGTCCCCGCTGGAGGCCATGGCGGCCGGAGTGCCGTGCCTCCTGCCCGAGCGGTTCCGGCCCCTCTTCGGCGACGGGGCCGTCTATTGCCGGCCCGACGAGGTCGAAGCCGAGGTGCGGCGGCTGGCCGCCGATCCCGGCTACTACCGGTCCCGGGTCGAGGCCGGGCGCAGAACGGTCCGCGAGCGGTTCTCCCCGCAGGCGCTCCTGCGGAGGCTGGCGGGCTACGGCGTCCACGCCGACCCGGCGGTCTTCGACGCGCCGCTCGCTCCGGCCGCCACCACCGACGAACCCGCGACTCCGAGGACCGCCGCATGAACCGACCCAGCAAGCCAGCGGCCTCGCAGCGCCGCACCGCGATCGCCGCGGCGGCCGCGGCAGCGGTCTCGGCCGCCGCGGCATGGGCGCTGCCTTCCGCGGCGGCGATCGCCGTCGCGGGCGCCGTCGCCGTCATCCTCGCGGCGGCCGCGGTGTTCTACGGGACGCGGCTGCGCCGGGGCGCGGCCGACATGCGGGCGCGCGAGCGCGCCGCGGGACTGCTCGGCGGGCTCGCGGACCGGGCGCCGAGCCTGGGCGCCGTCACGTTCGAGCACCGGGCGCGCCGGGTCCGCGACGCGCTCCACGGGGGGTTCCCCGACACCGCGGTGGTCGAGGCCGACCGGCTGGCGAAGAACACGGCGCTCCCTGCGGACGAGCGGATCGCGCTCCTCCAGGAGGTGCTCGCCTGGCACCGGCAGGAGCGGGAGACCGCCGGAGACGGCCGGAGCCTGGAGTTCGACGTCGTCATCGTCTCGCACTTCGGTCTGCCCGGCGGCAACACCTCTGCCAACGCCGCCGAGATCCTCGCCTACCGCGACGCCGGCCTGCGGGTCGGCCTGCTCCACCACCCGGTGTACCGCTGGGGCGCTTCGGCACCGATCAGCGACAAGATCGAGCCGCTCATCGACGGCGACCGCGTCGTGCGCATCGACGCGCACGACCGCGCGCACTGCTCGCTGGCGGTCGTCCGGCTGCCGACCGTGCTGCTCAAGCCGCTGGAGCACCGTCCACGGCTCACCGCCGACGCCGTAGCGATCATCGCCAACCAGACCCCGTACAAGTTCTACGGCTCCGAGGGCCCGAGCGAGGCGGCCTGGGACATCGCGACCGTCGAGGAGCACTTGGGCGACTGGCTCGGCGACCACACCTGGTACGGCGCCGGCCCGACCGTGATCGAGACGCTGCTCCGACACCACGGCGAGGAGGTCGCCGACCTGAAGCTGTCGACGGATGCCTGGTTCGAGTGCATCGACGTCGACCGCTGGACGCTCGACGCCCCGCGGACCGCGGACGGGACCGTCCGGATCGGCCGGCACTCGCGCGACCACAAGCTGAAGTGGCCCGAGGACCCGCGGACCCTGACGCAGTGCTACCCGGACCGGGCCCCGTTCGAGATCCACATCCTCGGCGGCGCCGAGCACCCCCGCAGGATCCTCGGCGGACTGCCGGAGAACTGGGTCGAGCACGAGTTCAACTCCATGGACTCGCGCGAGTTCCTCTCCCGGATCGACGTGCTCGTCTACTTCATCTCCTCGGAGGGGAAGGAGGCGTTCGGCCGGGCCCCCCTGGAGGCGATGGCCGCGGGCGTACCGGTCGTCATGGACCGGGTCTTCGAGCCGACGTTCGGACCGGCGGCGCTCTACTGCACCCCCGAGGACGTCGCCGCGACCGCGGCGGCGCTCGTCGCCGACCCTCAGGCGTACCGGGACCAGCGCGACCGCGCCCTGGAGTACGTGCGGCACCACTTCTCCGAGCAGGCGCTGATCCGGCGGATCCGCACGCTCGGGGTCACGGTGCCGCCCACCGCCTGACAGCCGGATTCCGAACCCGCCCTTACTGAATCGCACACGGGCCCGTGTGCGGTCGGCCTTCGCCGACCGCATGCGGGCCCGCCGTCGTGCGCCTCCCGCACGGATCCCGAACCCTTGCCGCTCTGATGTAGCATCGACTTGCCCCAGTCGCCCGATTTATTCGCCGTTGCACTTTCTGCCCCTAGTGGACTGATCATCGACGGCAGCGGTCGGAGCCGAGGAAATGCAGGACCTTGCGACAGGAAAGGGATGCGCATGCCCCTCCCACCCTCCACGGAGTACCTCGATTCGGTACTCCCACGAGTCGCCGCGTCCACGAGCGGCGCGGTGCTCGCCAACGCCCTGCGGCTGCGCTCGCGCACCGGACGGCGGCTCCTGGCGATCCTCGCCCACCCCGAGGACCGCGACGCCTCGGACGCGCTCGACCACACCGCGTTCGACCGGCGCGTGAAGTCCTCCAGCCTGCACCTGCGCGCGTACTGCGACCTGGCGTACGCGCTGGCCGCGCAGCCACTCGACGACGGCGACCAGGCCGCGGCCCTGTCCATGTACGGGCGCGCGAGGCGGCTCCTCGGGTCCTCGGTCCCGGAACGGGATCAGACCGCGCACGTGCGGCTGGCGGGACTGCACGGGGACCGCCCGCTGCTGGAGTCGCTGCGGCGGACCTACAACCGGGTGCCCGAGGTCTACTGGAAGGCCGCCGAATGCGCCGTCCGGCGCACCGAGGCCCCCGGCGACGAGGCGCGCTGGTTCGCCGCGCTCCTCGACTTCGCCGGGTGGGAGGGCGTCGCGCTCGCTCCGTCCGGCCCGGACCCGCTGGGTCGGCTGCGGCCCGACGGCGTGCGGGCCGTCGAGGACGGCCCCCTCGTCTCGGTCGCCATGACCTGCTTCCGTCCCGGCCCCGAACTGCTCACCGCGGTCCGCTCGGTGCTCTCGCAGAGCTGGCGGCACCTGGAACTGCTGCTCGTCGACGACGCCTCGGGCCCCGAGTACGCGGACGTCCTCCTGGAAGCCGCCGGACTCGACGACCGCGTGCAGCTCATCCGCCAGCGGGTCAACGGCGGGACCTACAGGGCGCGCAACCGGGCCCTCGGCATGGCCCGCGGGGAGATGGTCACGGGGCTCGACTCGGACGACTGGGCCCACCCGAGGTGGATCGAGCACCAGATCGCACCTCTGCTGGAGCGCCCGGAGCTGGTCATGTCGGTCGCCGAGGGCATCCGCTGCTCCGGTGGCCTCGAACCCGCGATCACGCCCGAGCTGCGCCTGACCGAGACCCGGTCCACGTCGGTCATGTACCGCGCTGCGGAGGTCCGCGAGCACACCGGGTTCTACGACACCGTCCTCAAGAGCGCCGACACCGAGTTCAAACTGCGCATCCAGCGCCACTTCGGGTCCGGGCGGACCGCGTTCCTCCGCGGCCGGTACCTCACGGTGGTGCGCCACCGGTCCGGGTCGCTCTCCGAAGCCGAGGTCGCGGCGGAATGGGTCAGCCCCGCCCGCGCGGCCTACGAGTCCGCGTTCCGCCACTGGCACAAGCAGATGCGGCAGGGCCGGTCGAAGCCGTTCCTGGCCGCGTCAGCGCCGGAGCGGCCGTTTCCCGCGCCGCGCGAACTGCTGGAGCGAGGCGTGGTGCCCGACCGCTTCGACCTGGTGACGGCCGCCGACTGGCGCCGCATCGACCGGTCGCGGCGCGGACTGCTGGACGCGGCGGCCGAGGCCGCCGGCGACGGCGGCGCGGTCGGGCTGGTGCACTACCCGGCGTGGGACGCCCTCCAGGGCCCGGCCCAGATCGCGCCGGAGGTGCTCGCGTTCGCCGCCGAGCACGGCCTGCTGTTCGCCGACCTGGAGCGCTCGGGAACGGACCGGCTGATCGCCTCCGACGATGCGCTGCTCTTCTGCCTGGAGCAGGACTACGGCGTCACCGGGACCTCCGACGAGGAGACCCGCCCGACGTCGCGACCGCATGCGGCCCTCCGCGTCCGAGTCGAACGGCTGCCGAGCGCGCGGGGCCTGGCCGCCGCGTGCGGCGCCGGAGCCGCCGTCCTGGTCGGCGCGGGAGCCGCGGTCGCGGCGGCCGGTCCGGCGGCAGCGCTGACGGCGGCCGCGACCGGTGTCGCCGCCGCGGCTGCGATCGGGGCCATCGGGGCCGCGCTCGCCGCGAGGCGGCTGCGGCGATGAGGCGGATCTTCCTTCGCAGGCTCCGCACCCGGATCGGACGGCCGCTCAAGCGGCTCCCCCGCCGGATCGGCCCCGCACCGGCCGCGGCGCTCGCCGGACTCGCGGCCGTGCCGGTCGCACTCCTGGTCGCGGACCGCACTGTCGCCCTCGCCGTCGCCGCCGCTGTCGTGGTGCTCGAACTCGGGTTGCTGGCCGCGCTGCTGCTGCGCCTGGAAGTCGCCGTCAAGGAGGCCGCGGTCGCCCCCGCCGAGGCGTCGGAGGCAGCGGCGTCGGAGGCCGCACCCCAGGCATGGAAGCTCCCCGCGCGCAAGCTCCGGCCGCTGCGGCGCTGGGCCGCACGGCTCGGTCGCGGATTCTCGGCGACGGCGCTGCCGGTCATGTACGGCTACGCGGACAACGAGAAGGGCACGTACCCGTTCCGGATCGCGATGCTGGACGCGATCGTCGAGTGGCGGCAGGGCCTGCGGGAAGGGCGCACCGAGCCGCTCCGCGGGCATCTCGACATCGTCCTGGTCTCGAACCTCAACCTGCTCGGCGGCACCACCGCGTCGAATGTGGAGGAAGTGCGGGCGTACCTGGAGGCGGGCCTGTCGGTGGGGCTGCTCCACCACCCGGTGTTCGAGTGGAACGTCGCCCGCGACGTCAACCCGAAGGTCGCCGAGCTGCTCGACGAAGGCGCGGTCATGCTCCGCCCCGGCGACGAGGTGTCGTGCGACCTGATGATCGTCCGGTTCCCGCCGTCGCTCGCGAAGCTCCTCGACGACCGCCCCGAGATCAAGCCGGCCCGCACGGTGCTGCTGATCAACCAGACCCCGTTCGAGGCCTACGGACCCGACGGCACAGGCAGGCACTTCTCGTGGGACATCGCGACCGTCCGCGACAACCTGCGGTCCTGGATCGGCGACAGCACGTGGTACGCCATCGGGCCCTCGGTCCGCGAGACCCTCGAACGGCACCACGCCGGCGAACTCGACGGCGTGGACCTGTCCGAAGACTACTGGTACGGGTCTCTCGACCCCGGCCTGTGGCGCCGCGAGGGCCCCAGGGAGCCCGACGGGACGGTGCGCGTCGGCCGCCACTCTCGCGACCACCCCCTGAAGTGGCAGACCATCGCCGAGGACCTCCGCACCGCCCACCCTGACGCCGAGGACTTCGAGGTCCACGTCCTCGGCGGGGCCGAATCGCCCCGGCGGGTCCTCGGACGGCTGCCGGAGAACTGGACGGAGTACCCGTTCGGATCGGTCGGCCCGATCGACTTCCTGCACTCGCTGGACGTGGCGGTCTACTTCACCGCGGAGGAGTACGTCGAGGCGTTCGGGCGCTCCCCCATGGAGGCCATGGCGGCCGGGCTCCCGTGCATCATGCCGCCGCGGTTCAGGCCGCTGTTCGGCGACGGCGGGCTCTACTGCGAGCCCGGCGAGGTCGAGGACCTCGTGCGCGGCCTCATGGCCGACCCGGAGCGGTACCGGCGGCAGTCGGAGCGGTCCCTGGCCGCGGTGCGGGAGCACTTCTCCTACGAGGCGCTCCTGCGCCGCGTGGCGAATCTGGGCGTCCGGGTCCCCGGCGCCGACACAGGCGGACCGGCCGAGCCGGTGGGCGCGGCCGCCGAGGGCGAGGCACGATGAACGTCGAGGCGATCCGGCGGACCCGTAGCGGGTCCGCCCTCCTTTGGGCCGGCGTCGGCGCCGCAGTCACGGCAGGAGCCGTGCTCGCACTGCCGCTCGCCCCCGCCGCCGCAGTGGTCGGCGCCGTCGTCGTGGTCGAACTCGCCGCGATCGCGGCCCTCGGCGCCCGGGTGGCGCGGCGTGCCCGCAACCTCGGTGTCAGGCGGTCGCTCGAACACGCGGCCGCACCCGAGACCGGACCCGGCACCGACCCGGCAGAGGAGGAGCGGCGCCAGTTCCACGAGAAGTGGACCGCACGCCTCCGCAACGGGTTCTCCGCCGGGGCGGTCGACGCGCTGCTCCGCTCCGCGCGCAACACCGCGCATCCCCCCAAGCACCGGCTCGCGGTACTCAGGGAACTGGACGAGTGGCTCCAGGCGGAGGAAAGGGCGTTCCAGGCGTGCGCTGAGCGTTCGGTCGACGTGCTCATCGTGTCCCACTTCGGGCTGCCCGGCGGGAACACCTCCGCGAACGTCGCCGACATCGGGGCGCTCACCGGGGCCGGGCTGCGGGTGGGGCTGCTGCACCATCCGGTGTACCGGTGGGACGTGGCGGTGCCGCTCAACCCGAAGATCGAGGAGCTCGTGGACGGGGAGCGGGTGGTGCTCGTCGGGGCGCACGACGAGGTGCGGTGCGACCTGGCCGTGGTGCGGCTGCCCACGGTCATGGAGCGGCTCATGGACGACCTGCCGCGGATCACCGCCGGGCGCACGGTGCTGCTGGTGAACCAGGTGCCGTTCACGTACTACGACGCCGAGGGCGGGCGCCGCCCCCAGTGGGACCCGCGCGCCGTCCACGAGACCGTGCAGGGCTGGCTCGGGGAGCACACCTGGTACCTCATCGGGCCGGAGGTGCGCCGGACCCTCGAACGCCACCACGCCGAGGGCATCGCGGGCATCGACATCGCCGACGAGTACTGGTACGAGATCATCGAGACCGCCGAGTGGCGCCGTGACGCCCGCCCCGGAGGCGACGGGCCGGTCCGGATCGGGCGGCACACCAGGGACGCGCCCCTGAAGTGGCCCGAGACCGCGGAGAAGCTCCTCGCCTGCTACCCGGACGACCCCGCGTTCGAGGTGCGGGTCCTCGGGGGCGCCGCGACGCCCCGGGAGATGCTCGGGGGGCTGCCGGAGAACTGGACCGAGCTGCCGTTCGGGTCGGTGCCCGCGCGCGAGTTCCTCCACGGGCTCGACGTGTTCGTGTACTTCATCGCCGAGGACTGCGTGGAGGCGTTCGGCCGCTCCCCGCTGGAGGCGATGGCCGCCGGCGTCCCATGTGTCATGGACCCGCGGTTCGAGGCCCTGTTCGGCGACGCGGCCCTCTACTGCGGGCCCGAGGACGTCGCCGCCACGGTGCGCGCGCTCGCGGCCGACCCCGAAGCGTATGCGGCCCAGGCGTTGCGGGCACTCGCTAGAGTCGAGGAGGACTTCTCCCCGGCCGCACTGGTCCGCCGGGCCGCCCGGCTCGGCGCCACCGTGCCGGACCGGCTCTGACCTGCCGGAGCGGGTGCGGGGAGGCCGCCCCCGCACTGCTCCTCTGGAGAACTGGACGACCCGTCGCGGCCGAGCCGCATGCTAGGATCGCCTCGGCCCAGTGTGCGCCCCTCACGATCCTCTTTCCTTATCTCTTGATGGCTGACTGACTGCATCGATGACCTCAACCACCTCTGCGACTCCGCTGCCCGCACAGCAGTCCGCCCCCGCGAACACGGACCCCGCCGACCCCGGGCCCGCCGCGGAACTCAGGCAGGCGCTGCTCGACGAGGCGAGGTCGCAACCGGTCGAAGCCCTCTACTCGACGACGGTCCGCACCCGCTCGGCGCTGGCCGTGGACCTCGCGCGCGAACTCGCCGCCCCCGGGCTCGACCACGACGCGCTCGTGGCCCTCGCCGAATCCGGCGACACCTCAACCGTCGACCCCGCCCGGCTGGCCGGGTATGCGGCCGCGTTGTCGCGGCGGCGGGAGTATCGGGACGCGTATGCGCTGTTCGGGCTGGCGGAGCGGTTGGACGCGAAGTCGGTGGGGGCGGAGTTCCAGATCCGGTATGCGGAGGCGGCGCTGGCGGCGACCGGGTCCGCTGCGGGGGTGCTGGAGAGGTTCGACGGACTGGTGCCCAGGTGGCGCCACGCGTTCGAGGCCGACGAGGTGCATCCTGACCGGGGCGGGGACGCCGCGGTGTGGATGGAGCGGTTCAGGGTCCTGACCGGGATGCCCGACCTGGAGCTGGCCGAGGGCGACGGGGTGCGGTTCGACCGGCTCGGGGCCGGGCCGGCGGCGCCGGTGCAGACGCAGCGGCGGATCTCGGTCGTGATGACGTGCTTCAAACCCGACGAGACGCTGTTCACGGCGATCAGGTCGGTGACGGCGCAGACCTGGCAGAACTGGGAGCTGCTGCTCGTCGACGACGCGTCGGGCCCGGAGTACGGCGGGATCCTCGCCCGCGCGGCCGCGCTCGACGAGCGGATCAGGCTGTACCGGCTGCCCGAGAACTCCGGCACGTACCGGGCCCGGAACCGGGCGCTGCTGGAAGCCAAGGGCGTGTTCACCACGGGCCTGGACTCCGACGACTGGGCGCACCCGCGGTGGCTGGAGCGGCAGGTCGCGCCGATGCTCGCCGACCCGGCGCTGGTCATGACGTTCGCGAACTGCATCCGCGTCCGCGAGGACCTCACGGCCGTCCACACCGGACGGCCCGTGCAGGGGCCCAGGTCCACGTCGGTGATGTTCCGGACCGAGCCGGTGCGCGAGCGCATGGGCTACTTCGACGCGCTCCGCAAGGGCGCCGACACCGAGTTCCACTTCAGGTTCAAGGCCGTGTTCGGCAACCGGGCCGTCAAGAAGCTCCAGGGCGAGGTGTTCACGCTCGTGCGCCTCGCGAGCGACACCCTCACCTCCCGCGAGATCGACAACGGCTGGCAGCACCCGTCCAGGTCCGCGTACCAGTCAGCGCACCAGCACTGGCGCGAGCGCATCCGCCGCGGCCAGTCCACCGGGTTCATCGAGGCCGACCAGGTCGAGCGGGAGCTGTACGCCCCCAGCCTGAGCCGCGGCGTCCGCCTCGACGGCCGGGCCTTCGACGAGCTGTACGTGCTCGACTGCCGCTTCTGGGAGGACGGCCAGCAGCGGGCGCTCGCGCTCGTGAAGGAGGCCGCCGCGGCAGGGAAGCGCGTCGGCGTCGTGCACGTCGAGTCGCTGCTGCGCCTGCGCGCCGAGCTGCGGCACCTGCGCCCCGAGATCCTCGACTTCCTCAACGAGTCCTCGCACGGCCCGAACCCGGTCGAGTTCGTCGCGCCCGTCGACAAGGTCGCGGCCGCGCGGCTCGTCGCCACCGACCCGTCCCTGTGGGAGGGCCGCGCCGACGAGTTCGCGTTCACCGAGGTCGGCCGCACCGAGACGTGGGAGCGGACGATCACCCCGACCGCGGCCCCGAAGGCGATCCTCGCGAAACGGGACGGCGCAAAGCGGGGCGCGAAGGCCCAGGAGCCGAAGCCCGAGGGGAAGGGCCCGCGCCGCTTCCTCGCCGGGGCGTTCGGCGCCGTGCTGGTCCTGCTGTGGGCCGCCGCGGCGGCCTCCTGGTTCACCGCGGGCACCGGTCCCGCCGCGGCCCTGACGTTCCTGGCCCTGTCGGCCTCGGGCGGCACCGCCGTCGCCGCGCTGTCCTCCGCCGGGTTCGCCCGGTTCAAGGCCCTCCTGCGGCGGGCGGCCCGCCGATGATCGGAGCACGCATGCGCACCGCCAAGAGGCTCGCGCTCGCCGGGGCCGTGTTCGGCACCGTGACGCTCGCCGTCGCGGCGCTCGCCCTCACCGCCCCGCCCGCCGTGTACCTGCCCGCGATGGCCGTGGTCCTCGCCGGGGAGGCCGCGCTCGTGGTCTACCTGCTGCGCAACCGGATGCGCGACTCCGGGGTCGCCTCGCCGCTGCAACTGCTGTCGCGCCGGCGCCTGCGGGCCGCGCAGCGCGAGACCCGCGCGCTCGCGAACGTGCGCAAGTGGCAGGAGCGCCTGGACGCGGGCTTCGTGTCCGCCGCCTCGCCCGCGCTCGCCTCCATCAGCACCGACACCGGCCACACGCGGGCCGTGCGCCGCGCGGCGGCCGCCGCGCTCGCGGCCCCCCGCGCCGCCGGGAGCGGCCCGGAGGAGCGGTACGACGTCGTCATCGCCTCGAACTTCAACCTCCCCGGCGGCACGACCTCCTCGAACCTCAACGAGATCGCGCTGCTCAAGGCCGCGGGGATGCGCGTGGGCCTGGTCCACAACCCGCTGTTCGAGATGCACCCCGGGCGGCCCCTGAACGGGAAGGTCCTCGACGCCGTGGACGGCGACCGGGTCCGGATCGTCGGCGACCGCGCGAAGGTGTCCGCGGACCTGCTGCTCATGCGGTTCCCGCCGTTCGCGTCGCAGCTGCGCGACGACCTGCCGGAGATCGACGCCGCGCGGCGGATGCTCGTCGTCAACCAGGCGCCCATGACCTACTACGAGGGCGGCGTCGGCCGCAAGCGCGTGTGGGACGTGGACCGCGTGCACCGCAAGCTCACCGACTGGATCGGGGAGCACCGCTGGGTCACCGTCGGCCCCCTCGTCCACCAGGCCCTGCTCGACCACCACGCCGACGAGCTCGACGGCGTGGACCTGTCTGCCGACTACTGGTACCCCTCGATCGACCTGAAGACCACCGAGGTCCGGGGCGACGAGCCCGTCGGGGACGTGGTGCGCGTCGGCCGCCACTCCCGCGACCACCTGTCGAAGTGGCCGGAGCTCGCCACGCACCTGCGGGCCTGCTACCCGGCGGGGCCCGGCTTCGAGATCCGCGTCCTCGGCGGCGTCGACGTGCCGCGGCGGACCCTCGGGCGGCTGCCGTCCAACTGGGTCGGCCACCGGTTCGACGAGGTCGCCGTCGGCGAGTTCCTCAGCGGCCTGGACGTGTACGTGTACTACACGTGCTCGTCGTGGCTGGAGGCGTTCGGGCGCGCGCCCGTCGAGGCGATGGCCGCGGGCGTCCCGGTGGTCCTGCCGCCCGTGTTCAAGCCCGCGTTCGGATCGGGGGCCCTGTACGCCGAGCCCGCCGATGTCGCCGCGCTCATCGCGGAGCTGACCGGCGACCACGCGAAGTGGCTGGAGCAGCGCGAGGCGGGCTTCGAGACGACTCGGCGGCTGTTCAGCCACGAGGCCCACCGGGCGCGCTTCCGCGCGCTCGGCCTGGACCTGTGACGGGCGGACCCGCGAAGGCCGCTTTGCTTGAGGCGCTTACGAAAGGGTCGTGAACTCCGCGGGGAACGGGAACGACGAGGTCATCTCGCCGCACGCGGCGTCGACCTGCGCGAAGGCCGCGTCCCACGAGCACGTGATGTCGATGAGGTACTGCCCGGCGAACACGAAGTGGTCCTGCCACTTGACGGTGACGCCGTCGACGTCGACCGAGCCGAACCGGTACACGCCGTCGTGGCGGTGCACGACCGTCGGGTAGAAGTTGTCCAGGGAGATGTCCTGGTTCAGCTTCCCGAAGTAGTCGGTCACCAGGTTCGCCTGCGAGTCATAGGAGGACGTGTCCGTGCCCTCGCTGAGCAGGTACGAGGTCACCTGGATGCGGTCGAAGCCGCCCTCGGTGCCCGCGACGTAGAACGTGTACGTGAAGTGGTCGTTCGCGAAGAGCACCTCGCGGTCCTCGCCCTCGGCCGCGGTGAACCCGGCCGGCGCCGTCAGCGTCAGTTCGAGCGGGACGGTCGGTGCGGCGGGGGCGGTCGACTCGTCGCCGCCCGGGTCCTCGGTGCCGGGGTCCTCCGAGCCGGTGCAGCCGGCGGCGAACAGCAGCACGAGTGCGGCGAGTGCGGTCAGCCTGCGCATGGGGCGTTCCTCTCAAGGGGGATCTCGGGCTCCCGACGGGGAAGGGCTCGATACACACTGTACCAAGCGCCCTCCACGGACGAGGCCCGCGAGCAGGGCGCGGACCGGCCTGCGCCACAGCTCACAGGGCCGGGAGCCGCTCCTCCAGCAGCTGCGTGAGCGACCGCGCGTACGGGGTGCTCATGTGGTGGGAATCGCGGTAGACGAGCAGGTTCCCGGTGACCACCGGGCACTCCCCCGCGTAGCAGAACCAGCCGACGGTCTCCACGACCTGCGCCCCGGCCTCCTGCTCGGCGGCGAACGCGGCCTCGCGGTTCCCCGAGTCGTCCACGGCCTCCGACCGCTCCATCACGCACTCGTCCACCGAGTCCTGGTGCAGCGCCACGCAGTCGGGGATCGGGTCCCCGCTGGGGCTGCGCGGGGTGTCGGTGAGGACCACGGTCTGCCCGGCCGAGGGGGTGATCCGCGCGAGCGTGTCGGTCCAGCCCTGCGCCCACCGCTCGGGGCTGTCGTCCTCCCACTCGACCAGCGGCGGCGCGTCCTCGCCGCTTAGGACGACCATGGCGGGCTTGATCTCGTCGATCTCGTCGAGGACGCTGTCGCGCCAGTCGGCGCAGCCGGTGTACTCGCCGCCGACGTCGCCGTTGTAGACCGTCACCGTCGCGGGGGTGCACGCGCTCTTGGTGCGGGTCAGCAGCTTCCAGCCGTTCGCCTCGGCGATCGGCTCCAGCGCCGGGAACCACTGCGCCGCATGGGAGTCGCCCACGAGCATCACGGTCTTGTCGCCTTCGGTGTCGCCGAACACGCAGTCGCCGGGGAGGTCCTCGGTCCACGCGTCCAGGTGGCAGCCGTTCCCGTAGATCTCCGGCTGGTCGGTGGCGACGCCCGTCAGCGACGGCTCCAGGTCGGCCGGGACCTGCGTGGTCGCGATGCCCTCCTGGAGGCGCGTCTCGATCTCGGAGACGTCCTCGACCTCCTCGACGGCCTCCAGGTCCACCGCGTCGTCCTCCTGCGGCGGGACCTTCCCGAACCCGAGGGTGAGGACCAGGACCATGCCGATGCCCAGGAGCGAGCACGCGACGCCGGTGACCAGGCCCCACATGTTGCTCGTCTTGAGCGGGCGGGCGCGGCGCAGCGGCTCCTCGATGTACAGGTACGACAGTTGCGCGACGGCGATCGTGGCGAGGATCAGCACCACGTTGAGTCCCACCGTCGGCTCAGCGCCGACCGCGAGCGGGATGAGGATGAGGATCGGCCAGTGCCACAGGTACAGGCTGTAGGAGATCTTCCCGACGTACTGGAACGGGCCGGTGCCGAGCAGCGAGCTGGCCGGGTTCGCGGCGCCGGTGCCCGCGGCGATGAGCGCCGCGGCGCCCAGGACCGGGAGGAGCGCGGTGTACCCGGGGAACGGCGTCGCCGCGTCGTACACGACGCCGGCGGCGATGATCGCGGCGAGCCCGGCGAGGCCGAGGATCCACGCGAGGACCTTCGGGATGCGCTTGAGCGTGGGCAGCATGAGCGCGAGGATCGCGCCCGCCGCCAGCTCCCAGATCCGCGTGTGGGCCGCGTAGTACGCGGTCGGCTGCGACACCTGCGTGGTGAGCACCGACAGGACCAGGCTGAGCGCGAAGAGCCCCGCGCACGCGGCGAGCGCGGAGTTCACGAACTTGCGGGGCGCGCGCTTGGCGAGGACGAGGAGGCCGATGAGCAGCAGCGGCCACACCACGTAGAACTGCTCCTCGACCGCCAGGGACCAGTACTGCTGGAACGGCGAGGGCATCTGGTCGGCGTTGAGGTACTCGGTCTCGGTGGCCACGAACCGGTAGTTCACGGCGTAGACGATCACGGTGAACGCGTCCTGCATGACCGCTTCGAGGCGGGTCACGGGGAACCACAGCCACGCGCCGAGGACCGTCGCGATGGTGACGGCGGAGGCGGCGGGGAGGATGCGGCGGGCGCGGCGGGCGTAGAACCCGGCGATCGAGATCTTCCCGGTGTCGAAGACCTCCTTGACGAGCAGGGAGGTGATGAGGAACCCGGAGACGACGAAGAACACGTCCACGCCGACGTACCCGCCCTGCGCGAACGCGAACCCGGCGTGGGAGAGGAGGACCAGGGCCACGGCGACGGCGCGCAGGCCCTGGATGTCGGGCCGGAAGCCGACGCCCTCCCAGCGCTGCGGCGGGCGGGCCGGGGCGGGGGCGGGCCGAGGGTGCGCGCCGGTGGTGCGCATCCCTGGCGGGGCCGGGGGCGCGGGGGGCGGCGGCGCGGGCGCGCGGAACGGGGGCCGGACCGGGTAGGGGCTGGGGGCGGTGCGCTGGGTGACCGGGGAGGTGTGGGCCGCCGAGCCGGGCGTGGTCGCGGGCAGGTGGAGGGTCTCCTCGTTGACGCCGCCCCCGGTGGCGGCTCGGGACTGCGGCCGCGGGGGCTGGGGCGAGGTCATGGTGCGAGTGTCTCCGTCTGCGGCTTGCCGGGGCTGGGTCGCGCCCCATACTAGGCGCATCCGGCCCTATCGCGGACTCAGTGGTGACCAATCCGACCTACCGGACACGCAACTGGTTGCGGGCCTTGCTCACATCGTACCGAGGGCGGTCGCGCGGTGCGGTGCCGCACGGGCGATTCGGGTCCGATTTGTCGCTCCTGCAACCTCATTGGAGGTTCGGCAGGGCCTCGCCCAGGACGTTCGCGAGGGACGCGACGTACGGGGTGGAGACGTGGTGGCCGTCGCGGTAGACGGCCATGTCGTCCACGACCAGCGGGCACTGCCCGTCGATGCAGAACCACGGCTCGGTGTCGACGATGTGGGCGCGCCAGGTCTCCTGGGCCGCGAACCCGGCTTCGCGGCGGTCCTCGTAGGTGATCGCGTAGGGGTTCTCGGCCACGCACGACTGCACGTCGTCCTGGTGGAGGGCGAGGCAGTCGGGGGCGGCCTCGCCGGTGGCCCAGGGGGTGTCGGCGAGGACCGCGACCTGCTGGGCGGCCTCGGACCGCAGGAGCGTCTCGGTCCACCCGGCGTTCCACGCCTCGGCGGCGGCCTCGCCTTCGAGGCCGGAGACGCCGGTCTTGTCGGAGGTGCCGATGACGAGCAGTTCCGGTTCCAGGGCGTCGATCTCGGCGAAGACCTCCTGCTTCCAGTCCCAGCACTCGGTGTACTCGCCCTCGTGGATGGTGCTGTCGACGCGCACGGACACGGGCGTGCAGGCGCTCTTGGTGCGGGAGACCAGCTCCCATCCGTTGCGGTCGGCGAGGGCCGCGAAGGCCGGGAACCACTGCGCCGCATGGGAGTCGCCGACGAGCATCACCTCGATGTCGGAGCCGGTGTCGCCGTAGGAGCAGCCGTCGGGGAGCGCAACGTCCGCGAAGTCGAGGTGGCAGCCGTCGTCGTAGGTGGCGGGCCGGTCCCCGGCGGCGCCGGTGAGGGACGGGACGAGGTCGGCGGGGAGTTCGGTGACGGCGAGGCCGTCGCGGAGGCGCTGTTCCTGGGCGGTGAGGTCGTCGGCGGCTTCGACCTGGGTGAGGTCGACGGGTTCGGTGCCGTCGGGGGTCTTGGGGAAGACGTGGAGGAGGGCGAGGACGGCGGCGGCGCAGGCGAGGGAGGCGGTGAGGCCCATGAGGAGGCCGGGGGCGTTGCGTTTGAGGGGGCGCCAGTTGCGGACGGGCTCTTCGATGTACGTGTAGGAGAGCTGGGCGACGGCGACGGTGGCGACGAGGAGGATGAGGTTGAGGCGCAGCGTGGGGTCGGTGCCGAGGGCGAGGGGGGCGAGGATGAGGATCGGCCAGTGCCAGAGGTAGAGGCTGTAGGAGATGCGGCCGAAGAATTGGAACGGGGCGGTGCCGAGGAGCGCTGAGGCGGGGTTGCGGCCGGGGCCCGAGCCCGCGGCGATGACGGCGGCGGTGCCGAGGACCGGGGCGAGGGCGGCGTACCCGGGGAAGGGGGTCGCCTCGGTGAACATGAAGCCGGACAGGAGGATCGCGGCGAGGCCGCCGAGGCCGAGGACCCAGGCGAGGGCCCGCGGGGTCTTCTTCAGGGCAGGGAGGCTGAGGGCGAGGAGGGCTCCGGCGGCGAGTTCCCAGGCGCGGGTGTGGGCGGCGTAGTAGGCGGTGGGCTGGGACGCGGCGGTGACGGTGACCGAGAGCGCGAGGGTCGCGGCGAAGATCAGTGCGGAGCAGACGATCGCGGCGGTGACGAGGCGGCGGGGGCGTCTTCCGGTGCACAGGAGGAGGACCAGGAGGAGCAGGGGCCAGACGACGTAGAACTGCTCCTCGACCGCCAGGGACCAGAACTGCTGGAACGGGGACGGCATCTGGTCGGCGTTGAGGTACTCGGTCTGCTCGGCGACGAAGCGGTAGTTGACGACGTAGACGACGACGGCGAGGGCGTCCTGGAGTACCGCGTCGAGGCGGGTCACGGGGAAGAACACCCACGCGCCCAAGGCGGTCGCGACGGTGACGACGGCCGCCGCGGGGAGGATGCGGCGGGCGCGGCGGGCGTAGAACCCGGCGATGGAGACGCGGCCGGTCGCGAAGACCTCCTTGACGAGCAGGGAGGTGATGAGGAACCCGGAGAGGACGAAGAACACGTCCACGCCGACGTACCCGCCTGCGGCCCTGGGGAACCCGGCGTGCGAGAGCAGGACCAGGCCGACGGCGACGGCGCGCAGGCCCTGGACGTCGGGGCGGAACCCCAGGCCGGGCCAGCGGTCGGGCTCGGGGGCGATGCGGGGCAGCAGGAGCGTGTCGGTGCGGCTCGCGGTGGTCGTCATCGGGCGGAGCGCCACGTCGAAGGCATCGGGACAGTGTCCAGGAGCGAGGTGGCCCGGGGATGAACGCCGCGCGGCCCGGAGGGAAACGAAACGGCCCCGACCAGGAGGTCGGGGCCGTCGTCTCGTCTAGAGCGCCTTGAGGACGCGCGGTTCGAGCTTGTAGAAGATCCAGCGCCCGAAGAACAGCAGGAAGACGGAGAAGCCGAAGGCCACCGCGACCTGGTACATGGTCGGGGCCAGTTCGGGGATGAACGCGCCGCGGTGCATCGAGAAGATGCCGACCAGCGGGTTCGACGAGAACACGTCGAAGAGCCACGGGTGCTCCTTCATCGTGTCCGCATCGGCGACCTTGGAGACCGGGTAGATGATCGCGGAGCCGTAGAACAGCACGCGCATCACCAGCGGCATGAACCGGGAGACGTCCTTGTAGAGGACGTTCGCCGCGGAGAGCACGAACACCATCCCGGTGGTGAGCATGGCCTGGACGAGGATCGCCGGGAACAGCCACAGCAGGTTGAGCCCGAAGGTGCCGCCGTCGAGGAGCGCGACGCCGATCAGGATCGGGAAGCCGACCAGGTACTCCGCGAAGCGCGCGAAGACCTTCGAGACCGGGAAGACCTCTCTGGGGACCTTCATGACGGTGATGAGGCTGGCCTGCCCGCCCAGTGCCGTCTGGCCCTGGTTGACGGCGGTGCTGAACCACTGGTACGCGAAGATGCCGGAGACGATGAAGATCAGGTAGCCCGCCTGGGGCGTCCCCGGGTCGTTCGGCATCGACTTGCCGCCGCCGAAGACGAGGTCGAACACGAACCAGTAGATGAGGGTCAGGCCCAGCGGCTCGATGAGCGACCACACGTAGCCCATGACGGTCGACTGGTACTTGACGGCGAGGTCGCGGCGGACCAGGACCGACATGGCGTACCGGTGGCGCAGGAGCGCGGTGAAGCCGGTCGTCAGCGGGAACTTCCGCTTGAGCGGCTTGGCCTCGGCCTCGCGGGTGTTGTCGATCGGGCCCTCGTCGCGGCGCGCGGAGTCGAGGAACGCGGGGAGCTCGGCGGTGTCGTCGATGTTCCGGCGGATCGGCGACTGCCCGGCCATCGGCATCTCGCGGCCCGGTTCGACGCGGGTCGCGTAGGGCGCCTGCGGGACCTGGCCCGGTCCGCCCGCGGCCTGCGGCACGGGGGGCGCGACGGCGGGCGGCGGCGGGGGCGTCTGCGGCTGGTAGTGCTGCGGCTGGCCCGGGTGGGGCGCGGGCTGCCCGTACGGCTGCGGCGGCTGCCCCGGCTGCCCGTAGCCGGGAGGGGGCGGCGGCTGCTGGCCCGGGTGGGGCGGGGGCGGCGTCTGGTGGTGCTGGGGCTGCCCGGGGTGGGGCGGCTGCGGCGACTGGTGCTGCGGCGCGGGGTACGGCGCCTGCGGGGCCCCGTAGGGCTGCTGCTGTGGGGAGCCGTACGCGGCGGGCGGCGGCGGGACCTGGCCCGGGTGCGCCGCGGGGTGCTGCGGCGCGGCGGGGTTGTAGCCCGGCTGGGGCGCATAGCCTTGCGGCGCAGGAGCCTGCGGGGCGCCCGGGGGCTGCCCCGGAGCGCCGGGGTGGGGCGGCGGGGTGATGCCGGGCGCGGCCGACGGCGGCGGGCTCGCGAACGCGGCCGAACCGGAGCTCATGGCCCCCGGCGGGTATCCCGCGGGAGCGGCCGAAGGCCCGGCGCCGAAGCCGCCCTGGGGGGCGGCCGCGTCGGTGGGGTCCGGGCTCCCGTCGCGGTTCCCGGCTGGGCCGGAGACGCCGTCGGGGTGCGGGCTAATCGAGCTCATTCATCATCTCCGTCAGGTGTCGCTCCAGCGCCACCGAGTCCAGTTCACGATGTTCGAGAATCGTATAACGGCCTGGCCGCGTCCTCGGCGCGTAGGCCACCGCTGTGGCGAGCTGGGCCGTTGTCAACCCGAGTTCACTCGCGGTGCGCGGCAGGCCGTGCCGCTCCATGGCCGCGGCGAGCTCGGCGAACAGGGCCTCGTCGCCCCGCAGCCAGGTGCACACGAGCGCCCCTACGGCCCCTTCGGCCCCATGGGTCGCGAGGCCGGGGTGGAGCGCTTCAAGGGCGTGCGCGATCTCGTGGCACCCGCCCGAGCAGGGCCGCGAGGACCCGGCCATCGAGGAGGCGAGGCCCCCTTGGATGAGCGCGTCGGCGAGGGTCGCCAGGAACGCGTCGTCGGCGATGGTCCCGGGGTGGCGCAGCACCGCTTCGGCGCCGGTGCGGGCGATGGCGGCGGCGAGGCCGTCCACGGGCTCGCCGTTCACCTCGTGCGACAGGTGCCAGTCGGCGACCGCGGAGAGGTTCGTGAGTGCGTCGCCGATGCCGGACTGGAGCTGGTGCGCGGGGGCGTTGCGGATGAAGTCGAGGTCGGCGAGGACGGCGAGCGGCGGGTGGACCCCGTAGGAGACGGAGACGCCGTCGCGTTCGAGCGAGGCCGTGGGGGACGCGAGCCCGTCGTGGGCGAGGCTCGTGGCGACCGAGACCATCGGCAGGCCCAGGTCGGAGGCGGCCCACTTGGCGGTGTCGAGGAGCTTCCCGCCGCCGATGCCCACGAGCGCGTCCACGCGGTGGTCGTCGCGCAGCCGCTTCGTGAGCTCCTTGGCGCTGTCGAGGCTGCCGGGGACGACGGTGTGGACCGTGGCGTCGGGGAGGTGGTCGAGCTGGTCGGCGATGGTCTCGCCGAGGCCCGGCCCGAGGGCGACGGCGACGCGGCCGCCCGAGGAGATCCGGGAGTCCGCGAGGAGCTCCGGGAGGCGCGCGACGGCGCCCGCGGAGACCTCGACGGTGATGGGGGCCAGCACCGTGCGGGCGAACGTGGGCACTAGAGGGCCTTGGCGATGTCTCGGGCCACGGCCCAGTCGGCGTGGTCGTCGACCTCGGTCCAGGCGACGGGCCCGGTGGAGACCGTGCCGATGCGCCCGGCCTCGGCCAGCAATTGGAAGGCGTCCTCGTAGTAGAGGGTCGAGTCGCGCGTGAAGGTCGCTTCGAGGGCCTTGGTCAGCTCCTCGGCGATCCCCGCGGGGATGAGGCTCACGCCGATGTACTCGCCCGCGGCGGCCGCGATCGGCTGCTGCTTGTGGATGAGCTCGACGCCGTGCTCGCCAATCGCCACTTTCATGGCCTCGTCGGTGAGCTGCTTGTGGTCGTCCAGGGCCAGGAGCAGGCGCGGGTCGTCCTCGGCGGCGGCCAGGAGGCGCCGCTCGATGCTCGCGGGGTGGACGGTGTCGCCGTTGACGAGGATCGCGCCGCCGGCGTACCGCTCGCGGGCGGTCCACAGCGAGTAGGCGTTGTTCCAGTGCGGCTTGTCGTTGTCGACGATCGTGACGGCGACGCCGTAGCGGGACTCCAGCTCAGGGGCGTGCTCGCGGATCTTCTCGGCGGCGTGGCCGACGGTGATCGCGAGGTCCGTCACGCCGACCTCGGCGAGGCCGCGCACGATGGTGTCGAGGATCGTCTCGGTCCCGGTGACCGGCAGGAGCGTCTTGGGGAGGCGGTCGGTGTCGGGGCGCAGGCGCTGCCCCTGTCCGGCGGCGAGGATGACGCCTCTCATGTCTGCCTTTCGGTCGGGGGGCACCGGCGGCGCAATCTGCGCGAACCGGTGTGCAACCCGGCTAGTTTACAAGCCGCGAAAGGGGGGAGGCCCCTGCCGAGTGTGCGCCTGCACACGTCGGCCGGGGCCTCCAACTGGGAAGGGGCGGGCACCGCGCGAACGGTGACCGCTCCCTCTACAACGAGTCCGGTGCGGACCCGGTTACGCCTTACTTCGCGGCAATCGCCTTGGCGAGGTTCTCCGACAGGGTGTCGAGGAACTCGTCCGTGGTCTGCCAGGGCTCGTCCTTGCCGATGAGCAGGGAGAGGTCCTTGGTCATCTTGCCGCCCTCGACGGTGTCGATGACGACCTTCTCCAGGGTCTGCGAGAACGCGGTGACCTCGGGGGTGCCGTCGAGCTTGCCGCGGTGGGCCAGGCCGCGGGTCCACGCGAAGATCGAGGCGATCGGGTTGGTCGAGGTCTTCTCGCCGCGCTGGTGGGCGCGGTAGTGGCGGGTCACGGTGCCGTGCGCGGCCTCGGCCTCGACGGTCTGGCCGTCGGGGGTCATGAGGACCGAGGTCATGAGGCCGAGCGAGCCGAAGCCCTGCGCCACGATGTCGGACTGGACGTCGCCGTCGTAGTTCTTGCAGGCCCAGACGTAGCCGCCCTCCCACTTGAGCGCCGCGGCGACCATGTCGTCGATGAGGCGGTGCTCGTAGGAGAGGCCCTTGGCCTCGAACTCGGCCTTGTACTCGTTGTCGTAGATCTCCTGGAACGTGTCCTTGAACATCCCGTCGTACGCCTTGAGGATGGTGTTCTTGGTGGACATGTACACCGGGTAGTTCCGCTGGAGGCCGTAGCGGAACGAGGAGTGCGCGAAGTCCTCGATGGACTTCTTGAAGTTGTACATGGAGAGCGCGACGCCGCCGCCCTCCGGGTAGCGGGCCACCTCGAACTCGATCGGCTCGGTGCCGTCGTCGGGGGTGAAGGAGACGGTGAGCGTGCCGGGGCGGTCGACCTTGAAGTCGGTGGCGCGGTACTGGTCGCCGAAGGCGTGGCGGCCGACGATGATCGGCTTGGTCCAGCCCGGGACCAGGCGCGGGACGTTGCTCATGATGATCGGCTCGCGGAAGATGGTGCCGCCGAGGATGTTGCGGATGGTGCCGTTCGGGGAGCGCCACATCTTCTTGAGGCCGAACTCCTCGACGCGGGCCTCGTCGGGGGTGATGGTCGCGCACTTGACGCCGACGTGGTGCTCGGCGACCGCGTTGGCGGCGTCGACGGTGACCTGGTCGTCGGTGGCGTCGCGGTGCTCGATCGAGAGGTCGTAGTAGTGCAGGTCCACGTCCAGGTAGGGGTGGATCAGCTCGTCCTTGATCTTGCTCCAGATGATGCGGGTCATCTCGTCGCCGTCGATCTCGACGACGGGGTTCGCGACCTTGATCTTGGCCATGGGTTTCGGCACCTCTCCTTGCGCTTCGCCGCGCGTGGTCGGGACGGGGAGCTACAGCTCCTAACAGTACGAGCGTACTGGGCGCGGGCGGAGGTCCGTCGGCCGCCCGGCGAGTCGTTGGCCACAGCGCCCCGCGCGATGATGGATCCGGCCCGTCGCCGACCGGCTACCGTCGGACAGCGCCTCCCGAGTGAGACCAGGGAAAACGTTCCCTGAAGTTCAACGTAACGATTCCGTCTCAAGGCTGGCGTGCCCCGGGTCACGACAGGTAAGTTCGTTAACTAGAAACAATCTTTCCAATTTGTTTCGGGATCTCAGTCGAAACCCCACGCACGAAGGAGTGCCAGGTGACCGCACCTACCGCACCCCCGCCGCGGTCCGATGACGCGGCGGTCGGTACGCCCGCCGCCGCGCGCCCGTCCGTCCTGCGGCGGATCTGGGCCTCCTACGCGTTCCGCCGCATACGCCAGTCGGTGTTCGTCATCTGGCTGGTCGCGACGATCACGTTCCTGCTCATGCACTTCATGCCCGGCGACCCGATCGAGATCATGGCCGGGCGCCTCAACAGCTCCGGGATGAGCCACGAGCAGGCCGTCGCCACGGCGACGAACATCATCGCGTACGACCCCAACGCGAGCGTGTGGGTCCAGTACCTCGACTTCCTCAAGGGCCTGGTCACCTTCGACCTCGGGAACTCCCTCACCAACCCCTCCAAGACCGTGTTCGAGCACGTCATGGAGTACCTGCCGTGGACGCTGTTCGCGGTCGGCGCGGGCGTCGTCCTCGCGATCGTCATCGGCCTCACCGTCGGCATGGCCATGGCCTACCGCCGCGGCTCCTGGTTCGACCACGCGATGACCTCCGTCGGGTCCTTCCTCACCGGCGTCCCGAACTACATCCTCATCGCCGCGGTCATCGTCGTCGGCTACACGATCCTCGGGGTCCTGCCGTTCCTGGACATGCGCGGGCGCATCACCGCCGGCGTCGAACCGGGCTTCAACTTCGTGTTCTTCGGGGACGCGCTGTTCCACGCGGTCCTGCCGATCCTCGCGTTCGCGTTCACCGCCACCGGCTCCTTCATGCTCAACATGAAGGCCGCCACCACCGAGGTCCTCACCGAGGACTACGTGACGGTGGCGCAGGCCCGCGGCCTCAAGCCCGGGCGCATCAGCCGCAGCTACGTGGGCCGCAACGCGATGCTGCCGATCATCCCGCAGATCGCGCTCCAGCTCGGCACGCTCGTCGGCGGCTCCATCGTCATCGAGCAGATCCTCCAGTACCCCGGCGCCGGCCAGATGCTCATGCAGGCCATCTCGAACCGCGACTACCCGGTCGTCCAGGCGTCCGTGATCATCCTCGCGACCTCCGTGGTCATCGCCAGCCTCATCGTGGACCTGTTCCTGGTCCGGATCGACCCGCGCATCAAGACCGAAGGGCAGGAAGCGTGACGACCACCCTCGACCCCGCTCTTGAAGCCGCCATCGCGAAGCCCCGCAAGCAGTTCGGCCAGACGTTCTTCGGCCGCCTGTGGACCGGTCTGACCCGCTCCCCCGCCGGGTTCGCCGGGACGCTCCTGGTCCTCGCGATCGTGCTGTTCTCCTTCGTCGGGCCGCTCCTGATCAACCAGGACAACCCCACCGACACCACCCAGATCTGGACCTCGCCGTCCGCGGAGCACTGGCTCGGCACCCAGTACGAGGGCAAGGACACCTTCACGATCCTGGTGAACTCCGGCGCCCAGCCCATCTGGGTCGGGACGCTCGCCGCGCTCATGGCGACCTTCGTGGCCGTCACCCTCGGCTCCATCGCCGGGTACTTCCGCGGCCGCGTCGACGCGGTGCTCCTCCAGCTCACCGACGTCACCGTCACGATCCCGCAGTTCCTCCTCATGCTCGCGGTCGTCGCGTTCTTCGAGGACATCCCGCCGTGGGGCATCTCGATCGTGGTCGGCTCCACCATGTGGGCCTTCCTGTTCCGCTCGATCCGCGCGCAGGTCATGTCCCTCAAGGAGCGCGAGTTCGTCGAGGCGGCCCGGCTCCAGAACCTGGGCGCCGCGCGCATCGTCTTCCGGGAGATCCTCCCGAACATGGCCGGGTTCATCTTCGTGAACTTCGTGATCTCGGTGAACCAGGCGATCTACGCGATCGTCGGCCTCTACGTCCTCGGCCTCATGCCCTCCGGCACGCCGAACTGGGGCCTGATGATCCACCAGTCCTGGGGCCAGAACTTCTACCTCAACCCGGTCGCCCTGCCGTTCGTCGTCGCCCCGCTCATCATGATCGTGCTCTTCACGATCGGGCTCGTGACGATGGGCCGCGGCCTCGACCAGGCCCTCAACCCGCGCCTCCGGGAAAGGTGAGACCATGACCGACCCGATTCTCAGCGTCCGCGACCTCGCGATCGCGTACCGGACCGGCCGCAAGGAGTCCGTGACCGCCGTCAGCGGCGTCGACCTCGACCTGTACGAGGGCCAGTCCCTCGCGCTCGTCGGCGAGTCCGGCTGCGGCAAGACCACGCTCGGCCTGGGCCTGCTGCGGCTCCTCCCCGGCCTCGGCGAGATCACCTCCGGCTCCCTCACCTACCGGCTCAAGGACGGCACGCGCGCCGACCTCCTCAAGATGAAGAAGGAGCAGCTGCGCCGCTTCCGCTGGAGCGAGGCCGCCATGGTCTTCCAGGGCGCGATGAACGCGTTCAACCCGGTCATCAAGATCGGCGACCACTTCGCCGACACGCTCCGCGACCACGCCGACGACGGGAAGCGCTGGACGAAGGCCGCCGTCGAGGCCCGCGCCGGGGAGCTCCTGGAGACCGTGCGCCTCGACCCCGACCGGGTCCTCCAGTCCTACCCGCACGAGCTGTCGGGCGGCATGAAGCAGCGCGCGCTCATCGCGCTCGCCATCGCCCTCGACCCGCAGGTCCTCGTCCTCGACGAGCCGACCACCGCGCTCGACCTGCTCACGCAGCGCTCGATCGTGCAGCAGCTCCACGAGCTGCGCAAGAAGTTCGGGTTCACGATGGTGTTCATCACCCACGACCTCGGCCTCGCCGCCGAGCTCGCCGACCGCGTCGCCACCATGTACGCGGGCCGCATCATCGAGACCGGCTCGGCGCGCGACATCTTCTACACGCCGAAGCACCCGTACACCGCGGGCCTCATCAACGCGGTCATGCCCGTCAAGGGCGAGCGCCCGGCCCTGGAGTCGATCCCCGGCTACCCGCCCAGCCTCAAGGCCATGCCCGACGGCTGCGCGTTCAACCCGCGCTGCGCCTTCGCGACCCAGGAGTGCAAGCGCGACCGCGTCCCGCTGGAGCTGCTCGCGGAGCGGCCGCTCGCCATGGGCCACTCCGTCGCGTGCGTCCACCACGACCAGGTCCGCCTCCAGCGCAAGGCGAAGGAGAACGTCAATGTCTGAGTCTTCGACCGCCGCCCCCCTGCTGAAGCTCCGCGGGCTGGAGCAGGTCTTCGACACCAAGAAGGGCCCCGTCGCCGCCGTCGGCGGCGTGGACCTGGAGGTCAAGGCCGGGAAGGTCCTGTGCCTGGTCGGCGAGTCCGGCTGCGGCAAGACCACGACCGCCCGCGCGGCCGCCGGGATCACCCGGCCCACCGCCGGGGCCGTCGAGTTCCGCGGGAAGTCCCTCACCGACATGACGCCCGGCGAGAAGACCGCCTACCGTCGCGCCGTCCAGTACATCCACCAGGACCCGTACGCGGCGCTCAACCCCACCCGCACCGTCGCCTCGACCCTCACCGCCGGGCTCAAGCGCCACGGCCTGGTGAAGAACCGCACCGAGGCGCGTGCGAAGGCCGCCGAGCTGCTCCAGCTCGTCGACCTGACGCCGCCCGAGTCCTACCTCGACTCCTACCCGCACCAGCTCTCCGGCGGCCAGCGCCAGCGCGTGAACGTCGCGCGCTCGCTCGCCATGAACCCGGAGCTGCTCATCTGCGACGAGTCGACCTCGATGCTGGACGTCTCGATCCGCGTGAGCCTCCTGAACACCCTCGGGCGGCTCCGCGACGACCTCGACGTGGGCTTCCTGTTCATCACGCACGACCTGGCCGTGGCCAAGTACTTCGCGTGGGACGGGGAGATCGCGGTGATGTACCTGGGGAAGGTCGTCGAGCACGGCCCGACCCCGGAGGTCATCGGGAACCCGCAGCACCCGTACACGAAGGCCCTCATCGGGGCCGTGTGCGAGCCGGACCCGGACCTCGCGAAGGCCAATGCGGCCGCCGAGCAGCTGCGCTCGGCCGAGATCCCGTCCCTCACCGACCTTCCCGCCGGGTGCGCCTTCCACCCCCGGTGCCCCGCATACGAGCCGGGCCTGTGCGACAGCACGGAGCCCGCGCTCGAACGCACGGGCGCTGCCGGCGGGCGCCGCCGGGTCTCGTGCCACATCGTGGCGCGGGAGCAGCGGCGCGAGAGCGTCCAGGCGGCCTCGGGCCGCGACGACCGGACGCTCACCCTTGAGGCCCTTCCGAGGTCGCGGCGTCCCGCGGCCGCGGGGGCGGCCGACGATCCAAACAAGTCACCGGGAGCGGCATGGTCGGCCTGATCGCCCGCGCGGGGCTGGCGTTCGGGGTCCTGCTGACCCTGGCCGCCGGGCTCCTCCTGCTCCTGACTCCCAGCGGAACCGCAGAGTCCTCCGTCAGCGCGCTGACCGTCGGGCTCGGACTGTTCCTCATCCTCATCACTTCTATCGCCCTCTACATTGAAAGGAACCGGCGATGACCTCTCAGCGATTCGAGCTCAGCCGACGCAACCTCATGCAGGCGGTCGGCCTCGGCGCCGGCGCCGTCGCGACCACCTCCGTGCTCGGCGCCTGCCAGGCCGACAGCGGTGACGGCGGCGACGGCGCGAGCGGCAAGTTCGTGTACGTGTACCCGTTCGACATCTCGGTCGAGCACTACAACGCGGCGCTGAACACCGGCGTGCTGCTGACCGCCGCCCCCGTGGCGGAGCTGTTCATCCCCCGCTGCGCGATCCTGAACTGGGACACGCTGGAGTGGACCCCGCAGCTCGCCGAGTCGGTGACGCTGGACGGCACGACCCTGACGATCAAGCTGCGCTCGGGCATCAAGTGGACCGACGGTGCGGCCGTGACCGCGAAGGACGTCGTCGGGACGATCTACCTCCAGAAGCTGAACGCCGCGCAGGGCACCATCGGCTGGGACCAGCTGGAGTCCGCGACCGCGGACGACGACACCACCGTGACCGTGACGTACACGGAGGCGTTCACCGGTGTCGAGCACGGCGCGCTCAAGGCGCAGGTGCTGCCGTACGCGCGCTACGGCGAGTGGATGGACGAGGCCCAGGGCCTGGTCGAGGGCGGCGAGGTCCAGGGCGGCGCGGGCCAGGTGGCCCTGGCCGAGAAGATCGCGGCCGAGGACTTCCTCGACGAGGACTTCATCTCCTGCGGCGCGTACAAGTTCGACCAGATCGGCGAGACCGTCATCACGATGACGGTCCACGAGGACGGGCTGTTCGCCGACCAGGTGAAGTTCTCCACTGTCGAGGTCCAGAAGGGCGACAACGCCGCTTCGGTGCAGTTCCTGCTGTCGTCCGAGGTGGACTACTCGACCCAGGTGCTCGGTGCGACCGACCGCTCCACGATCGCGGGCGTCGACGGCCTCAAGGAGATCTCGACCCCCGGTTACGACGGCATCGGCCTGATGCTGAACGAGGGCCGGTTCCCCGAGCTCGCGGACGCGAACGTGCGCAAGGCGCTCATGTACGTGTTCGACACCGAGGTCATCGGCGAGATCGCGAAGGGCGCGGGCGGCTACTACATCCCCGCGACCTACTCGGGTCTTCCCGACCCGCACGCGGAGGGCCTGTTCGCCGACGGCGAGCTGGAGTTCTACACGACGGACCACGCCAAGGCCGAGGCCCTCCTGACCGAGGCCGGCTGGGCGAAGGAGTCCGACGGCTGGCACAAGCCGGACGGGTCGCTCGCCGAGTACAAGATCATCGGCGTCGAGGGCTGGACCGACTTCTCGCTCACCGGCGAGCAGGCGGCGTCGCAGCTGGCCGAGTTCGGCCTGGCCGTGTCCTACGAGAACGTCCCCGCGGACAACCCGTGGGGCATCTGGGGCGCGGGCGACTTCGACATCGCGGTGCGCCAGTGGGCGAACCCGTTCGTGCCCTACGTCTACGGCTCCTGGCAGATGACCTGGTTCACCGACAACTCGCAGACCCCGGACCAGCCGGGCATGGGCCTGAACACCAAGGAGGTCGTGACGACCTCTCTGGGCACCGTGAACGTGGACGACCTGTACCTGGCGTCGCAGAAGGGCACCGAGGAGGAGCAGGCCGAGGCGAACAAGACGCTCGGCATCGTCTTCAACCAGACCCTGCCGCGCCTGCCGCTGTTCCTGAACCAGCGCGTCTCGTACGCCATCGAGGGCGAGCGCGTGAAGAAGATCGACGCGGGCGACTACTCGCTCAACGACATCTACTTCGACAACCCGATCATGGTCCGCATCCTCGAAGGCGGCATCGAGCCGGTCTAGGCCGTGTTCTGAAGCCCCGTCCCCGGGCACGCTGCTCGTCCCGGGGACAGGACTCGGCGGCGGGGTCCCACAGGGCCCCGCCGCGGGCCGCGCAGCACCGAGGCGGGTTCAGCGCGGCACACGAGGGAAGCGAAGGGCCCCGGTCGAACAGGCCGGGGCCCTTCCGTCCGCCCGCCGCAGTCGCGGCGGGACGTTGAAGGGGCCCGGTGCGATGCACCGGGCCCCTTCAGCGTTCTCGTCTAGCCTTCGCTACATGTCGGGTCGAGCGGGGGGCATTCGCCTTCGCTCGTGGTCTCGTCGTCGCCGCCTCCGCCGCCGTCGTCCGCGGCGGGGACGATCGTGATGGCGGACGCGGGGGCGACGGCGGTGCCGCTGGTGAGCTGGCCGTCGGGGCCGGAGACCGACTCGATGGTCTCCAGAGTCGCGTCGCCGTCGATCGTGGCGGTGAGTCCCATCCCGTTGAGGGTGTCCATGAGCGCCTGGGGCGTCGTGGTGGCGTCCCAGCTGACCACCACGCCCTGGGCGGTGATGGTGACGGTGGTGCCGCTGGCCTCGGTGGAGCCGTTGCTCGGGTTCTGGCTGTAGACGACGCCCACGGTGGTGCCGCCGCTGCCGTACTCGACCGCGTACTCGAAGCCCGCGTTCTGGAGCGTCGAGATGGCGGTGTCGACGACCATGCCGGTCACGTCCGGAACGGTGGCCTGGCCGCCGGCCGAGACGGTGAGCGTCACCTCGGTGCCCGGCGGGACGGTGTCGCCCGCCTCGGGGTCCTGGCTCAGGACCGTGCCTTCGGGGGCGGTGTCCTCGACCGGGTTCTCCTTGACGGTGAGGTTGTCGCCTTCGAGCTCGGCCTTCGCGTCGTCGAACTGGTCGCCCACGACATTGGCGACCTCGACGTCCTCGGGCGCCTGGCGGACGGTGATCGTGATGGTGGTGCCCTGGTCGACCTCGTCGCCCGACTGCGGGGACTGGTCCACGACCTTGTCGATGCTCGTGTCGTTCGGGTCGGTCGCGACCTCGTACTCGACCTTGACCTCAAGCTCCTCGGCGGCGAGCGCGTCCGACGCCTCCTGCTCGGAGAGCCCTATCACCGCCGGCACGGTCGCCATGGCGGCCTGGTTCATCGCCTGCATGATCCCCCAGGCCGCGGCGGTGACCGCGACGAGCGCGAGGACCACGCCGAGGGCGATGAGCCACGGGCGGCGCTTGCTGGTGGAGGTGGGGAGCTGGCGGATCGGGGCGGTCGCGTCGGGGTCGATGATCGCGGTCCGGTCGGCGGGGCCCATGACCGCGGGGGCCATGACCTCCTGGCCGCGGGCGGCGCGGATGAGGTCCTCGCGCATCTGGCCCGCGGAGTGGTACCGGTTCTCGGGGTTCTTCGCGAGGGCCTTCATGATGACCGCGTCGACGGACGGCGGGATCGAGGGGTTGAGCTCCGACGGCGGCCGGGCCTCTTCGCGGACGTGCTGGTAGGCGACGGACACGGGGTTGTCGCCGGTGAACGGCGGGTGCCCCACGAGCAGCTCGTAGAGGACGCAGCCGACCGCGTACACGTCGGAGCGGGCGTCCACGGTCTCGCCGCGCGCCTGCTCCGGGGAGAGGTACTGGGCGGTGCCGATGACGGCGCTGGTCTGGGTCATGGTGGCCTGGTTGGAGGCGAGGGCCCGGGCGATGCCGAAGTCCATGACCTTGACCTGGCTGGTGTCCGAGAGCATCACGTTGCCGGGCTTGACGTCCCGGTGGATGATGTGGTGCTTGTGGGAGAAGTCCAGGGCCGAGCACATGTCGGCGACGACCTCGCAGGCCGCGGCCGGGTCGAAGCGGCCCTCGGCGAGGAGGACCTCCTTGAGGGTGCGGCCGTTGACGAACTCCATCACCATGTAGGGGATGCCCATGTCCTCGCCGGTGTCGAACACGGCGACGATGTTGGGGTGGTTCAGGGAGGCGGAGTTCTGGGCCTCGCGCTGGAAGCGGATGAGGAACGACTCGTCACGAGAGAGGTCGGCCCGCAGCAGCTTCACCGCCACGTCGCGGCCGAGTCGCAGGTCCCGGCCACGGTGGACTTCAGCCATCCCCCCGTAGCCGACGACCTCGCCGATCTCGTATCTGCCGCCGAGCAGGCGGGGCTCTGTCGTCATCGCGTTTTACGTCCTCGTGTTCCGTTCATCGCGGATTGATTCTAGTGGCAGGGCGCGGCCCGGAAGCCCGCTATCGGTCGTTGCAGTCGGCTCCGGGGAGGCAATCGCCGAGTCCGCCGCCCCCCTTGGAGGTCTGCGCGTCCTCGGGAGTGGTCTCCTCGTCGGGGCTCTGGTCGTCCCCGTCGTCCGTGCTCTCCTCCTCGGTGGAGGTGCTGGTCGTCGGGTCTTCGGAGCCGCCACCGGGGTCGTTGTCGTCGTTCATGGACAGCAGCAGCCACACCATACCGCCCACCACGACCAGGGCGATCACGCCCACGATCGCCGCGAGCAGCGTCTTGTTCGGTCCGGGGTTGGACGCCCCGGAGGGCTGCGGGGCTCCCAGGTCGATGCCGGGAGGGGTCGGCGGTCCGGGCGGCGGCAGCTGCTGCGCGGGCTGGGCGACGCCCGCGGGCGGCCCGCCCATGGCGACGACGCCCGCGCGCTGGGGCAGCTGGCCGACGGGGGGCATGACGGAGGTCGCCGGGGGCGCGTCGACGGCCACGCGCGCCGAGGCGGCCATCTCGTCGCCGGTGGCGAACCGCCGGTGCGGGTCCTTGGACATGGAGCGCTCGACGAACGCGCGCACGCCCGGGGGGATCTCCTGCGGGAGCGGCGGCGCGGGGGTGCGCACGTGGTGCAGGGCCAGCTCGATCGGGTTCTCGGCCTGGAAGGGCCGGTGCCCGGTGAGGCCGTGGAAGGCGACGACGCCCAGGGAGTACATGTCGGAGGCGGGGAGCACGCCGGTGCCCTCGGCCTGCTCGGGCGCGATGTAGGAGGCCGTGCCCATGACCGCGCCGGTCTGGGTGAGGTCCCCGGAGGCGCCGGAGCGGGCGATCCCGAAGTCGGTGAGGACGGCGCGCCCGTCGCGGTCGCGCACGAGGATGTTCCCGGGCTTGATGTCGCGGTGGATGACGCCGTGGACGTGGGCGTGGTGGAGGGCCTCGGCGGTCGCGGCGATGATCGGCATGAGCTCGCGGGCGTCGATGCGGCCGCGCTCGGCGATGAGGTCGGCGAGGGACTTGCCCTCGACGAACTCCATGACGAGGTAGGCGGTGGTCTCGCCGCTGGGCAGGTCGGCGTTGCCGAAGTCGTGGACGTTGACGATGTGGGGGTGGGTGAGCGCCGCGACGGTCTTGGCCTCCGCGGTGAAGCGCTGGGTGAAGCCGGGCTCGCTGAGCAGGGACGGCAGCATGGCCTTGACGGCCACGGTGCGTTCGAGGACGGTGTCCTCGGCCCGCCAGACCTCGCCCATGCCGCCCACGGCAATGCGTTCGCGCAGGCGATAGCGCTGCCCGAGTAGCATTTCGGGGCTCAACACGGCGTCTCCTCATTTCTTCGACGGATCGGTGTTCGGGCTGTTCGGATCCGGGGGGATCGCCGCTTCAGTGTACTTGCAGGTCGCCCGGCACCTGGGCGCTCGTTATCCGGTCGCCGTCGAACCGTCTCCGAAGATCCACGTCCCGGAGGCCCCTCCGGTTGCCGATCCCGCGGATCTTGAGGAAACTGTGTCCTTCTCGTCTTCCCTACGCCCCCAAGCGTTGGCGCGGTGCGGGGAGTGTCAGTCCCCGCTGCCTTCGAGGACCTGCTCCATGAGCGTCCCGGAGATCTCGGCGGCCTTCGCGGAGGCGCCGTCGCCGTACGAGTCGAGGAACACGGCGACGGCCACGGCCGGCTCGCCGTCCTTGTCCATCGCCCACCCGTGGAACCAGCCGTGGTCGGGCAGGGTGTTCTCGCTGGACGCGGACTGCTCGGCCGTACCGGTCTTCCCGCCGACGGTGTACCCGCTGATCTGGGCGTTGGAGCCGGTGCCGTTCTCGACGACGCCCTCCATGATCGTCTGGAGCTCCTGGGCGGTGTCGACGTCGATGACGCGCCCGGCGGAGTCCTCGGGGCCGTTCTGCACGGTCTCGCCCTTGGAGTCGGTGAGCGCGGCGATGAGCTGCGGCTCCATCCGCTCGCCCTCGTTGGCGATGGTGGCGGCGATGATCGCGTTCTGGAGGACGGTCTCGCGCACATCCTGCTGGCCGATGCACGCCTGGGCGCGGAACGCGTCCTCGGAGAGGTCGCCGGTCTGGGAGGCGAGGCTCGACAGCGGGGTCTCGAACGCCTCGCCGAACCCGAACTTCCCGGCCATCTCGGAGATCTGGTCGGCCGAGAGCTCCTCGACGCACAGCCGCGCGAACGTCGTGTTGCAGGACTTCGCGAACGCCTCGGCGAGCGTGTACTCCTGGTTCGGGCACTGGTCGGAGGAGTTGGTGATGGTGTGGTTCGTGTCCGGGGCGGTGTACTCGTTGCCCGCGGGGACCATCGTGTCGGCGGTCGCGCCCATGTCCTCGATGAGGGCCGCGGCGACGATCGTCTTGAACGTCGAGCCGGGCGGGTACCACTCGGAGCGGGTGCGGTCGAGCGCCGGGTTGTCCCCGCCCTCGCCCTCCTGCGCGATGAGGTCGCTCCACGCCGAGTTGGCGGTGTCGCCGTCGTTGGAGGACACGTCGGTGGGGTTCCAGCCCGGGTAGGACGCCTGCGCGAGGATCTGCCCGGTCTGCGGGTCGATGACGACCGCGCCGCCCTTGACGCCGGAGTCGGCGAGCGCCTCGTAGGCGGTCTGCTGGAGGGCCGGGTCGATCGTGGTGATCACGTTCCCGCCGGGCTTCTGGTCCTTCTTCACGGTGGCCCAGAAGTCGTCGAAGGCGAGGAGCGAGCTGGAGCCGTTGAGGATCGAGTTCTCAGCCGCCTCCAGGTTCGTGGCGCCGTAGATGAACGACTTGTAGCCGGTGATGTTCGCGAAGGCGTCGCCCTCGGGGTACTGGCGCTCGTAGACGTAGAAGTCGCCGTCGGTCTCGACCGACTGGGCGATGACGGTGTCGCCCGCGAGGATCTGGCCGCGCGGCACCGAGTACTCGGAGACGACGGCGCGGGCGTCGAGCTGGCCCTGGTAGTCGTCGTGGTGGAAGAAGCCCACCCAGGTGACCTGGGCGATGAGGGCGCCCAGCAGGATCAGCGCGAGGACGCCGGTGCGGCGCAGGGCCGGGTTCATCGACCGCCCTCCTTGTTCTCGGTTCGCGGGTCGAACGCCGACGGCGGCGGCGGTGGCGGGGTCTGGGGGGCGGGCCGGGTCGGGGGCCGCTGCGGGCCGCCCGCCGGACCCCCGTAGGCGGAGCCGGGAGGCGACGGCGGGGTCTGGGGGCGGTACGGCTGCGTGCCGGGCGCCTGCGGCGATCCGGGGCCCGCGGGCGGGGGCGAGTACGGGGCCGTCGGGGCGCTCGGGCCGGGGCCGGTCGGGGGCGAGGACGGGCCTTGGCGGGTCGGGGAGACGACGTCCTCCTCCATGGTGCCGCCGGGTCCGGGCGAGCCGGGGAGGTGGCCGGGGATGATGAGCTCGGTGGGCTGGTCGCCGCCGGGGATCGGGCCGGAGTCCATGACGCCCGCGGCGTCGGCCTTCGCGGCCTCCTCGGCGGCGCGCTTGGCGGCCTGCTGGGCGAGGAACTCCGGCGGGGCCTCGGTCTTCATGAGGCCGTAGGACGCCTGCCAGGGCTTGCGGGCGTCGTCGGAGACGCGCACGAGCAGGCCCACGAGCAGCCAGGAGCCGACGAGCGAGGAGCCGCCCGCGGCGAGGAACGTCGTGGTCTGGCCGGTCATGGGGATGAGCCCGGTGACGCCGCCGAACACGACGAACAGCTGGAACGCCACCAGGAACGCCAGGCCCCCGGCGAGGAGCTTCCCGAACAGGTCCCGCGACATGATGCCGGTCTTGAAGCCGCGCTCGACGAGCACTGCGTACAGCAGCAGGATCGCGGTGAGCCCGAGGAGGCCGACCTCCTCGCCGATCGCGGCGAGGATGAAGTCCGACTCGGAGGCGGGGATGCGGTTCGGGTTGCCCGAGCCGGGGCCGTTCCCGAGGAGCCCGCCCGAGTTGAGCGCGACCAGGCCCTGCACGAGCTGGTACGAGGAGGTGACGGGGTCCTCGACGTACTTCCACGGGTCGAGCCAGATGGCCACGCGCACTTGGAGGTGCGAGAAGAACGGGTAGATCGCGATGCAGCCGCCGATGAACATGGTGAGGCCGATGAGGATCCACGACGCGCGCCGCGTCGCCATGTACAGCATCGAGAGGAAGATCGCGAACAGGAGCAGCGAGGTGCCGAGGTCACGCTCGAAGATGAGCATGAGGAGGCTGGCGGCCCAGACGATCACGATGGGCCCCAGGTCCTTCATGCGCGGCAGCTGGAGGCCGAGGATCTTCTTCCCCGCCACCGACAGCATGTCGCGCTTGCGCACCAGGTACACCGCGAAGAAGATCAGCAGCATCAGCTTCGCGAACTCGCTGGGCTGCACCGAGAACGACCCGAAGCGGATCCAGTTCTTGGAGCCGCCCGACTCCGAGATCGACGCGGGCAGGAACCCCGGCAGGGCCGCGAACGCGATGCCCGCGAACAGGAGGATGTACGCGTACCCGCGGAGCATCCGGTGGTTGCGGACCACCGCGAGCAGCACGGCCATGACCACCACGGCGGCCATGTAGTACATGAGCTGGCGCCCGCCCGAGCCCGCGAACACGCCCGCGTCCGCGGGCAGCGCGTTGTCGGTGAGCGCGGTCCGGTCGATGCGGCGGATGTAGACGATGCCGATGCCGGAGAGGAACGCGGCGACCGGGACGAACAGCGGGTCCGCGTACGGGGCGAGGAACTTCACGGCCGTCCACGCGCACATGGACACCGCGAAGATGAGGATCGGCAGCACGAACGTGACCGAAGTGGTCTCCCTGGTGAGCGCCAGGTCGATCGTCAACTGGAAGCAGAAGACCCCGATGCCGCCCATGAGGAGCATGACGATCTCGCGGCCGATCCGCTTGGGCATCCCCGAAAGCGGCGTCAGCGGCGTCTCCGACGGGCCCACCGGTCGGGCGGTGGCCGACATGGGCTGGGCCATCGGTTCCCCTAGCGTCTCGAAGTGTTACGGGCGCCCCCGCGCCGGTCCGTCTGCGCTGTGAGCGTACAACGGTGACGCTCAGTCGTCGCGGCAGTCCTTTGAAGCGGTAGGCACCGCCTCAGTGTCCGAAACGGAGCACAGCGGGTCGAGGTTCGCATTGGACGCGGCGCCGTCGATCAGCTCGTCGAGCTCGTCCTCCGCGGCGGTCTGGCCGTCCACCCGGATGCCGTCCTCCAGGTCGGCTTCGACCGCGTCGGTCGCCTCCGAGGCGGGCCGCTCGGACTCCATCTCCAGCCAGGCCGCGCGCAGCCCGGCCACCTCAAAAGGGAGGCCCCGGTAGACGCTGATGTTGCCCGCGTCCGACACCCCGATGAAGTACTGCGTGCGCACCCACCACGCGCCCGCGCCGGCCGCGAGGACCAGCACGATCAGGCAGGACAGGACGGTCCGCCACACCCGGCCGCGCTTCTTGGCCTTCTTCCCGTCCTCGGGGGCCTCGGCGCGCAGGTCGACGGTCTCGTCGCCGCCGGGCTCGGCCGCGTCCTCCTTCACGGCGCGGAGCACCGCGGTGTCGGACTCGGCGAGCCGCTGGTCGGCGGCCGCGCCGCCGATGATCTGGCGCTGCTCGCCCGGGTGCTCCGCGACGACGTCGGCGATGAGCACCGTGACGTTGTCGGGGGCGCCCGCGTCGAGGGCCTGCTGCACGAGGGTCTCGGCGGCCTCCTGCGGGGAGGCGGCGGTCTGGAGGGTCCGGGCGATGTCGGCGTCCGACACGGGCCCGGAGAGGCCGTCGGAGCACAGCAGCAGCCGGTCGCCCACGACGCCCTTGATGGTCTGGAACGCGGGCTCGACCTCGGAGGCGCCGAGCGCGCGCAGCAGCAGCGACCGCTGCGGGTGCCGCTCCGCCTCCTCGGCGGTGATGCGGCCCTCGTCGACGAGCATCTGCACGTACGTGTCGTCGACGGTGACCTGCTCGAACGCGCCCTCGCGCAGCCGGTACGCCCGCGAGTCGCCGATGTGCACGAGGTTGAACCACTCGCCGTCGAACCACAGGGCCGTGAGCGTGGTGCCCATGCCCTCCTTCTGCGGGTCGTCGGCGACGCAGCGGCGGATCGCGCGGTTGGCGTCCGCGACGGCGTCCGCGAGCTCGTCGACCACCGAGTCCGGCGGCGGGGCGACGTCCAGCCGGGCCACGGTGTTGATGACGATCGCGGAGGCCAGGTCACCGGCGGCCATGCCGCCCATCCCGTCGGCCACCGCGATGAAGTGGGACCCGGCGAACACCGAGTCCTGATTGCCTTGCCTCACCACACCGCGGTCGGAGACGGCCGCGTATCGCAGGTGCAAACTCATGTATCAACCGCCGTAGCGCGGGGCACGCCCGCTGATCGATGCCGACATCGCCGCGTCATTTGCTCGGGCCTCAGGGGCGCAGCTCGAAGGAGGAGCGCCCGATCCGGATGGGCACCCCGAGCGGGACCGGCGTGGGTCTGGTGACTCTAGCGCGCCCCAGGTACGTGCCGTTCGTGGAGCCCAGGTCCTCCACCATCCACTGGCCGTCCATCGGCACGACCCGCGCGTGCCGGTTCGACGCGAAGTCGTCCCGGATCACGATCGTGGAGTCGGCCGCGCGGCCGATCGAGATCGGCTGCCCGGTCAGCCCGATCCGGCGGCCCTGGAGCTCGCCGGTGGTCACCACCAGCCACTGGGCGGCGTGCGCCTGCTGCGGCGCCGCGCCGCGCCCGGGGGCCGGGGGCGCCGACACCGGGCCCGCGCCCGGCCCGGCCGCGGCCGGGCGGCGCTGGGCGAGGAGGTCCCGCGTGATCGTCCGGGCCGCCGCGAACACGAACAGCCACAGCAGCACCAGGAAACCGAACCGGGCGACGGTCTGGACTATCTCAGGCATTCGGTGCTCCCAGCGGATGAACGAACGGTCTCAGACACGGTAGCCCACCGGCGCGCGCCCCAGCAGGCGAGCCGCCGAAGGCGCCCGGTCATCCCACCGCTACCCGCAAGGGCCCGTGGGCTTCTCATCATGCGGAAACGACGGCGCCCCGATCGGCGTGGATCGGGGCGGGCCGTTCGTACTGCGGACTACCCCGCCTGGAGGGTGAGGGAGGTGGTGCCGATCTGGATGACGTCGCCGGGCTGCATGGAGACGGTGGCGATCCGCTGGCCGTTGACCAGGGTGCCGTTCGTCGAGCCGAGGTCGGTGACCGACACCTGGCGGCCGTCGAAGTCCACCCGGACATGGCGCCGCGAGATCCCCACGTCGGGGAGGCGGATCTGCGCCTGCTCGCCGCGGCCGATGACCGTGGCGCCGTGCGCGACCGTGAACTGGCGGCCGTCGGCGGTGACGAGCACCGGGCCCGTGGGGGCCTGCGGGTGCGCGGGGCCGTAGCCGCCGCCCGACACCGGCTGGTCGACGCCCTCGTTGAGGGCCGCGACCTCGGCGGTCACGCGGAACATGCCCGTGTCCAGGCCCTCGCCGCGCTCGATCTCGACGATCACGTCGCCGTAGACGGTCCAGCCGTTCTCGCCGATGAACTCGGCCTGCGACTGGGCGAGCTCCTGCGCCAGCGCGGCCGCGTACGGGGCGAGCCGGTCGTGGTCGGGGGGCGAGAGGTCGATGACGTACCGGTTGGGCACCAGCACGCGGCCACCGGCGAGGACCGCCTTGTGGGTCTCGGCCTCCCGCTGCATGGCGCTGGCGATCTCGACCGGGTGCACAACGCCCTTGAACATCTTGTTGAAGGTGCCCTCGAACAGGCCCTCCAGTTGTTTCTCCAAGCGTTGCAGAACGCTCACCGGTTCTCCCCTCCTCGTCATGTCCTCGTCATGGCGGCGCGAGGACGCACTACGCGTCGACTTCCGATGGTATCGGCTGGCTTCACGCGACGGCGAGGGGTTGAGACGCAACCGCCTCGCGAGTCGCTTTCATATCGTCTGATCGGGTGAGCCCGGTGTCGGCCGGTAGTACCGAATGTCGGGTAGGTCAGGCGGGGGCAGCTGGCGGCGGCGGGGTGAGGCGCGTATGGTGACGCGGGTGACAGATCGCGACTTCAGCTCATTCGTCCGGGACGTGCGCAAACGCGCCCACGTCTCGTTCCGCGAGCTCTCCGACTCCGCCGGGGTCTCGAACCCCTACCTCCAGGGCGAACGCGGTGTCCGCCGCCCCAGCGGCGCGGTGCTCCGCCAGCTCGCACTGGCCCTGCGGATGACCACCCCGATCATGTACCTCCGCGCCGGCGTCGGCAGCGGCGAGGACGGCTCGGCGACGCCCCTGGCGATCGCGACCGACCGCGAGCTCACCGCGAAGCAGAAGCAGACCCTCACCGAGATGTACGAGGCGTTCTGCGACCAGAACGAGCGCACCGCCAGGTAAGACCGGCTCCGGGCGCCGGTGGGGCGCCCGGATCACACCCCCGCTCAAGCCCCGGTCGGCCTCCGGTGTCGTACCCCCGGAGCACTTTTGATCCGGGGGCGACAGCGAATCCGACCGTCGCTCACCTTCAGCGCCAGTCGCGCAGGGCCTCCAGGATCGCGTCGTTCTCCTCGGGCAGGCCCACGGTCACCCGCACCCCGTCGCCCGCGAAGGGCCGCACCAGAATCCCCCGCGCCTCGCAGTGCGCCGCGAACTCGACCGCCCGCTCCCCCAGCGGAAGCCAGAAGAAGTTCGCCTGCGTCTGTGGCACGTCCGGCACCAGTTCCCTTGCGGCCGTGACGACCCGCTTGCGCTCGGACGTCACCAGCGCGACCCGGCGCCGCATCTCGTCCTCCGACGCCAGCGCCGCGAGCGCCGCCGCCTGCCCGGGTCCGTTGACCGCGAACGGGATCACGCACCGCCGCACCGCGTCCGCGACCTCCGGCCGCGCCACCATGTAGCCGATGCGCAGGCCCGCGAGGCCCCACGCCTTCGAGAACGTGCGGAACACGACCGCGTTCGGCCGGTCCCCGTACCGCTCGATCCCGTCCGGCAGGGACGGGTCGGTCACGAACTCCCGGTACGCCTCGTCCAGGACCACGAGCACCGACTCCGGCACCCCGGCGAAGACCCGGTCGATCTCCTCGGCGGTCAGCGAGGGCCCGGTCGGGTTGTTCGGCGTGCACAGGACGACCGCGCGCGTGTCGGGCCCGACGGCCGCGATCATCGCGTCCACGTCGTGCCCGTGGTCGGCGGTGTTCGGGACCTGGACCGACTTGAGCCCGGCCACCGTGGCCGCGATCGGGTACGCCTCGAAGGACCGCCACGAGTAGACGACCTCGCTCCCGGGCCTCGCGACCGACTGGAGCAGGTGGCCGATGAGGGCCACCGACCCGGTGCCGGTGGCGATCCGGTCGGCGTCCACGCCGAGGCGCTCCGACAGCTCGTCCCGCAGCGCCGTGACCCCCATGTCGGGGTAGCGGTGCACGTTCGCGACCGCGTCGGCGACCGCTTCAGCGACGCCGGGGAGCGGCCCGTACGGGACCTCGTTGCTGGAGAGCTTGAGCGCGTCGGGGAGCGCCTTGCCGGGGACGTAGCGGGGGATCGCCGCGAGGTCGTCGCGGATCGGATCGGTCATGCTGCGGGCTCCTTTTGGGGTCCCGCCTCGACGACGGCCGTTCCCGGCGACTTGTCGTGGAGGCATTGACGGAAGGGTTGGTCTCGGATGCACCATATCCCGTCCATGACCCAGAGGATCGCGCCGAACGGGAAGCACAGCAGCGGCAGCGCCGCGTACGACCAGCGCAGCAGCAGGCGGCCCCAGCCGAGCCCGGCGGGGGCGAGCGAGACGACCTTGATCCCCATGAGGCGCTTGCCGAGGGTCTGCCCGGAGTTGAGGGTCGCGGGGACCTCGTACGCGAACCACAGGCCGAGCGAGATGAGCAGGACCACCCACCACTGGTCGGAGGCGCGGGCGGGCAGCTGCACGTCGTTGGGGTCGTCGGCGCCGGCCATCTCCAGCACGTACGGCCAGACCGTCTGCAGGAACTGGTAGATGAAGTAGCCGTTGACGACCGCGTTCAGGGCGATGAGCGCGACGGTGTCCACGATCCGGGCGACGAACCGCTGCCCGGGGTGGGCGAGGACGCGGCCTTCGAGGATGCGGTCGACGTCGGGCCGGGAGATCCAGCCGACGGTGACGCCGAGGGACCGGATGGGGATCGTCCCTGGCGGCTGGACCGCGCCGGGCGTCCGCTGGATCACCTTCGGCGGCGGGCCCGCGCCGAAGCGCGGGTCCGGCGGGAGCTCCTGGACGCTGCGGTCCTGTGTAGAGGGTTCGGGGAGCGGCTCCGGTTCGGGGTCGACCGGTTCGGGCTCGGCGGGCGGCTCGGCGCCCGCGGGGATCGGCTTCCCGACCCAGGCGGAGCCGTCCCAGTAGCGCTGGGTGGACGGGTCGGCGGGGTCGGCGTACCAGCCGGGTTCGATCGTGGTCATCGTGGCCCATTCTTGCAGCCGCGGCTGAAGGTTCCCAGTCAGTTCGGACACAGGACGCTGTGAGAAAGGATCGCGAAGGGGGGCGGGACCGCTTGGCGGGCAAACGACACGGCCCAGTCGGTCAATAGCCTCGACTGGGCCGTACGCAACTTTCAGCACTTCCGACCGAGTTACCAAGCGTGAAGTCTTTTATAGCGGCGTCCTGCTCCTAGGTGCTGGACCCGCTGTGCCTCCCGACGGCTCAGGTCGCACGTGGGTGCTCGGCGGCGGTGCACGAATCCTTCCGATCTCTGGAGACCGTGTCCCCGGGAAGTCCTTCCGGATCCGTAACTCATTTCTACTCGTCTACTGACGGGTAGTAAACCCCTAACCCCAAAAAATCCGAACGGAGTTCTCGAATCGGCGGAGGCCCCGGCCGGTTCCCCTGATTCGGCACACTATGAGTGGGGTTTGGGTTACCTTGCGGGGCATCGGCGCGCGAGCGCACCCGAGCCGAGGAGGGCACCATGACCACCTACCCGCCGGCCTCCGACCCGCCCGAACCCGAGCGGCCCAAGGACGACGGGGGGTACTGGAGCCCGAACGCCGAGGGCTCCCCCGGCCAGGAGCCGTTCGCCGGGAACGCCGACGGCGCGCCAGGATCGCAGCCGCCCCCGCCGGACCCGGACCTGCCTCCCGCACCGCCGCCGCCCGGCCCCGCCGGGATCCCGCCCGCGCCCCCGCCGCCGGGCCTGGGCGGCATGCCGCCCGCACCGCCGCCTCCGGGCGCCGGGTACTCGCCCTACGCCGGAGGCGGCGCGGTCCCGCCGCCGCCACCGCCCCCGCCCGCCTACAACGCGGAGGGCGCCATCGGCGGCCAGCCGCGCAACGGCCTCGGGAAGGCGGCGCTGGTCTGCGGGATCATCGCGGTCGCGCTGTCGTTCGTGCCGGGCGTCAACTGGTTCGTGTGGCCGCTCGGCGTGCTCGCGATCGTGTTCGGGGCGATCGGGTGGTCGCGGGCGAACAAGGGCCAGGCGACGAACAAGAAGTTCGCGATCGCGGGGCTCGTGCTCGGCATCGTCTCGTTCTTCACGTTCTGCCTGATCTGGATCGTGATCTTCGGCGGCGCGAGCACGTCCATGTACAACACGGCGCCGATGTAGCCGCACGCGAGAGGGCCGGGAGCGCACTGCTCCCGGCCCTTCCGCTTGCCCGCTAGACCTGGAGCCAGGCGCCGCGGCGCATGACCGACACCAGGTTCAGGTCGTCGTCCAGGACGACGGCGTCGGCGTACTTGCCGGCCTCGATCGCGCCGACGTCGCGCAGCCCCAGGAGCTCCGCGGGCGTCGCGGACGCCATCTGGGAGGCGGCCTCGACGGTCTGCCCGCCCATGCGGACCGCGTTGCGGAAGGCGTCCAGGAGCGTGATCGTGGACCCGGCGATCGTGTCGGTCCCGGCCACGGTCGCCACGCCGTCCTTGACCTCGACCTCGTGGCGGCCGAGCACGTACCGGCCGTCGTCCAGCCCGGCGGCGTCCATCGCGTCGGAGACCAGGAGCGTCCACGCGGGCAGCGACAGATCAAAGGCGAACCGCATCGCGCCCGGGTGCAGGTGGACGGGGTCGGCGATCACCTCGGAGAGGATGCGCTCGTCGTTCATGAGCGCGGGGATCGGGCCGGGGTCGCGGTGGTTGAACGCGCGCATGGCGTTGAACAGGTGGGTGGCGGCCTGCGCGCCCGCGTCGATCCCGGCGAGGGTCTCCTCGTAGGAGGCGTCGGTGTGGCCGATCGAGGGGACCACGCCGCGGCCGTCGAGGAACTCGATGGCCTCCAGGGCCCCTTCGAGCTCGGGCGCGATCGTGACCATCTTGACGGCGCTCGCGCCGCCGTCCAGGCGCCCCGCCTCGATGAGCTCGGTCAGCTCGGCGATGTCGGGGTCGCGCAGGACCTCCTTGGCGTGGGCGCCGCACTTGGACGCGGAGATGTAGGGGCCCTCGTAGTGGACCCCGGCGAGGACGCCGTCGGCGACCAGCGGGGTGAGGGCCTTCGTGGCGTCCATGAGGAAGCCGTGGGTCTGGGAGACCAGGGACGCGATCAGCGTGGTCGTCCCGCGGGAGGCGTGGAACGCGGCCGCGCCGCGCGCGGACTCGGCGTCCCCGTTCGCCAGGGAGTACCCGCCGCCGCCGTGGCAGTGGGCGTCCACGAAGCCGGGGAGGACCCAGCCGGTCGGCTCGCCCTCGCGTTCCAGGATCCCCTCGAAGCGGTCCCCTTCGACGACGAGGGTCCCGTTGACCACGCCGTCGGGGGTGACGATCCGGCCAACGGCCGGGAGCATGACGCCGTCCACCGGCGCTCCTTCCAATCGATCCGGCGTGTGCAGGCCCACCCCGGTGCGGCACAATGATCGTGAGCGCGCGAGCACCGCTTGAGCACGGCCCGAGCGCCCCAGAGCATACTTTGAACACTATCGTGCAGACGGCGGCGGCCCGCCGCCGTCCCGAACCAGTACTTCCAGAGGAGCGACGTGGACCGCTACGCCCGGTGGAACACCCTGCTGGAGATCCTCGCAGAGACCGGACGCATCACAGTGGAGGAGGCGGCCGAGCGGCTCGGCGTCTCGCAGGCGACGATCCGGCGCGACTTCGACCAGCTCTCGCAGCAGCAGATGATCACGCGGACCCGCGGCGGCGCCGTCGCGGGCGGCATCTCCTACGACCTGCCGCTGCGCTACAAGACCGCCCGGCATGTGGAGGAGAAGCACCGCATCGGCACCGCCGCGGCGGGCCTCGTCAGCCCCGGCCAGGTCATCGCCCTCAACGGCGGCACCACGATCACCGAGGTGGCCCGGTCCCTCGCGATGCGCACCGACCTCGTCGCCACGCCCGGCTCGACCGGGCTGACGATCGTCACGAACGCGCTCAACATCGCCAACGAGCTGATCGTGCGCCCGCACCTCAAAGTGGTGGTCGTCGGCGGCGTGGTCCGGCCCCAGTCCTACGAGCTGATCGGGCCGCTCGCGGCCCCGATCCTGCGCGAGATCACGCTCGACATCGCGTTCCTCGGCGTCGACGCCATCGACATGAAGCTCGGCGCGACCAGCCACCACGAGGGCGAGGCGGCGATAAACGCCCTCATGGCCGCCCGGGCCCGCAAGGTCGTCGTCATCGCGGACGGCTCCAAGATCGGCGGCCACGCGTTCGCCCGCATCTGCCCCACCGACCGCGTCCACACCCTCGTCACCGACGGCAACGCCCCGCCCGAGCAGCTCCGCGGCTTCGAGGAGGCCGGAATCCGGGTCATCGTCGTGTGATCACGGCCGTCTGACGCGCGTCAGCGGTCGTCCCCGCTCCCGCCGAGCACCCCGCGCCGCTGCCGGTCGGCGAGCTTCGCGATGTTGTGCTCCGCGACCTCGCCCAGCGGCAGGTCGAAGTAGTCGGCGAGCACCGCCAGGTACCACAGCGTGTCTCCGAGCTCCTTCTTCAAGTCCTCGGGGTCCCACCGCGAGAAGTCGCCCCCCTCGTCCCGCACGATCTTCTTCGCCTTCTCGGCGATCTCCCCGGTCTCCCCCACCAGCCCCAGCAGCAGGTGGAACACCTCATGCGGCTTCTCCCTCGTCGCAGCCGTCCGCAGCGCCGCCTTCTGGTACTCGTCCATGTCCATGCGCCCGATCGTAGGTGCCGCGAGATCGCGGGTATCACCTCGCTGGAGCGGCCAACCGCGGCAGGCGATGTCGCGGGCTTCGGCCTCGATGCCAGGGCTCATCGGATCGCCGTCCCATGCGGGGCGCCAGTTCGTCGGACAGGTCTCGGGCTCGGTGAAGACGCCGACGGGCCGCGAACCGCAGCCGGTGCCTTCATCGCAGCTGATGCCGTGCACGGTCGGGTCTTCGGTGTTCCGCTCGACCAGGAACCGGATGGTGTCGCCCATCCCGATGTCCCGGGTGAACTCGCCGATCAGGTACCAGTGGTCAGCCATGTTGCTCCGCTCGGAGGCTGAGAGCGGGGACCGGGTAGTGGCCGGGCCTGCGGCGGTGGGCGCCCGTGGCCCTGTATCGGCGGCGCAGGTTCAAGTCTTCGGCGTTGATGTCACCAGCGAGCAGGGCCGCTTCCTGTTGTGCCGTGGATGCGGAGTTCAGGAAGTGTCGAGCGGCTGATTCGCGGGCGTGGCAGCCGTGCCTTCCCCAGCGTTCGCCGCACCAGTCGCAGCGGAGGCGGCCGAAGCCGAGCCAGGTCCGGTAGGGCTGATGCAGTTGCAGGTCGATCTTGGCCCAAGGGGGCACCATGTTGCGCGATAGGCTGTCGAGCGCCATGAGAATGCTCTTCTCCTGGTGTGCGCGGCCCGCCGGTCTAGGTTCCAAGCTTTCCCGGCGGGCCGCAGTCTGTGTTCGGCCCTATTGAGTTCGGGTTCCGCCCGCCCCGAGCGGCATGCGCCTCGGGGCGGGCGCGGATCACCGGCGGCATCCGCCTGCCCCCACCAAGGCAGGCGGTCTGCGAGTCAGCACCGCCTTCGGTGACCCTGAGTGAGGCTTCGACAAGTAGATCACAAGTGATGGCATCAGCCAAATATTGATGGCATCGAAATGAAATGCTCTCGCCTGGCACCCATCACTGCCGCACTCTGTAGGCTGGGTCGGCACCAGGCGAGGAAGGGCGATCGAGATGCAAGGCAAGCAGGGCTCTGCGGCGGCGACCGCCGCTGAAGCGCTGCGTCGGCGCATCCTCGATGGCACCTACTCCCCCGGTCAGCGTCTCCCAAGCGCGACTGCGATCGGCAATGAGTTCGGGATCGACCGCGGCACCGCCGCCCGGGTGCTCGCGCAGCTGCGCGAAACCGGGTTCATCATCACCAAGCCGGGTTCGGGGAGCTTCGTTCGCACCTTCGAGCCGATCCGGCGCTCGTTCCCTTCGCGGCTGGCCGCATGGCGTGAGGGCCAGGCGATCCAGGATGCCGACACCGGCAAGCGGGCCCGGATGGTCGAAGTCACCGTCGGCGAGGTGCCTGCAAGCGAGGCCGTCGCCGCCGAGCTCTCGATCGGCACCGGCGCACCGGTGCTGCGCCGCTCCCGCAGGTTCGCCGTCGATGACCGGCCGGTGCAGCTGGCCGACTCGTTCTACCTGCTCGATCTGGTCCGCTCGACCCCGGTCGTGTACACCGACACCGGTCCGGGCGGCGTGTATGCGCGGCTCGATGAGATCGGCCATGCCCCGGTCCGGTTCACCGAGCGGCTGCGGGCGCGAATGCCGCTGCCGACCGAGACCGAAGCGCTCGAACTTCCCGGCGGCACACCGGTCATCGCCATCACCCGCGCCGCATTCGATAGTGAGGACCGCTGCGTCGAAGTCACCGAGATGGTGCTCGACGCCAGTGCCTACGAACTCGAATACCACGCGGCCATCTGAACCCTCGGCGACGAGAAGAGCGAGGGGGCCCAGGCGCTTCGCGCCTGGGCCCTCTCGCTTTCGGAGTCTTACCGGTTCGCGGCGGCCGGGTCCTGGAGGCTCGGGTCGAAGAGGCCCGTGCCGGGGTCGGCGGGGTCGTAGTTGGAGGGGAGTTCGGTGGTGGCGCCGGTGTCGTCGTCCTCGACGGGCTCCTTCGGGCGGCCGAGGCGGTCGAGGCCGAAGGAGACGAAGAGGCCGAGGAGGAGCAGGCCCGCGTAGACGGCGCCGGTCCACTGCTGGAACTGGTCCTCGGCGAGGCTGCCCCAGACCAGGTCGAGGGACCACACCGCGACGGCGGCGAGGACGGTCCCGAAGACCGGGCCGCGCCGGCCCCACGGGCTGGTCCCGGCCAGGAACACCACGATCAGCACCAGCGGCACGAGCGTCAGCGACGCGTCGCCGCCGAGGACGAACATCCCGGGCACGCCCGCGAAGCCGGTCCCGTCGGCACCGCTGAACACGACCGCGGCGAAGCCGCCGAGGGCCGCCAGCAGCAGCGCGAGGAACGTGCCTCCGAGGAGCGCGAAGACCGAGGCGGCCTCGCGGTCACCGGTGCCGTCGGTCGCGCCGCGGACCTTCGAGAAGCGGTCGCGCACGGCGGGGACCAGGCCGAGCAGGCCCCCGGCGATCGAGAGCGCGGCCGCGCCCAGGAACAGCCACAGGCTCCCCGGGTTCGACCACGTGCCCGGCTGGCCGGTCGCGTCGAGCAGCTCGGCGAGTTCGAGCAGCCCCGCGAACGACCCCGCCAGCAGCACCAGCGAGGCGAGGCCCGCGAGCCACGCCGGGAGGCGGAACACCACGGTGAGCACCGTGAACACGATCGCGACCACGGCCGCGGCGCCCGCCGTGTAGGCCAGGCCCACCAGCGGGTTCGTGCCGACGAACAGCGACGGCACCGCCAGGACCAGCATCGGCATCGCCGGGACGGCGAGGTTCACCGCGCCCAGGCGCAGCGTCAGCCCGAAGCCGACCGCCGTCAGCAGCAGCGGCGTCAGCGCCGCGAACTGGCCGTTCAGCGCGTCCATCGTAGCGTCGCCGCCAAAGATCTCGTCCTGCCGCTGGTAGACCAGGAACAGCGCGTTCAAGGTCAGGAGCAGCAGGATCGCCTCCCACACGAACTGGAAGACCGTGCGGTCGCGGGGCGCGGCCGGGGACTCGGCGTAGCCGACGGTGACCGCAGGGCGGCCCGCGAACGGGTCCACGGGCTGCGCGCTCTGGGCGTCGACGCCGTTGCCGACGGCCGGGAACGCAGGGGCGGGCGTGGTGTCGAGGCGCTGGGTCTGGTCCAGGATCACGTCGTCGTCGCGGTCATGGGGTACGTACGTCATATCGTCTGTCCTCTATGGGGGGTCGAGGGCGGTCAGCGGCCGTAGCGGCGGTCGTTGTCGAAGCGGGTCCCGTAGCCGTCGCGCAGGTCGTCGAAGGCCCCGGACGCGCCGAACGGGTCGGCGGGCTGCTTGGGGATGCCGCCGGTCGTGTTGGCGCCCGTGCGGATCCCGCCCGTGCCCGTCGACCACGACTCGCCGCCCGAACCCAGGTCCGCGAGGTCCTCGTCGTAGCGCTCGTAGGAGCCGGTGTCCCGCGGGTCCTCCTCGCGCAGGTCGTCGACCGACCCCGCGCGGGACGCGGACGCCGCCTCGTTCTCGTCGACCTGGTTCATGGCCTCCACGAGCCGCGTCACCAGGAACCCGGCCACGATGGCGCTCAACGCGATCCAGCTCGGGTCGAAGCTCCAGCCGCGCGCCTCCGCCAGCCACATCATGGCGAGCACCAGCAGCGACGCGAACACCGTCCCGCACACGCCGCCGCGCCGTCCCACCAGGCTCGTCCCGCCCAGCAGCGCCGCGCCCAGCGCGAGCACCGTCAGCAGGATCGGGTCCGGCAGCCCGGCCGCGCCCGCGTCGGGCACGGACGTCCACGCGGCCACGACACCGGCCGCGCCCGCCAGGGACGAGGAGATCAGCAGGCCCAGGAACACCAGGCCGCCGCGGCCGTGCCGCTCGCCCACAGGGGTGTCCCGGATCGGCGCCAGCCGCGAGCGCACGCCCGCGAACGCGCCGACCAGGCCCAGGAACAGCGAGATGCCCGCCGCGCCCGCGAGCGCCGCGAGGACGCCCGTCTGCGGCAGCTCCGAGAGCGAGAACGCCCCCGGCCCGCCCTGCGTCCCGGCCCACAGGCCGATCGCGCCGCCGACCGCGCCGCTCGCGGCCCAACCGGGCGCGCGCAGCCACGCCGTCAGCGTCGCCAGGACGATGCCGGTGAACGCCGCCGCGCCGAGCCCGAACGCCAGGGCCATCGCCGTACCGGAGCCCGAGGCGTCGGTGAACAGCCACGCCGACAGCAGCGCGATCGGCCCGACCGCGAGGTTCACGGCCCCGACGCGCAGCGACACGGACATGGCGCAGGCCAGCATGAGCACCGGCGCGAGCGCCGCACTGAACGCGGACCACCCGCCCTCGGCGAACGGCCCGGACGACGAGCGGGTGAGGGCGAACAGGACGCCGCCGCCGAGGAGCAGCAGGCCGATCTCCCAGACCACGTGGACCGCCATGCGGTCGGCGGGGGCCTCGCCCCCGCCCTCCGACACGGCGCTCATCTGCGTGGTGGAGTCGCGCTCTTGGGATGGGGAGTCGAATTTCATGGGGCGCACCTCTAAACGCGCGAAATATTGGGGATATGGGGGGATGGGTCCAGCATCGGGTCGTCGGGGAGGGACGGGTCAGGGTCGGTCGCTGCGGTCCTCGTCGCGGTCCTGCGGGGGGATGCGGCAGGAGTGCTCCAGCCAGACCGCCGCGGCGGTCAGCAGTGCGCACGCGACGGTGCCGAGCACCGCGTCGGGAAGGTCGTCAGCGGCTGCGGTGAGGCGTCCTGCCTGGACCGCCAACCACACCGTGAACCCCAGGTACGCGCCGAAGAACGCGGCCCCGGCGATCGAGGCGGCCTTGCCGAGCACCGCGAAGCGGGCGATCTGGAGCGCGTGCTCCGGACCGTCGAGCCGCCCGGCACCGGGCGGCGGCTTCGCGTCGACCGCGGCCTCCTGGAGACGCTTCCCGCTGGGATGCAGCGCCTTCCGGGTGGTCCACGCCAGCCACGCCAGCAGCACGGCCAGCGCGAGGATCACCGCGGAGTTGTACCAGGTCAGGTCGGGGGCCTGCTGGTAGTAGCGGGCGACGAGGAGCAGGGTCAGGGCCGCTCCGGCCAGGGCCGCCACCGCGATGGTGGAGGCCGAGGTCGGCCGAAGGCTCGGCTGCGGACCGTGCTTCCCGTCACTCATGATGCTCTGACCATATCGGGTGGAGACGGCGCAGCGCGCGCGCGTCCGCCGCCACGGTGGCGTCCCGTAGCAGGTCCCTCACCCGGCCCTTGCCGGGGAGCTCCGCGTCGCGGTCCACCGCGAACCACGGGACCAGCACGAACGCGCGCAGGTGCGCGAGCGGGTGCGGCAGCTGGAGGCGCGGCTCCTCGGAGCGGACGGCGCCCGATTCGTCCCATACGGCGATGAGGTCGACGTCGAGGGTCCGGGGCGCGTAGGGCCGCTCGGGGTCGCGGACGCGCCCGGCTTCGGCTTCGAGGCGCTGGCCGAGTTCGAGCCAGTCCCCGGCGGTGCGCGCGGGGTCGTCGGCGATGACGGCGATGTTGTAGTAGGCGGGCTGATCGTCGTCGCCGCCCCAGGGGGGCGTCTCGTAGACGTCGGAGACCGCGGCGGGCGCGACGGCGGCGATGGCGGTCCGCAGTGCGGCCTCGCGGTCGCCGAGGTTGGCGCCCATGCTGAAGACGACCCTGCTCATGGGGCACTCCGCTCGATGGTGACGGCGACGTCGGCGAACTGCTGGGCGATCGGCGCCTGTGGCTTGTGGACGGTGACCTGGGCCGACGCGACGCCGTCGATGGCGGTGCAGGCGTCGGCGAGGCGCTCGGCGAGCGTCTCGATGAGGTTGACGGGCTCGCCCGCGACGATGGCGGCGAGCGTGTCGGCGAGGGCGCCGTAGTCGACGGTGTGCTTGAGGTCGTCGCTGGCGGCGGCCGCGGCGGTGGAGGTGCGGAGGGCGACGTCGATGACGAAGTCCTGCCCGGCGTCCCGCTCGAAGTCGAAGACGCCGTGGCGCCCGTGGACGCGCAGGCCGGTCAGGGTGATCAGGTCGGTATCCACGCGCCCGAGCCTACTAGAGGCGGCCGCGGAGTCGAGGAAGGACGATCGGAGGGCCGGTCAGGGGCCGGATTCAGAGGGCACGGGGGAGGGCAGCGAGGACGGCGCGACGGTTTCCACGACGGCTTCCACGGCGTCGGTGGGCGCGCGCTGCTCGGGGACCAGGACGCCCGCGTCGCGCACTGCGCGGCGGGCGGCGGTGCGGCTGCGCACGAAGAACCAGGTGGCGACGGCGAGCACGGCGCCCGCGAGGAGGATCGGCAGAAGCCGCAGGTTCGCGTCGAACCAGTGCAGGAGCTCCTGGTACTCGGCGTCGGGGTCGAACAGGAGCACCGCGGCGATCCCGGCGGCGACGACGCCCGCGCCGGTGAACAGGCCGGACTTCCACCACAGGCCGAGGCTGAGGCGGCGGGCGAGGATGCCCGCGGCGTCGAAGATCCGCTTGGCGCGCAGGGCCCGGATCGTCCCGACCAGGTAGGCGAGGCGCAGCACCTGGGCGCCGCCCGCGGCGAGGACGAGGCTGACGACGGTGAGCACGCAGACCAGGAGCATCCACTTGTGGCGCCACAGCCATTCGCGCTTGTGCTCGGCGGCGAGGAGCAGGACCACCGACTCGAACCACAGCACCGCCCCGGCGGCCCAGCCGATCGCCTTGCCCGCCAAGGCGAAACCGCCGTCGGTCCAGACCGTGAGAAAAACGGCGGGAATGGAGGCGCACACCGCGACGAGGACCGGGACCTTCAGTTTGAACTGTACGAACCGGGCGAAGACGGTGAGCTTGTCTGGGCGCGCAGGGGCATTCGTGCTCACCCTTCCAATTTACGCGTCTCGTACTCGGAGACGGGTGTCAGCCCAGCTCGCTGCCCGTATCGTGAACCCCATGCGCACGCCCGTGTCCTGGTCCCGATCGCAGGCCGGCCGCCTCTCCCCCGAGCGGCGGCGCTCCGACCTGGAGCGGCTCTCCTCCGAATCGTTCGATGTGGTCGTCGTGGGCGGCGGCGCCACGGGCGCGGGGGCGGCCCTCGACGCGGCTTCGCGGGGCCTGCGGACGGCTCTGGTGGAGGCGCGCGACTTCGCCGCGGGGACCTCGTCGCGGTCAAGCAAGCTCGTCCACGGCGGGCTGCGGTACCTGGAGCAGTTGGAGCTGGGTCTCGTCCGCGAGGCGCTCACCGAGCGCGGGCTCCTCGCCGGGACGCTCGCCCCGCACCTGGTCCGGCCTGTGCCTTTCCTGCTGCCGCTCAAAGGGGTCTGGGAGCGGGCTTACTACGGCGCGGGCGTCGCGGCCTATGACGTACTGGCTACAGCGCTCGGTGCGGGCCGCGGCCGCGGCGGCCTGCCGTGGCACCGGCACCTGTCGCGTTCCGGTGCGCTGCAAGCCTTCCCCGACCTGGACCAGGGCATCCACGGCGCGATCCGGTACTACGACGCGCAGGTGGACGACGCCCGCCTGGTCGTGGCCCTCGCCCGCACGGCCGCGTCGCTCGGCGCGGCCGTCGTGCCCTCGGCGCAGGCGGTCGGGTTCGGGCGCCGGGACGGGCGGATCACCGGCGTCGAAGTGCTCGACGTCGAGACGGGGACGCAGCGGTTCGTCAAGGCGCGCACCGTGGTCTGCGCGGCGGGCGTGTGGTCCGACGAGCTCGCCCGGATGCTCCCGGAGCGGCCGGGCCTGGCGGTGCAGGCGTCCAAGGGCGTCCACCTGGTGCTCCCCGGTTCGGCGATCGAGGGGTCGGCGGGGATCATCTCGCGCACGAAGTGGAGCGTCCTGTTCATCATCCCGTGGGACGGCCACTGGCTCATCGGGACCACCGACACCGAATGGCGTCTCGACCCGGCCCACCCGGCCGCGTCGGCGAGCGACGTCGCGTACCTGCTCCAGCAGGCAAGCGAGGTCCTCGGCCGCCGACTCGACGTGTCCCAAGTAGAGGGCGTCTACGCCGGACTGCGGCCGCTGCTGCGCGGCGAGACCGAGGAGACGTCGAAGCTCAGCCGCGAGCACGCCGTGTTCGAGCCTGAGCCGGGGCTGTTCTTCGTGGCGGGCGGGAAGCTCACCACATACCGGATCATGGCGAAGGACGCGATCGACGCCGCGGCCGTGAGCCTCGGCCCGGACGTCCCGCCCAGCGGCACGCGACGACTCCCGCTCCTGGGAGCTGACGGCTTCGCAACGTACTGGAACGCTCGCCAACGAATGGCATCCCGCAGCGGCCTCGCGCTCCCCGTCATCGAGCACCTGCTGCGCCGCCACGGGAACCTCACGCCGCAGCTCCTGCGCATGGTCGCCGAGCAGCCCCAGCTGGGCCGCCCGCTCGCGCGCGGCGAGCACTACCTGCGCGCCGAGGTCGTCTACGCCGCCCGCGCAGAAGGGGCGCTGCACCTCGACGACATCCTCACCCGGCGCCTGCGCCTCTCCATCGAGACCTTCGACCGCGGCGCCCGCGCCGCCGAGGACGCCGCGTCCCTCGCGGGCGCGGTCCTCGGCTGGGACGAGGCCCGCCAGGCCCTCGAAGTCGAGACGTACGTCCACCGCGTCGCCGCCGAGCGCCGGTCCCAGCAGCAGCCCGACGACGACGCCGCCGAGACCGCCCGCCTCGCCGCGGTCGACCTGCGCCGCCTCGCCCGCCTCCGGCCGATCGGCTAGACTCGGCTTCCGTCGCCCCAGTAGCTCAGGGGATAGAGCGTCGGTTTCCTAAACCGTGCGTCGCAGGTTCGAATCCTGCCTGGGGCACCAAAATTGTAAATATGGGAATGTATCTCTCTGGCATTCCCTGGCAACCTGACGTTCGATCCCTCGGGACGGGCGGCCATCCTCATCGGCCTAAGTACACTGCCGTTGTCTGTGTAGTCGATCTCGACCGCAGGACTCTCGACTCCGAGAACACCGACCGGAGCAGCGCGGTGCGGAGTTCAATCCCCGAACTCGCCAGCTGGCCTTCCCCGCATCCCCTTCGCGTAGTCATTGGTGATCCGAGGGTCGTTTTCAGGCGGGGTGTAGGTGCGAGTCTTGATGAGACCCGTGGTCCTACGTTCCGAGCGTGGCGGCTTCCGTGGAGCAGAGACCTGGACCGTAGTGGCACGAACTCCGGAACGGAGCAGGTCGGTACATCTTGCGCAGTGCTGCCGTCCGGTCTTGGCGTTCAATCCGCAGCATTCACATCGACCCGATTTCCGGATCTCGCGCTCGGTTTTGGCGTACTGGGTAGTCTTCCGCGCTTGAGCACGCTGCTTCCGACTCGCTGGTCGAGCGACAGCATTGGGCTGGGACTGCTTAGCCGCCCCTGGCTTGCCTTCGCAGGGCCGGCAGCGCGCACTGTTCTTCTTCGCGCGATTCCCGCATAGCTCGCAGAATGGCGAGGCCGGGCCGCTCGGCGCCCGTCGAGCCACGGCAATGGCCCGACTGCCCGACTGGATTCGGACCGACTTTGCTCCGCCACCCGAGTTCCGTTCGCGCGCGGCGCGCTGCTTCCGCTCAAGCGTGCCTGCTCGAGACGAGGCTCCGCGCAGTGGTCTGTTAGCGGTCAGTCTGCCGCCGCAGTATTTGCAGGCAGTCCAGTCAGGGAACAGCACCAGAGCCTCGCACTGCACGCAGTAGCGGTCGACCGGTCGCGACGAAGGTGTCTTTGCCATGGAGGGGTTCCCATCGAAAGCGGTCCGTGGATGTTACCACAGTCACAGAGATTTGGGAAGCTCCATTGTCGATGAGCGGTTTGGTTGACCGCAAGCGCTCAAAGGCTCGGTTTCATCCGAGTCGTCTATGTGGACGCGAACCGCCGATTGGAGTGTCGAGTTGGACGTTTCGAGCATGAAAGGCCCGGTCTCGTCGCGGTCGTCTCGACCTGTTCCCATCGGCGTCACCTCCGATGGAGTTGTGTCGGCGCCAGCGGTAACGTGGTTTCCTCGACGCGCGGACTGGCCCGCGCGGACCCCTCGACGGAAGGTCACGCCATGCCCAAGTTCGGGCGAGACGATGAGGACTGGTCCAGGCTCCTTGAAGCTGGGCGAGTGTTCCTGATCGAGCGCGCCAAGCTCGGTAACTTCACCAGCTACACCGAACTCAACGCCGTCCTCGAGCGCCGAATCGGGCTCGGGTTCGACTTCGACCAAGACGCCGACCGATTCGCGATGGGTCAGCTCCTCGGCGAGATTTCGAAGGAGCACATACAGGAGACAGGTCAGCGGTTCATGATCTCCTCGCTCGTCTATTACCTCAACCAGAACGACGTCGGCCCCGGCTTCTACAAGGAAGCGATCGAGTTGGGCCTGCTCAAACCGAAGCAGGACCGGCTCAAGTTCTGGACCGACCAACACAAGGCCGTCTTCGCCTACTACTACAAGAAGTAACCGTCTCCGCTCCACCTCTACGAGGCGGAGCGGATCAACTTCTTGACGCTGGTCAGGCCGATGCCGTATCGCTCGGCTAGCACCGGCTGTCGTACGCCAGCGCGATAGGCCGTCACCAGGGCATTGATCTGCGTTGGAGTCAGGCGCTGGTGCAGCGAGCGCGGGCGGTGCGGCTCCTCTGCGGAGGAGGGACTGGACGCAACTTCGCCGATCGGGGCACTCAACCGCCGTTCCAGCGCCTCGTGCAGGGCGACTACCTGCGTCAATGTATTCGAATAGGCGACCAAACGGGGACCAAACAGGCAGATATGCAAACCTTACTCTCTTTAAGGCGAATCGGTCCTGGGTCGTGCAATTAACACTTCTGGGGCCCGTTAGCTCGGCGCCACTGGTCGGGCGGTCTCGATGAGCCACTGCAGGGTCTGCCGAGTGTCGAGGTGCATCCTGTTCGAGCGGGACTGAATAAGCGCCTGAAGGTCCAGGCGGAGCTGGTCGTCGATCGGTGCGTTGATGGAAGCGACTTGATCGCGACACAGGTAGTCCAGCCCGGACAAGCCATCCAAGGACAGTTTCGTGTCGGGGTCGTCATACAGGGCCAAGCCGACCCAGATGCGATGCCAGATCCCGTGTTCGCGAAGAAGCGTTGCCGCCGACCTGCGGATATGCCGGGGCTGACTTCCTTGGACGAGTTCGCGGAGGGTCTCGACTGGCGGGAGTACCCGCTGTTCCACCAGATAGGCCGCCACCGCACGCGTCACCGACGGCGCTGGGTCACGCAGAAGCCGGAAGAGGTCGAGTTCGGCCCCGAGGCGTCTGAGCGCGTTGACGGCCGCCGCCCTGGTCTGCGGCCGCGGGTCTTCGAGGAACGGCACCACCAGAGCGGCATCGGCCCGCTGGCCGCATTCACCCAATCCTTGGATGACAAGCTTGGGTGAGCACAGCGACGTTTGCAGCAATTCGCGGTACCGGATGGCAGGGTCTTGGCCTGACCGGCGTAGACCCCACTCGGCGGTGGCGCGGACAGAGCCGCTGCGATCGGTGAGGAATGCCTCGATCCCGTCGAACTGATCGAGGCGGATCAAACCCGTGAGCGCCGACGTTCGCACACGAGCCGAGCGGGCCTGGAGCAGCGGCCGCAATAGGTCGGGGTTGCGCTGCGACAAGGCTTGTTCGGCGAGGGTTTCTGCACAGCGTTCTTGCAACCGGTCGTCGAACCTGCCAGTCGCGATCGCCGACAGTTGCAGTGCCAGCAGCCGCCGTTCACTGATCAGCGCCTGCCCCGCCCACCGAGCAGACCGCCCGTCCGATCTGGCGAGGATCGAAAGCAGATCGTCGTCAGCACGCTCACCGAGCGCGGCGAGCACCAGGTTGAGCGTCGGAGCCGCATCCACCCGATGGCGCAGGCGACAGCCCACAGTGAGCATCGTGGCGAACGCCTCGAAATCACTTGCGGCGATGAGCCGGGGCAGCAGGGCAGCGGCGAGCGCCCGAATCTGCGGGACATGGTCAACCGCGCGGATGAGCACCAGCGGGTAGAGCACCGGATGCTCGTTCACGCCCGGATGCTGTAGTACCTCAGCTCTCCGGAATCCGTCCCCCGAGGCCAAGGACAGCGCCAACCCCAACGGCGTCCTGGGGATGGGTTCGCCGGCTCGGGCGAGGTCGGTGCCATGGTGGCGAAATCGGGTCCAGTTGCGGATCGCCGGATCGAGTTCCAGCCAGGCCTTGGGGCCTGGGGAAAGCAGCTCCTCGAGCGCACCCTCGGCATCGTTCTCGTCAGCGGCGGCCTCGAAATACCAGGCCAATCGCGATGCTGCGAAGGGGGACGAGACTCCGTCAAGGCCGTCGCGAAACGGCAGAAGCGTCATGGACGCCTTCCGACCGGGCCGAGGCCGATCCATCGCCGCAGGCCAGCCGGAGTCTGGCGCCCGACGGCGCGCCAATCGTCCTCCCAAGGCCACCAGGAGGGCAACCACGACCATCAACATAAGAGGAAAGGCCGAAACCAAACCCAACCCGCCGAGCCCCGCAGCGACCACCACGATCAAAACCGCGACGGCGAGCACGTCCACGTTGCGACCCGCACCCGCCAGTGGATCCCCCAATCAACGCCCTCCAGCTCAGTGAGAGCTTCATCTGAGTAATTCAGTTTCGTCACCCCCTGGCATAGAAATCGGCGAGTTGCCGCTCCCTCTGCCGAAAAACCGCAATCTCAGCCTCATATCCGAAGAAGAGCCCGGGCCGATGGAGCGGGGAGTAGACGAGTTCGTAGTACCCCATTACAGCATCCGGGGCATGGTAGATCATCTCGTCGACTGGGTCTTCCTTGAATACTTCGGGGGTGCCCCCAGGATCTTCAGGGCCAATTCTTTCGAAGTACCAATCTGAAGGAACCCGAGGATCGACTACCTCAAACAGCGAAATACTCGCCGATACGATCTCGGAACGCCGACCCGATCCCTTGTCGACAATCACCTCCAGCTCATCCTCGATCCAAACCATTCCAAACGCGATGTATTCACCGCCAACTTGCATGAAATCGCGCTTCCGCAGCTCTCGCTCGTCGCGGAACTTTGAAATGTAGCGACTCTTGTATTTCTTCGAAGAAGCCCTAAGCAACATCCCGACTCACTTAATCTTGAAATCGTCGATCTGTCCGGTCCTTGGGTTGTATACGTAGTGGATCTCGACTCCTCGAATTATCTGACCCATTTTGACCCATCCATTGCGCTGATGCCATCGAGCATCTGTCATACCCTTCCTGAGAGGCACAAGGAATCCTCGACGCGGATTCAGAATTGCCTCAGTAAGGGCAATATATTCATCCTTGGTTGTCGGAATCCACTTTCCGGTATGCCCGCGCCCCAGCGGTTTCCGAGCCCCCTTCAGGTTGCTCATGAACTTCGTGAACTTCTTGGAGAGATACGAAGTCAAACCGCAGTTGTGAACCAAAGCATTAGATTCACCGTCGCTGACATAGTATGTGTGTAGCCCGGATATCGCAAGATTCCTGGCTTCAGTAATGCCGCCGTACGCCTGGATTCCTGAGACTTGCCCCCAGGTCCCCGCGCCATTCCTTAGCCAGGATCCGACCTCAAGATTCCGGGCGGGCGTCCACTGCGCAGATCCATCAACCTCCGGGTTCGATCCCGGGGGCGCCGCCCAGAACGAGTGCCCTGCAGTCGCCTCGATCCGGTCGCCTTGAGCGCCACCTTCCGTCGCCGCCAGTTCTACCGAAACCAGCTCTCGTTCAGATTCCGGGGTTAGCGTCGCTTCGGCGACTTCCGCCGGTTCAGTGTCACCGGTCTCCATATTCGTAGCAAGTACGTAGTCACCGGCAGCCACTTCTTCAATTGGCTTTGCGGTCCCGTCAGCCATGACTACAGAGGTTCCGGGGACGAAGCTGTTGCAGGAAGTGGCCCCTGCTGTACCGCCGTTGTTAGAAGTACCTCTCCCCGGATTCGAAATCGCGTTGTCCGGAAGAAGGTCGTCGGCGACGGAGCCTGCGGCGGGGGCGGCGAGTCGGGAGAGGGCCCAGCCGACACCCCAGCCTGCGACGCCCCAGGCGGCGCCGACAAGGCTGTCGTGGATGACTTGGTCGGTGTCGTTGCCGTTCCAGGCGGAGGTGACACCGCCGGCGATGGCGCCAGCTCCAGCGGCACAGAGGAGGCCACCGATGCCGAGGGTGGCGACGCCGATAGCCGCGCATCCGGCGATGACTGCTGCACCGGCGAGGATGCCGCCGATCTCAGCGTTGTACTCGCCGTTCCAGACGTCAACGGCGAAGTCGCTGGTGGCCTCCCATGCGGCTCCGGCGGCGTCCTTGACCGATCCCCAGGCGTCACCGGCGGCTTCGCCGATGTCGTCTAGGCCCCAGAACATGCCGGTGGAGTCGGACAGGCCGATGGGGTTGTTGGCGGCGTATACGTAGCCGGTGAGCTGCTGCTTGTCGTTGGCGACCAGGAGCGGGTCGACTTCGATGAAGCGCCCGAAGAGAGGGTCGTAGGTTCGGGCGCCCATCTGGAGGAGCCCGGTCGGGTCTTCGGTGGCGCCGACATAGCCTTGCTGTCCGAACCATTCCCCGTTGCGTTCGCCTCGGTTCAGGCCGAAGGGGTCGAAATACCGGACGTTCTCACCGGAGTGCGAGACGGCGTTGACCGAGTGGGTGGCGGTGCCGTGCGGGTCGGCCCCGACCCAGCGCCACAGATCCATCGAGTTGCCCTTGCAGGCGGCGATCACGGATCCGGCGTGCTGGATGTATCGGGTCGCGTCGAGAGTGCCGGCTTCCTTGTCCCAGACGATCTCGGTGTCAGGGAGGTAGAGCGTGGCGGTGTCGCCGTCGTCGCGGATGACGCGGGCGCCGTCAGCGTCATAGACCATGCGGGTCTGCAGGTCGCCGTTGCTGGCGGCGGTGTTGTGGCCCTCGGCGTTCCATTCGAAGGTGGTGAGGCTGCCGCCGGTGTCGCGCGAAAGGAGGTTCCCGGCCGCGTCGTAGGTGAAGTAGTCGAACGTGCCGTCAGCCGAAGCAACCTGCGTGGGGGCGTGAGCCTGGATGCTGCCGGGCGTGGGGTAGGTGTAGGTGCGGGTGCCGCCTCCGTGACCGGTCAGCAGGAGCGAGTCGGTGGCGCGGTTGCCGGAGGCGTCGTAGGTGTAGGTGTTGTGGTACATCGCCGGGCCGCCGAGCACGGCATCGTCGCCGGTGGCGGCGCACGCGGTGTCGCCTTCTTGTGCCCAGGCTTCGGTGATGCGCTGCTGGCCGTCGTAGTTGAAGCACTGGGTCTCCCACCGGTTCGCATCGTCGGCGGGCAGGTCGGCGACGGACTGGATGTTGCCGGCGTCGTCGTAGGTGTAGTGGAGGTCGGCGACGGTGGGGTCGGTGGTCTGGTGGTCGAAGGTGAACCGTTCGAGGCGTCGGGTGGTCTCTTCGTAGTCGTAGCCCTGGTAGGCGAACTTGTTGTTGTAGGAGGAGTTCAGGCGCCGGGTCTGGATCTCGCCGTAGGGGGTGTAGGTGGCGTCGTCGACGACGGCGACGGCGTCGCCGTCGATGTTGGACAGCAGCCGGGTCTGGTTGCCGACTTCGTCGTAGGAGTAGAACAGGTCCTGGACGCCGATCCCGCCGACCGGTGAGTAGCCGCGACCGGACAGCTGTCCGTTGTCGTGGTAGGCCTGGGAGACGTAGTAGTACCCGGCGAGGCCGCCTTCGGAGTCGGGGATGGCGATCTCGGTTTCGCCGACACGGCCTCCTTCGTCGTAGTAGGTGACGGTTTCGGTGTAGACGTCGTTGCCGATGTGGCGGGTCGAGGTGGCGAGGAGGCCGATGCCGCCTTCTGCGGTGTCGTAGGTCCAGGACGCCAAGAGGGTCCCGGTGCCGTCGCGGCGTTCGGCCAGGCGGCCGAGGTCGTCGTATGAGAGTTCGATGGTGAGTTCACCGGGGGCTTGCTGGCCGGTCTCTTCTCTGGCGTCGTCGATGGCGGTGATCTGGCCGGCGTCGTTGTACTCGACCAGGGTGGTGCCGGAGTCGGGGTGGGTCGAGGTGATGGTGCGGCCTTGGAGGTCGTAGCCCCATGACCAGGTATTGCCGACGCCGTCGGTGATCTCGGTGATCTTCCCGAGGGGGTCGTAGTCGTAGACGAGGGTGTCGTACCCGCCCGAAGGCGTTCCTGAGTGGAAGGTGCGCACTTCGGCGGTGCGCTCGAAGGCGTCTTCGAGGGTGGCGGTCGCGGTGCCGCCCTCGGGCGGGGTGACCGTGATCTGGAAGCCCTCGGCCGAGCCGCCGTAGGCGGTGGTGGTGCGCCACAGTTCCTCGCCGCCGCGGAACTGCGCCTGGACGGTGGGGCGTCCGGCGGCGTCGTAGGTGGTCTCGACGCGGTTGGAGGAAGCGCCGCGTTCGACGACGGCGAGCGTGCCGGAGGGGGCGTCGGTGTTGTAGTCGGGTCCGCGGGTCTCCTCGATGCGGCCGTGGGTGTCGTAGCGGTTGAGGGTGAGCAGGCGGCCGTTCTCGATGGTGTCGGTCTGCGTCTGGAGGGGCCGCAGTAGCGAGTCGTAGAGCTCGATGGTGGTGATGTAGTTCTCGTTGGGGCCGAGCTCTTCGGTGGTGACGGTCGAGGGTGCGGTGTTGGAGACGTTGTAGGCGAACGTGCGTGAAGCGGTCTCGGTGGTCCGAGTGCGGCCGGGTTGCCACACGCTGGTGGTGCGCCCGAGTGCGTCGTAGGCGATCTCGGTGATGCGCTGGTTGGGGTCGGTGATCTTGGTTTCGACGCCCCAGGCGGGGTCGAGGAGGGTAACGGTGGCGTGCCCGGCGTCGTTGCTGGTGGTCTTCTGGGTAACCGGGCCCGCGCCGCTCGGGACGTAAGCGGTGGTCGTGGACAGGCCGGCGGCGTCGACGCTCTCGGTGACGCGGCCGAGCGCGTCATAGGTATTGATGGTCGTGTCGATGTAGCGGGCGGTGCCGCCTGCGGGCCAGGAGTCGAGGATGGCCGTGCGGGTGAGCAGGCCGTCGACAGGGTCGTCGTCGAGGCCGGTGTGGTTGTCGTAGTAGTACCGGTTGGCGGTGAGGATGTCGCCGGGACCGCTCGCGGTGGCGTCGCAGAGGTGGTCGACCATCTCGTCTCGGGAAGGCAGGTTGTAGATGTTCGCGGTGGTCGCGTCGGTGTACCAGGTGCGCTTGCACGTCTCGTCGCCGGTTTCGGCGGTGTCGCCGTGGGCGCTGACGGCTGTGGGCCGGCCGAGCGCGTCGTAAGTGGTGTCGGTGCGGGTGCGCTGCCAGGTGTCGCCGGTGAGCCAACGGCGGGTGTCCTCGCGGGAGGGCCCGGTGCGCCAGGCGTCGTACGCGCCGCCGTCGTGGTCCTGGCTGGCGGCCTTGGAGGTCCAGTAGCGGGTTAGGGCGCCTTGGATGATCTGGGTGCCGTTGTAAGTCACCTCTTCGAAGACCTCGCCAGAGAGCGCTTCGTGGTCGGCGACGGTGGTGCCGTCGATGCTGGTGAGATTGACGTCGCGTTCGCCGCCGCTCGGCAGGGGCTGGGCGTCGAGTCCGCGGTAGAACCGGGTCGCGGTCACCGCTTGCGGGCCTGCGGCAGCGTCGCCGAGGCGGGTGGTGACTTGAGCGAAGCCCCTCCACTGGTTGTAGGTGCGCTCGGGTTTACGGGTGTGGGCAGAGTCGTCCCACGCCCACAACACGCCGGTGCTGGATCCGGTGGTCGCGTACTCGTAGTAGGTCGACACCGATGGTGTCTGGGCGATGGGGTCGGTCTGGGTGACCTCGGTGACGACGTACTTGTGGAACCAGTCTTCGACGGTCTCGGCTTGACCGCGGGGTTTGGACAGAACGGGGAAGCACCGGTGGGTGTTCTCGGTCTTGGACGGCAGGGTGGTGCAGTCTGGTTCGGAGTAGCCGATGGAGATGACGGCGCCGGTCTCAGTCTTGATCGAGGACAACCTCCAGCGCCACAGCTGGATCCGGTCGGCGGCCTCGACACGGTTGGCGAGGGCGTACCCACCGAATTCGAGCTTGGGCAGGGCGATGTCGGTGCCGGTCTTGCCGGTCTGCTGGATCGATTTGAGCCACAGCACGACCTGGTTCTCCGACCCGTAGGTCTTGAACTCGTAGTCCAGGCTCCACTGGTCGACGTCCCGCCAGGTCGAGCCGGTGCGCACCTGAGTGGTGATGCTCGTCAAGCGCTTGGTGTCGAAGAACACCGGGGAGAACTGGGTGGTGCAGGGCGCTTCGGCGCAGTGCAGGTCCCAGGGGGTCTCGGGCCAGGCCGTCTCGATGGGTTCGTTCTCGGCGTTGTAGCAGTCGCCTTGGCACCGGTCGGTGACGGTGAAGACGATCTTTCCGGTCGCGGCGATTGAGGCGTCGCCCTCGCGCAGGCCGTATTCGATGGTGGAGAGGTAGGCTTCGCGGCCGTAGGTGGTTCGGTTGTCCTCGTCACCGGCGGCACCGTAGGCGCCGGTCTTCGTGGTGTAGGTGTAGCGGGCCATGTTCCCGGTGGTGTCGACGGCCTTGTCGATGAGCCACCGGTAGGTCTGGGCGCAGTCGGAGTCCTTGAACTCGCTCGCGTGACAGGGTTCGCCGGTGTGGTTGCCGAACACGGGGACCGTCAGTCGCGAGCCGGTGGTGGAGCCGAAGGTGTAGGCGCTGCCGTCTTCGGTGGTGATCTTCCAGTGCTCGCTGGTCGCCGACGAGCCGGTGGCGGTTGCGCCGAGCGGCTCGATCTTCCATGCCTGGCCGGAATCGACATACCAGGTGCCGGAGTCGTCATCCTTCAGGAGCGTGGCGTTGACACCGTTGAGGGAGACCGTGATGTGGTTCGACTCCCCGTCCCAGCACTGGTCGGCGGTGAAGTCGTCCTCGCCGTTGTTCGCGCCCGAACCGGTGTCGTCGTAGCAGGCGGTGTAGGTGCGTTCGATGTACCCAGGCTCGTACGTCCAGCCGTCACCGACCCAGGACGCCTGGTTGTTCTTGCCCGAGGTGCGCCCGTCATGGAGCGCCGAGTTGTAGGCGAGGGTGATCTCCGGGACCGGGCCCTCAGCCGGGGGCACGCTGATCGGCACCGAGTAGGTGAACGCGCCGGTGTTCGAACCGGCCTCCCACGACCCGATGGACTCCAGTTTGGTCGCCGAGAAGTCCCCGGTCGAGGTGTCCGAAGCGGTCGAGGCAACTGCGAGCACCATCGATTCGGCAGCACTCGCGGTTGGGAGATCGGCCTGCGCCAGATCGACCGCAATGGTGTCGTTCTGCGTGTCGAAGTCAGCCTCGACGCTCTCGGCATCCAGGCAGCCGTCGATCTCTGGCGTGGTCAGCGCACACCCAGGCAGCCTGAGCACACTCGCGCGTTCGTCCCAACCGGGGTTGAAGGCCGCCTCTGCGTCACCGTAATCGACGTCGACTCGGGCGCCGGGCCCTGCCGCAGCGACCTCAAGGGCGAACCCGCTGATCCCCAAGGTCGCCACTGTCTCGTCCTTCAGCGGCACGGCAGCCGCGCCGCCGGTCGCTTCCACTGTCAGCGCCGCCGCGACCTCCCCGGGGTCGTCTCCGGGGGCCCACCGCTGGTCAGCAGACGGGTCGGACCATTCCGCGTCCCCGGGTTCCCAGTCCTCGGCCGCGACCGGCCTCTCGGCCTCGATCTCGGCCGTGGGAGAGCCGTACTCGGGCATGAGCGGCGCGGCAGCGAGCAAGCCTGCTCCGAGCGCGGCAATACCGGTCACCGCGATCGCGAAGCGCACTGCCGCGCGCGGCTCGAGCCGCTTGTCGCGCAGCCAGGTGCCGTCAGCGGACAGGGACGGCCGAAGGCGAATCATGGTCGTCTACTCCAAGAAAGAGGGGCGAGGTGGGGTCAGGCGCCGGAGGGGGACAGGTCGTTGATGCGGTCCGGGTCGAGAGTGGAGGTCCAGGCTTCGACGCTGTCAATCAGGCCGTTGAAAGGTTGGACCAAGCCTCCGCTCGCACGTCCATAAACCCCCAAGTACAGCGGTCCTGCAGCATTCCAAGGGGTCGCGGTGCAGGCTCCTGTCACCGACTTGCCGCCATCGACGTACATCGTCATCGTCCCCGCCGGGATGTTGACCACGACCGCTACGTGATACCACTTGTTGGTCGCAATCTCCTCGGACGACTGGATACTGGACCAAGTCACGCCGCCAGCGACGTCAGCCGAAGGCATCGCGAACTGGAAGTGCCCCACCCCAGTGGTCTGGTTCGTGTGGTAGTTCAGGTTGAACCCAACCCTGTTCTGACCACCTTGGGAAAGGATCGTCTGATACTCCGGCGCGTTCGCCCTTTGGTTGACGTACACACGGGTCGCGATCGTGAACGAGGCGTCGGTGGCCACCACCGGGCCTGCCGACTGCGCCCAACCGCGCGGAGTGACGCTGGTGTTGAGGAACTCCAGGGCACCATTCGTGCGGCCAGTGACGCCCTTCGCCCACCTAAAGTCAGCGCCCGAAGTCCCCGTGACCGTCAGGTTGTTTCCCTTCTGCAGGTCGACCAGGTTCCGGTAGTCCAACGTCCAGTTACCGACACGCTGGACCGCGGGATTCCCACCATGTACATCTGCGGCCTGGTCAGATGTCAACGCACCACGCCAGAGCTGCACCGTTGAAATCGCCCCGGTGAACTTCCCGCCGGCAGCCGTGCCCGAGGAATTGGCACCGCATCCGATGTTGATCTTTCCGTACCCCGGTTCAGCTGTCCCCGAAGCGGTTCCGGTGGCGACAAGCGCACCGTCGACATAGAGGCGCACCTGCTTCGCGGCGAGGTCGTAGACGCCGATGAGGTGCACCCAGGTCCCAGGGACCGCGGACGCGGTGGCCGTGGCTGACTGCCAGGTCGCGCCGGTTCCGTTGGGCACACTGACCGTGAACGACCAGCTACCGTTTGCGCCGAGCATGAGTTTGAACTTGCTTCGCGCGTCGTCGCCTTCGGCGAGGACCAACTGCTCCGCGCCGGTCACCGCATCGACCTTCGCCCATGCTCCCACCGAGAACGACGCATCGGAGCGGTTTTGGACAGCGTCACCAGCGGTGACGCAGGAGGTGCCGTCGAGGTCGATCGCGGACGCGGTACGACCCCATTGGTCCTCGACCCAGTTCGCGCCAGAGGTCGGGACGGTCATGTGGTTGGCCTGCATCGAGGTGTCGGTACCGTTCCCGCGCAAGAGCCACTCACCCGCGATTCCTGCCGAGAGACCTCCGGCCATCACCGACTGGACCTGAGTTCCGGTCATGAGGCCGGTCCAGATCCCGGCGTGCTGGACGGCGCCGATGAAGTACCCGAACTGCTTGTACGGGCTCGTGGACCCCGAGCAGCCGATGTTGATCGGTCCGGTCGCGTTCCACGCCTCATGCGTGAACGATCGGGTCGCTTCGAGGACGCCGTTGACCCACAGTTGGATCACCTTCGCCCCTGGGTCGACCGTCGCCGCCAGGTGGGTCCACTCCCCTACTACGGGGTCGGTCGTGGAGGCCGCGCGGGTGACGTTGTTGCCGTTGCCGTCGTCGGCGTGGGTCAGCATCAGGTCCCACTCTGCCGAGGTGCCGCGGTAGCGCAGCGCGAACCCGGTGCCCTTGGTACCCGATTGGGAGAAGATCGTGCGGATGTTGGTGTCGGCCTGGTCGAGCCGGACCCAGGCGGCCACGGTGTACTGGGCGCTGGTGTTCACGGCCGGCCCGGCGGTGGAGACGCAGTCCGAGCCGCCGAACAGCATCGCCTGCCCCGGGGGCGCCTGTCCCTCCGATTCGACCCAGCCCGAAGTGCGGCCGAGTCCGAGGTCCAGGTTCGCGGCACCTCCGTTGACGTCGACGGCGCTGACGTCATCGAACCCGTCGCCGTCGAGTCGCCATGCCGCGACCGGCTGGAGCCCGGAGTTCAAGGGCGCATAGAAGTCGGCCTGCGTGAACTGCGAAGGGTTGCCGGCCTTATCGAGGGCTTTCACCCACAGCCACACCCGGCCGCCCTCTGCGGGTGCAGTGACCTCGATGGTCGCCGTTCCTCCGGTCGCCGTGACCGGGGCGCCGAGCGCCTCGGTGTCCACGCCGTACGCGAACGACGCGAGTCCCGAATGCGAGTCCGTGGCCGTGAGCTTGAACGTAACCGTATCCCCCGCCTGGGGGTCGGCGGGGCTGACCAGTTCGACCTTCGGCGGAGTCGGCGCGGTGGTGTCGACACGGAAATAGCACCAGGAGCTGAAAGCGCTGTCAGTCCCGTTCTTGTAGTCATCCAAGGACGCCATCCGCCACCGGTACTCTCCGGTCCCTAGCGCGTACTGTTTCGGCACCGTCCAGGGGATGCGGACGTTGTCGGTCTGGTTGCGGGTGGTGGCCCAGGTGAGAATGTTGGAGTTCGAGCCGTTGCGGCGCACCTCGAACTTCGCGCCGGTCTTGCCGTCCGCATCATGAGGGACACCCGACAGTTGGGGCTGGATCTCCGAAGTCCACGGAGCGGCCGTCCAGCCGGAGGTGACGCAGCTCTTCAGGTTGGTCTGCAAACTAGTCGGCACCGTGGCGGGCCGGTTGTAGGTGACCTGGAGTTCAACCGACTTGATGTCGATGCGCCGCCATGAGTACGGGTCACCCTCATCGGAGGCACGGACCATGAACGACATCCAGTCCCGGCCAGCGTTGACGTTCTCCTGCAGTTCGGTCTTGATGTCCGAGCCGTCGAAGTTGACATCGCGGTCGGGGTAGTCGGTCGAGCAGCCGGTCGTATTCGACGAGGCCACCGATTTAGTCTGCAAATGCTCGCTGGTGGCGCTCGTGATCGAGTTCCAGTGCGTGCCGTTCGACAGTTTCCGGTCGACCTCCCACAGCTCCATGCTGGTGGAGCCGCAGCTGCCGGTGTGGGTCTGGGTCATGGCGACCTTCGCGGTCAGAATGTCGCGGTCCTCGAGGTCGCCGATCCCGAATCGGACCACCGACCGCCATAGCCCGCACGCATCCGGAGCGCAGCTCGCCCAGATGTTGAGGCCGACTCGCATGCCGCCGGATCGGGGCCAGTCCTTGTCGTTCGTCCACGACGAGCCCGGTCGCGACGCGAAGATGTTCGCCCACGCCTGCCGCTTGCCGACGAACGGCGGGTCGATGGTGATCGGGAACTGCGCTTCATCGCTGGCAAGCAGCGCCGCGTCGGGGGTCACGGTGAGCGTGGTCGAACTCAAGTCGACCTCGACCGGGGCGTACAGGCCCGGCATCGTGTCGTCCTCGCCCAACACCGTGTCGGGGACCTCCTCCTCGGCCGCAGCGAACGATTCCGCCGCTGCCATCTCGGCCGCCGGGTCGGGGACGACCGAGGCGTCCCACATGTACGCCGCAGGCGCGGAGAACACGACCTCTCCGGCGGTGTCGGTCGCGGTGATCTCACCGGTCGTCGCATCCTGCGCGACGGTCAGGCCTTCGGATTCGATCCCGAGTTCGATCGACGCGAGTGCGGGGTTCTGGGCCGCTTCGGCGGTCTTGACGACGAGCGCGTAGGTGAACCCGTCCGCGCTCGAGGACACCTGCAAGTCAACACCGGGGAGGACTTCGGCGTAGGTGGCCGTGTCGCCATCGATGACGGGGGCCGGCAGTGCAGTCGGCCACGACAGGGCGATCGAGCCGCCTTCAGGGGACGTGGCGGTCACGAACGGGTCCGTCCCGCCCGAGGAGATGGTGATGTCGGAGACGGCCGCGGTCGTGGTGATCGCACCGTCGACCGTTTCGGTGAAGGCGGTGTCGACGTCGGTCCAGGTGCCCTCGGCGTCCGGCGCCCAGGTCGGCACCGCGCCGGCCTCGGCGGTCAGAGTCCCCTCCGGGTTGGCGATCACTCGGGTGCTGTAGTCCTGGAGTCCGGTCACGACGACGCCCATGCCGCACGCCTCGGCCAGCAGGAGCGCCCCGCCCTCGGTCTCTGCCTCGAGTGTGTCCGTGGCCGGGTCGAGCCCGGTGGTGTCGAACGGGCAGGTCAGAGTAGTTACTGAAACCTCCTCGATCGCATCGAGGGTGGAGTCGACCGCGAACGAGCACCAGGTGGTGTACCTGTTCGTCGCCTGATCCGAAGTCGTCGTCCGCGCCCGTACCTCGTACGTGCCGTCGGGCAGGGCCGTCTCCACCTGCCAGGTGTAGGCCTGGCCGGACATGGCCGGAGAAGCACTGACATGCTGCACGACAGTCGTACCGGAGGCGTCGCGGACCTCGAAGCCCGCCGTTGAGGCCGCATCAGAGAAGTGCGGGATCGCCGACAGGGTCGGCTGCGATCCGGTCACCCGCGCGCCCTCCGGGGCGAGGCAGTTGATGCCGTCCATCGTCAGGTCCGAGGGCACCGCCATCGTCGGCATGTACGAGATCGTCAGGTGGGCCGTGGCCACGTCGGCGCGGAACCACTGCTCCCGGTTCGTTTCGTCAGAGGCCCGCAATCCGAGGGTGATCGACTGGTAGGGCTCGTTGGCGTGCCGGTTGACGTGGTAGGTCAGATCCTCCGAGGCGAAGTCGACCGACCGGACCGGATACACCTGGCTGCAACCGCCTGAGGCGTTGGCGCTCTCGACGGTCTGGGTGTCCAGCGGCGCGCCGTGCAGCCAGTTTCCCGCCGTCGAGTTCCACGAGGTGGGCGTCGTGCCCTTGGTGACGATGTTCGTCTGCCACAGCTCCAGCGGGTAGGAGTTGCAGCCGCCGGTGTGTTTGATGTCGAGCGACATCACGGCCGAATTGACGGTGGCGTACTCAAGCGAGCGCAGGTCGAAGCGGATCATCGACCGCCACACGCCATAGCCCTCTTCGCCAGGGGCGGCCCAGCCGTTGAAGCCCATACGCAGGCCGCCCGAGCGCGGCCAGGCCGCGTCGTCCCACCAGGTCGTGTCGGCATAGGCATCGCTGCCGACCGTCGCCCACGCCCAGTTCGTCGACTCGAACGACGGGTCGAGCACCACCGGGAACACCGTCTCCGGATCAGCCAGCATCGCCGCATCGGGCGTGATCGTCAACGCGTCGCCGTCGAGGGCGAGCGCCATGTGCTCTACCCGGCCCGGGTCACCAGGGTCAGCATCCGAACCAGTGTCGGTCTCAGCGAGCGCCTCAGCGAAGAACTGCGTCGGTCCCGCCGCTGGAACATCTGCCGAGGCCGGAACCGAGGCGTCCCACATCAGCGCGTTCGACGCCGTCAGGACCGCTTCCCCGGTAGACGGATCGGTCGCAGTGAGTGCACCACTGCCCGAATCCTGCGTCACCTCCAGCGTCCCGCCGAGCGCGACCTCGATCTGCTCGAGCGCCGGATCCTGGGCAGCCTCGGCGGTCTTGACCTCAAGCCGGTAGGCGAACCCGGTCGCACCAGCCTCGACCACGAGATCGACCCCGGCGATCACTTCGGCATACCGGGCCTGCGGCCCCTCCACGACCGGGGCCGGCAGCACCTCGGGCCACCACAAGTCCAGCGTCTCGCCCGACTCAGTCGTCAAGCTCGCCAACGGCTGTGCGTCCCCGCCCGAGGACACTACGAGATCCCCCGGAACCGCAGCCGCCTGGACCAGACCCTCATCACCAACCACGAGAGCAGGGTTGATGTCGATCCACGCCCCGCCCGCGTCCGTGGTCCACTGCGGAGACGCGTACACCTCCGCCGTGATCGACCCATCGGCCTCGGCCGTGAACTTGGCAGCCTCATCCCGCAGCGAATCCACCTCTACCGGACGATCACAAGCAGCCGCCAGATCCAACGCCTCAGCCTCGGAACCGACGACGAAACCGGCCTCATCGACCCCACTGCAATCCGGCGCGATCTCGGCGGCAGCAGGCTCCACCAGCAGCATCGAACCGACCAGAGCCGCCGCAATAGACAAGACTCCAGAACGCAGAGCAACCCGCCTCGGACCAGGCGTTGCAGACACGGTGAGGGGAGCGTGGGGGTTATGTGGCATGGGTGGTACCGCATTCAGTTAGTCAACCGGGGAGGTGGATGTAGGCGTTTTCAACCCGCAACCGTGCGTGACACTATCCATCACCGACCCGACTGTCAACAAGCGACCACAATCGGTCAATCGCGCAATATGGACAATCCATACAGATGAGTCCGAATCCCGCACCGTCGCGCCACCCGAAATTCTCGAACGGAGGGCCCTTCCCGCAGTACGGATAGCCCAGGCCGACCGGCTTGCTCAAATATAGTGATCCATGACACATAATGATCGAGTGCCTCGACTCGCAAGATCTGTCAAGCCTCCGGAGGAGGCCGCCTCGGCGTTGCTGTCCACCGTTGGTTCGAAGTACTGGTAATCCTCATTCATGGGCAGCATGAAGCACGAGCCGGTCATCGTCGGGGTCGAGTGGCGCAGGCCTATCGATGTACGGCTATTCGCACAGGTCGTACTCGACGTGGCCGCCAAGCAGCTCGCCGAGGAACAAGTCGCCGAATCCGATGGCGGCAATCCGGCGATCATCGAGCAAGAGCCGACTGGCGAGCCTGGCGGATCAGCTTCTTGACACTGGTCAGGCCGATGCCGTATCGCTCGGCTAGCACCGGCTGTCGTACGCCAGCGCGATAGGCCGTCACCAGGGCATTGATCTGCGTTGGAGTCAGGCGCTGGTGCAGCGAGCGCGGGCGGTGCGGCTCCTCTGCGGAGGAGGGACTGGACGCAACTTGGGCGATCGGCGCGCTCAATCGGCGTTCCAACCGCTCGCGCAGGGCGACGACCTGCGTCAATGTGTTCGAATAAGCGACCAAACGGGGCACCATCCCACCCCGGCGACAGCCGCTTCCGAAACGCTCGGAGACCTCCCTTTCCTGGACCCCCGCGACCGGGGGCGCGGTCGGCCGCGCCCCGGTGCCCGCGTGTCGCAGAGCCGTTCCGAATGCCCGGTTTGCAACGATCGTTCCATGTGGAAACAAAGTTCACAATGGATGCTGACCGGTACCGCCGCCGCCGCGACCGCTCTCGCGGTGCTCGTCCCCTCGGCGGCGTTCGCCGCCGAGCCCGGGTACGCCGCCTGGTCGGGCGGCTCCGGCTCGTTCCAGATGTCCAGCCCGGCCGCGGGCTTCCCCGGCGCGGGCCTGACCACCGACGGAGCGCCCGTCACGACCCCGACGGGCAAGACGATCTGGATGGGCGACGGCACGCCGTTCGGCGCCGCGTTCGGCTCGTCCCGGGACCAGGGCTACATCGGCATCGGCACCACCGGAGGGAACCTGCCGTCCACCACCACGGTCACGTTCGACTCGCCCACGCCCCCCTCGGACTGGGGCTTCGCCCTGGGCGACATCGACGTCGACATGGTCCAGATCTCGGGGACCACCGCGGGCGGCACCCCCCTCACCGCCGCCGACGTCGGCTACCAGAGCTCCTTCAACCTCTGCCAGAACTCCCCACGCCCCGCGGGCTGCAAGTCCGCGGCCACCGACCAGCCCGTCTGGGACGCCGCAGCCATGACGCTCACCGGCACGAACTCCGGCGACACGGTCGGCGCCACCGGCTGGTTCCAGCCCACCGCCTCCATCGCGTCCCTGACGTTCACCTTCACGGACTTCTCGGGCATCCCGATGTTCCAGTTCTGGCTGGCCTCCAAGGCGTACGAGGTCGTCACCCCGCTCAAGCCGGTCCTCATCACCGCGCCGAGTGACCCGGACGACCCCTCCGCGCCGACGGACGTCCTCGGCCACTGCGACGACATGGCCGGCGAGGTGAGCCTCGCCCTCCTCGACGAGAACGGCGACGCCGTCATCGGCGACGACGGCGACCCGATCGTCGCTGCGCTCGACGACGAAGGGGACTTCCACTTCGACCGCGTCTTCCCCGGCACCTACCAGGTCAAGCTCCTCACCGACGACCACTTCCCCGTCGACGGACCCGCGGTCCAGACCCTCGAAGTCACCGACGCCGACACCACCGGCCCGTCCTTCTCCATCGAATGCACCCCCGAACCCCCCTCGGCCTCCCCCGCCGCCAACGGCACCGGCGACGATGACGACACCGCCGCCGACCCGTCCCTCCCCACCACCGGCCCCGGAGCCGGCCTCTGGATCGCCGCCCTCCTCGCCATCGCAGGAGGAGCAATCGCAATCCGCAGGGCCCGCAGGCTCTGAGCGGACGACGAGGGCGGCCGACCCGGTGGGGTCGGCCGCCCTCGTCGCGTTCGCTAGGCGCTGACCTCGGGGCGGGGGATCGAGGACGGCAGCCACTTCCGCGCCCCGGCCCGGTAGAGCCCGGCCGGGCGGCCGCCGTCGCGAGTGGTGGCGCCGCCGGTGCGCTCGACGAACCCCTCGATCCTGGTGACCTTGCGGTGGAAGTTCCCCGGGTCGAGCTTGACGCCCCAGACGGTCTCGTAGACGCGGCGGAGCTCCGAGATCGTGAACTCCTCCTGGCAGAAGGCGATCGCCGAGGTCGACTGGTCGAGCATCCGGCGCGCCTTCTCCACGGCGTCCTGGAGGATCCGCTTGTGGTCGAACGCCAGGGGGCCTTCGAGCGCCTCCTCGATCGGAAGCCACTGCGTGGCCGCGGCGTCGCCGCCCGCCTTCGCAACCGGGGGGTCGGGGACCATCGCGACCCACGCCCCGGACGCGATCTGGCCGCGCGGGTCGCGGCCCGGGTCGGTGTAGATGCCCACCAGTTCGAGGTGCTGGACCATCCCGTCCAGGGCGGTCTCCTCCCGCAGCTCCCGCACCGCGGTCTGCCACAGGTTCTCCCCGGGCTCCATGTAGCCGCCCGGTATCGCGAGCATCCCCTCGAACGGCGGCTTGCCGCGCCGGACCAGCAGGACCTCAAGGCGCTCTTCACGAACGGTCAGGATGACGACATCGGCCGTGAGCTGTACGAGCGGGAACATTTCTCGCATCGACATCCCCCTTCTTGGTGACTTGACAATATCTCGCATGGACGCCTACGATCGTAACAGTCAATTGTACAAGAAACAATATTGACCCTCGCGCGGCTCTCCGGCGCGGGCCCTTCCCCAAGGAGCGCTTCATGACCACCCTTCCCACCGCCGTCATCTGCACCCCGCTCAACGTCGAGTACGCGGCCGTCGCCGACCTGCTCGGGCACCGCCCGCACACCACCGAGACCAGGGGCGGCTCGATCTACGAGCTGCACGAGTTCCGCGCCCGCCGCACCTCGTGGCGGCTCGTCCTGGCCCTGACGGGCCGGCGCAACGAGGAGACCTCCGCCGCCGTCGAACGCGCCGTGCAGGAGTGGGCGCCGCAGGTCCTCATGCTCGTCGGCGTCGCCGGGGGCCTGCGGGAGTCCCGCGTCGGCGACGTCGTGGCCGCGACGAAGGTCTACGGCTACGAAGGCGGCCAGGACACGGACCTGGGATGGCTCCAGCGGCCCGACGCCCTCCCCACCTCACACGCCCTCGACCAGCTGGCGCAGCAGGTCAGCCGCGAGGGCTTCTGGATCTGGCGGGCCGAGCCCGACGCCGACGCCCCGCCGCCGGTCCACCACCGGCCGATCGCCTCCGGCTCCAAGGTGGTCACCGGGAGCTCCTCGTACACCGCCGACCGGATCAGGGAGTCGTTCGGCGACGCGTACGCGATCGACATGGAGGGCTTCGGCGCCATGGCCGCGCTGCGGCGCAGCCCCTCGGTGCAGGCGACCGTGGTCCGCGGCGTCTCCGACGTGCTGGACGACAAGGACAAGGACGCCGACCGGCTGACCCAGCCGATGGCGGCCAGGCGCGCCGCGGCGTTCGCGCTCGCGCTCCTCGACCGGTTCGACCCCGAGCCCGCCGACGCCCCGGCCGCCGCGGCGCCCCCCGCGCCGGTCTACAACATCGGCGCCCAGGGCCCCGGCGCGACGAGCACGGCCGGCGCGATCGGCAACGGCGCCACCGGCCAAGTGGTGCAGCAGCCGTACCGGTACTACGAAGGCCCCTGAGCGGCATCGGAAATGAAGGGAAGCAGCATGAACGAGCACGACTTCGACCTGTTCGACATCCACCCGTTCGAGCAGGCGCGGACCGGGCGGGTCCAGATCGCGGCCGCCGGGGTGAACGCCACCGCCACGGTCGGGGCCATCGGCGACGGGTCCCGCGGGTACGTCGGGACCGCCGGGCCCTCCGTCGACCGGGCGCTCCAGGCGGAGCTGGCCGAACTGGTCCGCGAGCTGCGGGGCGCGCTCGGTGGCGAGCGGGGGTACGGCAGGCACGGCCGGGGCGCCAGCCGAGTGAACTGAAGGAACGAGAACGGGCGGGGCCGCTTTGGTCCCGCCCGTTTTTTCAGTGTGTCAGCACTGTTCGCGATGTGTTCTGGTCTTGGTGAAGAGCTCGGGGAGGCCCCCACCGGCCTCCCCGAAGCTCTATCCCACCAAATAGAGAAAGGTCTCGGGGGCGCGCTGCGATAAGCGGAAGCGCGCCGTGTAGATGTCGCCGTCGCGGATCCAGGCGAGCTGGAGTGAGGCGAACATGTCGTCGATGATGTCCTCGTCCGGGAGCCCGTAGTGCTCGCCGAGGCTGCGTCCGCGGTAGTGCCACAGGAGTCCTGCCTGGACCTGGACGGCGTCCGCGGTGTGCTTGCCGCACGAGCGGGCGCAGCGGTAGAGCACCTGGCCGCTGCGGTCGTACTCGATCGCCATCACCTGCTGGCACATCGAGCTCCGCAGCTTGCCTGCCGCGGCTGCCTGTAGCAACGTCTGCGCCTCAAGACGTTCCATATGGCACCCAACCCCTCTCCGGGCGACGATCGGGCCTCGCCGGAGCGGGCCCGGCCAAGCACTGCACTGGTGTGTCCGGTTATGAGATGCACGACGCCCGTTCGCGAAGGCGATTGCCGATCCGAAGACCCGGAGGTTTCGGACGGTTCCGCCTGTCGCTGCCCGAAGCGTCGGTTAGCGGCATTTGAGTCCGTGACAACGGTCGCATACCTTCTACGGCCGTGTCTATGTGCATTGTCACATTCATCGTAACATGCATCGACACCGGGCAGATGCACGTGCATTTGCGCGGCCATCCTCCCGTGCAATTACCGTGTGTAATGTGCGACACTTGATCCGATCGACTACGGGGATGTCGGAATCGTCCGCCTGGGCGACCGTCTGGTATGCCCGCGGCACCCGGTTCCACGCCTCCGACGGTCGGTCTGACCTGCAAAAGAGCATCCGGCCGGACCTACCGGCCACTGGTGGAAGGATCTCTATGGACAACGCACGCAACGGAATCCCGGCCGGGGAACTCCCCTCGACGCTGGCGTGGCGCAAGAGCACCCGCAGCGGCCCGAACGGCGGCAACTGCGTCGAGCTGGCCGCCCTCCCCCAGGGGGACATCGCGGTGCGCAACTCCCGCTTCCCGGAGGGTCCCGCCCTCATCTACACGGTCGCCGAGATCCGGGCCCTCGTCGAGGGCGCCAAGGACGGCGAGTTCGACGACCTGATCGTTTAGGACCGAGAGACGGAAGCCCAAGGGCTGCACACTCACCCTGGCAGGAGGGGCCCGACGGGCTACCCTGTCAGGGTGAGTTGTTCGTTTCCGGGCGACCGCCGCGAGAGGAGGTGGGACGAATGGCGAAGGAAGACAACCCGACCGGTCCCACAGCCCTGCGCATGATCATCGGCGGCCAGCTCCGGCGCCTGCGCGAGGCCGCGAACATCACCCGCAAGGCCGCCGGATTCGAGATCCGCAACTCGGAGTCGAAGATCAGCCGCATGGAACTGGGCCGGGTCTCGTTCCGGCTCAGGGACGTCGAAGACCTCATGGTCCTGTACGGCGGGACCGACCAGGCCGAGATCGACCGCGTCCTCATGCTGTGCCGCGAGGCCAACAAGCCCAGCTGGTGGCATCCCTACGGGGACGCGCTGCCCGACTGGTTCCAGACCTATCTGGACCTGGAGAGCGCCGCCTCCACGATCCGCAGCTACGAGGTCCAGCTCGTGCCGGGCCTGCTCCAGTCCCGCGACTACGCCCGCTCGCTGCTCATGCTCGGGTACGGGCACACGCCGCTGCGCGAGATCGACAACCGGATCGAGCTGCGCCTGGCGCGGCAGAAGGTGCTCGACCGCGAGGCCGACCCGCCGACACTGTGGACCGTCATCGACGAGGCCGCGCTGCACCGCCCCTTCGGCGGGTACGGCGTCATGCGCGACCAGCTCAAGCTCCTCATCGAAGCCTGCGACCGGCCCAACGTGCGGATCCAGGTGGTGCGCTTCGACAGCGGCGCCCACTCCGGCGCCGGCGCGCCCTTCACCTGGCTGCGCTTCGCCTACCCCGAGCTCGACGACGTCATCTACATGGAGCACCTCACCGGCGGCCTGTACCTCGACCGCGACGCCGACGTGGACGCCTACCAGGCGGCCATGGAGCACCTGTGCGTCCAGGCGTCGCCGCCGCGCGACACCCAGGACATCATCAACGCGATCATCCGCGACCACTACTCCTAGTCACCATGTCTCGGGCGTGGACGAACCTGTCCGCCTGAGGGAAGTTCACCCCATCGGGTGAGCGGTGCCTCCCCGGACACGCCGAAGGCGCACGACCGCGGTCGTGCGCCTTCGAAATGCGTCTAGGCCTTGTAGCCGATGCCGCCCATCATGATCTTGTGCCACGGCTCGATGTCCTCCACCGCGGGGACCTCCTTCTCCGGCTCGCCGGGGAACCAGCGCGGGATGAAGTCGATCTTGTCGTCCACGAGCGGCAGGCCGAGGAAGTGCTCCCGGATGCGCTCGGGGGTGCGGATCCAGCCGTTGCCGAGGGACTCCAGGCCGGCCTGCTCGATGGCCTTCTGGAGCGGCTCCCCGGTGTCCACGAAGTCGGTGATGAGCAGGTAGGACCCGCTCGGGCAGGCGTCGAGGAGGACGCGCACCCACTCGTCGGGCTGCTCGTCGTCGTGGAAGTGCATGTGGAGGCCCACGACCATCAGCCCGATGGGGCGGGTGAAGTCGATGTTCTCCTGGACTTCCTTGTTGTTCAGGATGCTCTGCGGGTCGCGGAGGTCGGCGGTGACGATCGTCGTCGACTTGTTGGTCGCGAGCAGGGCCCGGCCGTGCGCGAGCACGATCGGGTCGTTGTCCACGTAGACCACCGTCGCGTCCGGGTTGACCGCCTGGGCGATCTGGTGCGTGTTCTGCATCGTCGGCAGGCCCGCGCCGATGTCCAGGAACTGGTCGACGCCGTGGTTCGCGATGTACTCCACGCCCTTGCGCAGGCCCTCGCGGTTGTCGAGCGCGACGTCCTTCGCGTTCGGCACGTACTTGACGTAGGCGTCCCGGCCCTCGCGGTCGGCCGCGAAGTTGTCCTTGCCGCCGAGGATCGCGTCGTAGACGCGGGCGATCGTGGGCCTGGAGATGTCGAATTCGGGCGTGAGGTCTTCGTTCTCTGCCATGGCACAGCCTCTTCATCGAAGGAACGTTGCGCACATCGTACGACCTTGATCACAGTGCCGGGCTTCGGGATCACCCCACGAAGTCGCACAAGCACCAATGGCCGCAACGGAATCGGTGACCACTAGTGCCACATCGGACGACAGGAGGCACCTCTGGAAACGACGCGGGGCCCGGCCGGAAGGCCGGGCCCCGCGTCGAATCCTGCTAGTCCTCGCCGCCGCCGACGAGGTCCGGGTTCTGCTCGACCCAGGCGCCCACGGTGTCCTCGCGGATCGCGTCCCAGAGGGTCGTCGCCTCCGGGTTGTCGTTCGACGGGTTCTCCAGGTCGTACGAGTACACGACCACGGACTCGCCGCCCATGGTGTCCGTGCCGAGGTTCGGCGTGGTCATGAAGACCAGGTCGTCGCTGCGCAGGTCCATGAGGCTGATCGCGGTCGAGACGACGTTGAACTCGGTGTCGACCTTGACGGCGTCCGAAGTGGAGTCGATGAAGCTGGTGAGCTTGGACCGGTCGGTGAGCACGCCCGCGCTCAGCGCCGAGTCCATGATGGCCTTGATGAGGTCCTGCTGGTGCTGCATGCGCGCGAAGTCGCCGCGGTTCCACTGCTTGCGCTGGCGCACGTAGTCCAGGGCCTGCTCGCCGGTGAGCTCGGTCGGGCCTGCGGGGAAGAACATGTGGTCGCCGTGGATCGACTCGACGCCGGGCTCGTCGGTGAGGTAGCCGTCGGCGTCGGCGGCCTCGATGTCGATGGTGACGCCGCCGAGGGCGTCCACGACCTGGACGAGGCCCGCGAAGTCGATCTCCACGACGTGGTCGATGCGGACGCCGGTGAAGTCCTCGATGGTGAGGACGGTGAGCGGCACGCCGCCCCATGCGTACGCGGCGTTGAACTTCGCGTCGGTCCCGGTGTACTCGGGGTAGTTGCTGGCCTCGGCGTACTCGGGGACGTGCACGTAGAGGTCGCGGGGGATCGAGATGCCGTACGCCTCGGTCCCGTCCTCGGCGACGTGCATGATGATGTTCGTGTCCGAGCGCGCGTCGGCCTCGTCGTTGCCCTCGCGGTGGTCGGAGCCGACGATGAGGATGTTCAAGGCCGCGTTGAGCTTCTCGGGGCGGTCCTCGTCCGGGATCGCTTCGAGGTCGAACGGGCGGTCGAGGTCCGCGTCGGTGGTCTTGGCGGTGGACCAGATCGCGAACCCGCCGCCGGTGGCCGCGATGGAGGCCACGAGGCCGATCCCGGAGCCGATGAGGCCCCGCCGGGTCGGGCCGCCGGCCGCCGCGGCGGCGACGCGCGCGCCGCCCCCGCCGCCCGCGGGGGGCACGGAGGCGCTGCCGCGGTAGTTGGAACCGGAATACGTCATGGTGCCAGCTTACGTGGTGTCCGCCCGCGCGCCGGACCGCGCACGCGGGGCGCCGCGGCCCGCTGTGGCTCAGGCTACGGCGATGCCGCCTTCGGAGCGGCGGGCCACGAAGTCGTCGATCGTGGATTTGAGACCGGCCTCATAGTGGACCTGCGGCTCGTATCCGAGCAGCTCGCGGGCCCTGGCGAGGTCGGGGCGGCGCCGCTCGGGGTCGTCGGAGGGCCGGTCGGTGTACTCGATCGTGGAGGACGAGCCGGTGAGGCGCAGTACGACCTCGGCCATCTCGCGGACGGTGAGCTCGTACTCCGTGCCGAGGTTCACGGGCCCGTACTCGCCGGACTCCAGGAGCAGCACCAGGCCCGCGACGAGGTCGTCGACGTAGCACAGCGAGCGGGTCTGGGAGCCGTCCCCGTGGATGGTCAGGGGCTCCCCGGCGAGGGCCTGGGAGATGAAGCTGGGGACGACGCGGCCGTCGTCGGGGCGCATCCGCGGGCCGTACGTGTTGAAGATCCGCACGATCGCCGCGTCGAGGCCCTTGTGGCGGTGGTAGGCCGCGACGGCGGCCTCCGAGAAGCGCTTGGCCTCGTCGTAGCAGGAGCGCACCCCGATGGGGTTCACGTTGCCCCAGTAGGACTCCGGCTGCGGGTGGACAAGCGGGTCGCCGTACACCTCGGACGTGGAGGCCATGAGGAACCGGGCGCCGTCGGCGAGCGCGCGGTCGAGCGCGTGCAGCGTGCCGACGGAGTCGACGCGGAGGATCTCCACCGGGAGGGTCGCGAAGTCGACCGGGCTGGCCGGGCACGCGAAGTGGAGGACGGCGTCGAAGGGCTCGTCGCCCACGGGGAGGCCCTCGGTGACGTCGGCTTCGACGACGGTGAGGCGCTCATGGGGTTCGAGGTTGGCCTTCGAGCCGGTCACGAAGTTGTCGACGGCGGTCACGTCGCAGCCCTTCGCGAGGAGCGCGTCGACCAGGTGGCTGCCCACCAGGCCCGCGCCGCCCGTCACGAGGATGCGGCTGCCGGTTCCGTAAGTAGTCATCAAGATCCCAGATTATCAGGGTTGGCCTGGCGTTCACCTGGGCGCAGGCTGTGCATTCGCTCAACGCACGCCCGTGTGCCCGTCAGTACGCGCCCTTTCGTCGCAATACTACGGCGACGGTGCGGAAAAGGATCTGGAGGTCGGTCGTGAGCGACCAGTTGTCGACGTAGTAGAGGTCGAGGCGCACCGCGTCGTCCCAGGACAGGTCCGAGCGGCCCGAGACCTGCCACAGGCCGGTGATGCCGGGGCGGACGAGCAGGCGGCGGCGCACGTCGCCGAGGAAGTCGCCGTTCTCGGCCGGGAGCGGCCGGGGCCCCACGAGGCTCATCTCACCGCGCACGACATTGATGAGCTGCGGGAACTCGTCGATGGAGGTGCGGCGCAGCCACTTGCCGACCTTGGTGATGCGCGGGTCGTCCTTCATCTTGAACAGGAGGCCGTCGGTCTCGTTGTGCATCATGAGCGCGGCCTGGCGCTCCTCCGCGTCGATGTACATGGTGCGGAACTTCCAGCACGAGAACGTCTCGCCGTCGCGGCCGACCCGGTTCTGGCGGAAGAACACCGGGCCGGGGCTGTCGGTCTTGATGGCGATGGCCACGGCCAGGAACAGCGGCGACAGGAGGATGAGGCCGAACGTCGAGGAGGAGATGTCCAGGATGTTCTTGATGAGCCAGCCGACCCCGGAGATCTTCGGCTCCTCGACGTGCAGGAGCGGGAGGCCCTCGACGGGGCGGATGTGGACGCGGGGGCCCGCGATGTCGGTGAGGGCCGGGGCCACGACCAGGTCGCGGCCGGTGCCTTCGAGCTGCCAGGCGAGGCGACGCAGGTCGGCGGCGTCGGCGGAGGCCGAGCCGCACACGGCGAGCGTGTCGGCTTCGAGGCGCTCGGCGCAGGTGACGACGTCGGTCCCGGCGAAGACCGGGACCGGGGTGTCGAGGTTGCGGACCGAGGACGCGCCCTCGGTGACGTATATCCCCACGGGGACCAGGCCGGCGGCGGGCGCGCGGCGCACCGTCCGGTACACCTCCAGCGCCTCGGGGTAGGCGCCGATGAGCAGGACGCGCTGGACGCCCTTGCCCGCGAGGCGCATCCGGTGCAGGCCGTACCGGGCGCCGTAGCGGAACCCGATGACGAGCGCGGCGGCCGAGAGGAGGAGGACGGCGACCGCGACACGGGAGACGTCGGCCTTGAACGTGAGGGCCGCGAACGAGACGAGCGCCAGCATGAACATGGCGGCGCGGGTGACGCGCTTGAACTCCTCGTTGCCCATGCCGAAGTAGCGGCGGTCGTAGGAGCCGGTGCCCCACAGGGCGAGCAGCCACGCGAGGGGCAGGATCAGCCAGACCGTGAGGTAGAAGAAGTGGAGCTGGTCGTCGGTGTCGAACCCGGCGCTCGGGGAGTGGGTGAGGTTGACGGCGATGACGGTGGCGAGGAGGGCCGCGAGCAGGTCGGCGCCGACGAGGGCGCCCTGGTAGTAGCGGTGCCAGTTGGAGGCGCGGACGAGGCGCCGCCAGGTGCGGCGGGTGGCGCCGTTGGTGACGAGCTGCGGGTCGCCGCCTACGCGAGTACCGGCCACCTGGGTCCCCGTCCGTCCGTACGGAACACTGCCGCTTCCCTGGATATTGTTTGCTGGACGTTCCAGGCTCGTAGCCACTGCACATCCCTGCGGTCGTCAGCTTACGGTGGAGGTGAGTGTCCGCGGGCGGAGATCGACGCTGCGTCTCCTGATCACCGGGCGGCCCGCCGACACGGTACCCGACAACCTACACCTATTCGGCTCCTGCGGTATCTTCGGCCGAGCTGAAAGCCGTTCCCGCCACCCCTGCCGTGAAGGATGCCCGTGAAGATCGTCATCGCGCACAACCGGTACTCCTCGGCGCAGCCCTCGGGCGAGAACGTCATCGTGGACTACGAGATCGGCGCGCTGCGCGAGGCGGGCGTGGAGGTGGTTCCGTTCCTGCGCTCCTCCGACGAGATCGGTTCCCTTCCGGCGCACAAGAAGGCGCTGCTCGCGGCCTCGCCCGTACACGCGGCGGGCACGCAGCGGCGCCTCGCCGAGGTCCTCGAACGCGAGAAGCCGGACCTGCTGCACCTGCACAACCCGTACCCGCTGCTGTCGCCGTCCGTCGTAAGGACCGCGCACCGGCACGGGGTCAAAGTGGTGCAGACCATCCACAACTACCGGCACGACTGCATGAACGGGCTGTACTTCAGGGACGGCCACGACTGCCGCGACTGCCACGGGAAGCGCTGGAACGGCCCCGGGGTGCAGCACGCCTGCTACCGGGGCTCGCGCGCGCAGAGCGCCGTGATGGCCGTCGCGCTCGGCGTCCACCAGGACACCTGGCGGAGCGTGGACCGGTTCATCGCCCTCACCGACGCCATGGCCGAGTACCTGACGGGCATCGGGATCGAGCCCGACCGCATCCGCGTCAAGCCGAACGCCGTCGCCGACCCCGGGGTCGCCCCGCTCGGCGAGGGGTTCCTGTTCGGCGCGCGCCTCGTCCCCGAGAAGGGCGTGGAGCTGCTGCTGGAGGCGTGGAGGATCGCGAAGCCCGCGGTGCCGCTGCGGATCGCCGGGGACGGGCCGCTGCGCGGCCTCGTGGAGGAGGCGGCCGCCGCGAACCCCGAGATCCACTACCTGGGCCAGCTCGACCCGGTCGCGCGCGACGCCGCCGTCGCCGCCTCCGCGGCCGTCGTCGTGCCCTCGATCTGGCAGGACATCCTGCCGACCTCCGGCATCGAGGCCCTGGCCGCGGGCCGCGCGGTCGTCGTCACGAGCATGGGCGGGGCGCCGTTCATCGCCGGGGAGGGGACGCCCGCGCCCGCGGGGGTCGTCGCCGCGCCCGAGCCCGCGGCCCTGGCCGCGGCGATCAACGAGGTCGCGAAGGACCCGTCGTACGCGGCGAACGCGCGCGCCCGCTACGAGTCGGTGTTCGCGCCCGAGGTGACGCTGCGGCGGCTCGTCGAGATCTACGAGGAGCTGCTCTAGCGGAGCGTGGCCCGCGCGCTCGTGGCGATGCTCGCCAGGAGGAACAGGCCGTTGACGGCCCCGAAGAACAGCATCACCGCGGCCATCGACTCCGGCCGTACGAGCGCGAGGGCGATGACGGCGACGACGAACCCGTAGTCGCGCACCAGCTTGATGAGCTTCACGACGATGTTCGTGCTCGTCACCATCGACACCGACGAGTCCTCTTTGGCTATCACCGCGGTGACCAGGTTCGTCATCCACAGGGCCGCGAACGCGGCCCCGCACCACGCGGGAACCCAAGGGGCGTAGGCGTCGACGACCGCGACGACGACCGCGACCACGGACGCCTGGATCGCCACGTCGCACAGGATGTCGACCCGCGCGCCCGCGTCGGAGCCGGTCCCGGTGACCCGGGCGAGCTGGCCGTCGGCGCAGTCGAGCATGTACGCGGCGTGCCACAGCACGAGCGCGCCGAGGGCCACCGGCCACCACGGGGCGCCGTCCTTCGCGGCCGGGATGTACGCGATCACGGCGGCGCTGACGGCGAGCCCGAGCACCAGGTTGAGCACCGTCAGATGGGTCGGCCGCAGGCCGGTCCGCCATGCGGCGTAAGCGAAGAGCGCGCCGCCGCGCTGGTCGAGGTGCAGGGTCACGAGGCCGCCGCCGCGGTTGGCGGCGAAGAACTCGGCGGGCCCGCGGGACTGGCGCTGATCGGTCACGCGGCGATCCTATCGGGAGCACCGGGAGGCGCCGGGTGGCCTCGGTCGCAACGCATCCGACCTGCGCGGCGACGGTCCGCAGTCAAGGGGAACCCGCTTGTGTCAAGATCCCGACACCGCAGCGGCGGACGACTCCCTAATATGAGCGCGACCTACACCATTTGGGACGAAACAACTTCTCCTTTGGTAGCCAGCGCATGACCAAGCGTCCTAGAGTTGATGGACGTTCGATTCCTGGGGAGGGACATATGGGCGACGAGGTGACCGGCTCTGCCTTGAAGCACTGGGATCACCCGGCATACTCGGCGAGGCTCCAGGCGGGACGAGCGGCCCTCGCGCAGCTGCTGGCCGACGAGCGGCTCGACCGGGGCAGGCCGATGACGGGACTCGAACTGGAGCTGGACCTCGTTGAGCCCGACGGCGACCCGGCGTTCGCGAACGACGCGGTCCTGGAGCACCTGCACACGTCGGGCGACGAGGACGCCCTGTACGGCGCGCAGCACGAGCTGGGGGCGTTCAACATCGAGCTGAACCTCCCGCCGCGGCTGCTCGACGGCGCCGGGCTGTCCTGGTACGAGAGCGACCTCGCGGCGGTGCTCGCGGAGGTGCGGGAGGCGGCCGGGAAGGCCGGGGTGCAGATCTGCCCGATCGGGACGATGCCGACGCTGGCGACGGACCACATGAGCGTGGACGCGCTGTCGACCGCGCGCCGGTACCGGATCCTCAACGAGGAGATCATGTCCCAGCGCGGGGAGGACCTGCGGATCGACATCCGGGGCGCGGAGTCGGTGGACTTCACGTCCTCGTCGATCGCGCCGGAGTCGGCGAACACGTCGGTGCAGTTCCACTTGCAGGTCGCGCCGGAGGACTTCGCGCGGCACTGGAACGCCGCGCAGGCGTTCGCGGGCGTGCAGGTGGCGACGGCCGCGAACTCGCCGTACCTGTTCGGGCGGCAGCTGTGGGCGGAGACGCGGGTGATCCTGTTCGAGCAGGGCACCGACACGCGGCGGGCGAACCAGCGGACGGCGGGCGCGAAGCCGCGGGCGTGGTTCGGGGAGCGGTGGATCGGCGGCGTGCTCGACCTGTTCGACGAGAACTACCGGCACTTCTCGCCCCTTTTACCGCTGTGCGACGAGGAGGACCCGGCGGCGGTCGTGGCCGGCGGCGGCGTCCCGAGCCTCCAGGAGCTGCGGTACCACAACGGGACCGTGTACCGCTGGAACCGCCCGGTGTACGACGTGTACCGGGGGCGTCCCCATGTGCGCGTGGAGAACCGGGTGGTCGCGGCGGGGCCGACGGCGATCGACATCTGCGCGAACATGGCGCTGTTCTACGGCCTGCTCGCGCACTTCGCGGACGCGGAGACGCCGCTGAGCGAGCGGATGGACTTCGCGCGGGCGGCGGCGAACTTCCGCTCGGCGGCGCGGCACGGGATCAACGCGGACCAGTGGTGGCCGGGCCTGGGCCTGGTGCCGGTGCGGCGCCTGGTCCTGGACGAGCTGCTGCCGAAGGCCGCGGAGGGCCTGTCGGCGATGGGAGTGAGCACCCGGGACACGGACCGGTACCTCGGGGTGATCGAGTCGCGGTGCCGCCGCGGCGTGAACGGCGCGACCTGGCAGGTGGCGCGCGTGCAGGTCGCCGAGCACCGGCAGCGGCTGGAGCGCCGGGACGCGCTGCGGGCCATGGTCCTCGACTACGCGGCGAGGTCCGCGGACGGGCGGCCCGTCCACGAGTGGGAGGTGTAGACGCGTGAGCGGCCGGGCCCGAAAGGGCCCGGCCGCTCTGTCTTGCGCTGCTTAGGACTCGGCGTCGCCGGAGTCGATCTTGCGGCGGGTGCGCGCGGTGGTCTTCTTGGCGCGGCGGGGCTTGGGGGCCTCCTCCTTCGGCTCGTCGTCCATGTCGACGGCCTTGAGCTCCTGCACCCAGTCCACGTCGGGGTTGGGGGTGTCGTCGCCCTCCTGCGGCTCCCATTCGGCGCGCTTCTGCGCCTCCTGCTTGGCGGCGCGCTCGGAGTCCTTCGCGGCCTGCTTCTCGCGGCGGGTGGGCCGCCTGGGCTTCGCGGGCGGGGCGGCGAGGTCGGTGGTGTCGCCGTCGTTCGCGTCGTCGTAGGCCGAGGCGGGGGTGGGGACGGTCCAACCGGGGACGGACTCGGTGAGGCCGTCGGGGGTGCGCGGCTCCGGCCGGTCGTCGATCTGCCCGCCCGCCTTGGGGAGCGCGCAGACGACGAGCGAGCCGAGGAGCCCGGCGATGGCCGCGTACGGGCCGACGAGCATCACGGCGAGGGACTCGGCGTTGTCGAGCCGGGAGGGCCCGGCGACGAGGTGCGCGACGGTGACGATGAGGGGACCGGCGATGCCGGAGGCCGCGGCGATGCGGTACCCGGAGGAGGTGATGTGGCTGCGGCGCGCGAACGCGGCGACCACGGCGCCGATGAGGAGCGACCCGGTCACGAACGGGATCGCGATGGAGAACCCGCGGGTGCCCAGGAACGTGTCGGACGCGGCCCACGAGCCCCACACGCCGAGCTCGGTGACGGGCGAGACGCGGTCGCCGACGTCCACGAACACGGCCAGGACCGCGAGGATCCACACCAGGGCCGCGGAGGCGCCGACGTTCACGGCGACCGAGCGGGACGACAGCCCGATGAGCGCCAGCGCGAACCCGACGGCCGCGCCGAGGCCGGCCGCGACGAGCGGGTCGGTGGGGAAGCCGTCGGAGACGGCGCCCTGCTCGGCGGAGAGGGCCACGAGCGGGCCGACGGCGAACGCCCCGGCCGCGGACGCGAGGACCGCGGCGAAGCGGGTGCCGGGGGTGGCGTGCGCGGCGGCGCGGGAGCCGATCGCCCCGGACGCGAGGCCGCCGACGACGCAGGAGGCCGCGGCGAACCAGGCGACCCATGCGAGGTTGGCGTTCCAGCGGTAGTCGAGGACGGGGTCCGCGGCGCCGGGGGCCGCGTCGGCCCAGGAGAGGAGCCCGAAGCCGTAGGCCAGGCCGAGCTGCGCGAGCGCGGCGAGGGCCGCGACCGCGAATCCGGCGCCGACGGTCTTCGCGGCGGATCTAGGTGACATACGTCGCACGCTACTGCGTGTACGCAATGGAGTCTCGAACGGCCGATCGCGTGAGGGTGAAGCAGGTCGCGGCGTCCCACACGTGAGGAAACGGGCGCGGGTGCCGCCGGGTCCTCCGGCTATGCTCGGGGCATCAAGGCCACCTGCCCGGTCGCCGTGCGAGATCATGCCGATCAGCGAGGAGCATTGCATGTCCGACGCCTACGAGGCCCTCACCGCGAACCTCGCGGCCGCCGACCCCGAGATCGAGCGGCTCATCGAGGCCGAGGGACGCCGCGAGTCGGAGAAGATCCGCCTCATCGCGTCCGAGAACTACGTCTCCCAGGCGGTCATGGAGGCGACGGGCTCGATCCTGACCAACAAGTACTCCGAGGGGTACGCCGGGAGGCGCTACTACGAGGGCCAGCAGCTCATCGACCAGGTGGAGCAGCTCGCCATCGACCGGGCGAAGGCCCTGTTCGGGGCCGGGTACGCGAACGTGCAGCCGTACTCGGGCTCGCCTGCGAACCTGGCCGTGTACATGGCGTTCCTGAAGCCGGGCGACAAGGTCCTGGGCATGGGCCTGCCCGCGGGCGGGCACCTGACCCACGGGTCGAAGGTCTCGGCCACCGGCAAGTGGTTCGACGCGGTCTCCTACGGGGTCCGCCGCGACACCGGGCGCGTCGACCTCGACGAGGTCGCCGAGATCGCCCGCCGGGAGCAGCCGAAGCTCATCATCTGCGGCGGCACCGCGATCCCCCGCACCGTCGACTTCGCGGGCTTCCAGGCCATCGCGGAGGAGGTCGGCGCGGTGCTCATGGCCGACATCGCGCACATCGCCGGGCTCGTCGCGGGCGGCGCGCACCCGACGCCCGTGGGGCACGCCGACGTGGTCACCACGACCACCCACAAGACGCTCCGCGGCCCGCGCGGCGCGATGATCCTCACCTCCGACGAGGACCGTGCGAAGGCCATCGACAAGGCGGTCTTCCCGGGCCTCCAGGGCGGCCCGCACAACCACACCACCGCGGCGATCGCGGTGGCGCTGCGCGAGGCGGCGACCGAGGCGTTCAAGGACTACGCGGCGCAGATCGTGAAGAACGCGAAGGCGCTCGCGGCGGGCCTGACGGCGCGCGGCTTCGACCTGGTGTCGGGCGGCACGGACAACCACCTGATCCTGGTGGACCTCACCAGCAAGGACATCCCGGGCAAGCCCGCGGCGAAGGCCCTGGACGCGGCCGGCATCGAGCTGAACTTCAACTCGGTCCCGTTCGACCAGCGCAAGCCGTTCGACCCGTCGGGCCTGCGCATCGGCACGGCGTCGGTGACGACCCGCGGCATGGCCGAGGACGACATGGACCTCATCGCCGGGTGGATCGACCGGGCCGTCTCGGCGGCGAAGGACGGCAAGGACGCCGAACTGGACGTGGTCGCCGGGGAGATCCGCGAGCACACGAAGGCGTTCCCGATCCCGGGCTGGAAGGCGTAGCCGGAAGGCTCAGCGGCACAAGCGAACAGGGGCGCCCGTCCATCCGGACGGGCGCCTTTCGCGTGTGTCCTGCGTTACGGAACGGAAAAACTTCGTCGCGGGGTGCGTCAGGCGGGCGGGGAGCGGCGTCTAGTAGTCATCGAGTCCCCGCGAGTGACAGCCCACAGGGGACTGTCCTCTCACTCCTGTCTGGAACACCGCCATGAACGCTCCCTCCCCCCGGGCCCGGCGCACCGCGCGCCTGGCCGCGACCGCCGGGGCCGCCGCCCTCGGCGCCGGGCTCTTCGCCCTCCCCGCGTACGCGCAGGCCCCCGTCCCCGTGGACGTGGTCCACCCGAGCAGCCACCTCATCACCGCCGACGGCGCGGAGCTCGAAGGCTCCCTGACCGTCGTGTTCGGCGACGACTTCGCCGAAGGCGAGCACGATGTGACCGCCGTGTTCGACCTCGCCCCGAGCACCGGCGTCGTCTACTGGGCCGACAACGACCCGTCGTACGGCGGCTGCGGCCCCGACGCGACCACCGGCCTGCTCCACTGCTCGGCCGAGGACGCCGACCGCACCGTGGACTTCAGCTACATGTACGCCGCCGAGCCGGAGGCCGCGCCCGGCGAGCACCCGTACACGATCACCATCGCCGTGGACGGCGAGACCGTCCTCACCGTGGACGAGACCATGGAGGTCGTGGCCCCGACCGACGGCCTCGCCTACTGGCACAGCGACATCGCCTTCGACGGCGTCGAGCCCGGGTCCACCGTCCAGGTCAGCCCCGAGTTCCTCCAGGAGGGGCCGCTGCCGACCGACACCGTCGCGGTCGTCGTCACCGTCCGCGGCGCCGACTACCTCTCGAACGGCCTGGCGCGGCCGGTCGCGGACTACGACAACTGCCTCGCCGAGGAGTACGCGGTGGTCTACTGCGCGGTCACCGACTTCCCGGACGAGCAGGGCACCGCGTTCACGTTCAGCGACCCGGTCGGCATCGACGTGGACGCGGCCGCGCCCGGCCCGATGAACGTGTGCGGCTGCTCCTACACCGTCGAGGCGCTCGACCAGCAGATGCTCGACGACTGGTTCGGCGGCGTCTTCTGGGACGAGGGCTCGGCGAACCTGTTCGGCATCGAGCCGGTCGCCGACCCCGGGTCGGAGTTCGTCGACTCCTACGCCGGGTACATCGACGTCGGCACCGCCGAGCACCCCTACGACCTGGCCGTCTCGGACGGGACCGTCAAGGGCGGCAAGGGGGACGAGGTCAAGACCGAGGTGGACGTGCGGAACCTCGGGACCGCCGCGGCCCCGGCCGTGTTCGACGGGCCCGGCTCGTACGCGCTCATCGTGGACCTGCCCGCCGGCGTCGAGCCGGTCGCCGCCGAGGCGGTCGGCGAGTGGTCCTACTGCGAGGACGACGCCGCGGACTACTTCCGCGACACGATGCCCGATGCCGACCTGGACGGCGCGGACGTCGTCTGCCTCTTCGAGGCCATGGGCCCCGAGAGCGATCTCGCATTCGAGCTCACCGTGAAGGTGACCGACCCGGGCGCCGACGCCGACGGGTCCGTGCAGGTCGTCGCGTTCGGCAACCCCGACTACCCGGGCGACCTCGACGCGGACCAGGCCAACAACACCGCCGTGCTCCGGCTCGACGGCGACGGCTCCGGGGCGCTCCCGAAGACCGGTTCGTCGCTGACGTGGATCCTCACCGGCGCGGCCGCCGCGCTCGTCGTCGGCATCGCGCTGTTCGTCGCCACGACGCGCCGGCGCAAGGGCGGCGGCGACGCCGCCGAGTAGACCCTCAGGGAACCAGAGAAGCGAGAGCCCCCGTCCGGCCGGACGGGGGCTCTTCGCATACCGCAACAAAATATGAAAAAACTCTGGATCGGGTGCGTCAGATCCGCGGGCCCCCTCGTCTAGTACTCAAGACCCCCGCAACGGACCGAATCCGTTTCACCGCAAAGGAAACCCAAGCCATGTCACCCGTCAAGACCGCCGCCCGCGCTTCGGCCGCCCTGGCCGCCGCCGCCCTCGGGGCGGGCGCGTTCGCGCTCCCCGCCCAGGCCCAGACCTTCACGCCCACCGAGGTGTTCGTCGAGGACTACTCGCCGATCGCCTTCGGCGACGAGCCCGGGAAGTTCGGCCTGCGCATCGCGTTCGGCGACGACTTCGCCGCGGGCGAGCACGACGTCACGGCCGTGGTCGAGCTCGACACCCTCGACAACGCGTTCACGATCGGCCTGCCCGACGGCACCGGCAGCGACTGCCCGGTGAACGACACCGCCACGACCGTCTCCTGCACCTCCGAGGACGCCGACGCGGTGTCCTTCTGGGAGTTCAGGTACGCGCCGACCGCGGAGCTCGTCTCCGGCGAGTACGACTACACCGTCACGTTCGCCGTCGACGGCGAGACCGTCGCGGTCCGCGAGGACACCATCGAGGTCGTCGGCACCGACGACGACGCCCCCTACCTGCACGGCATCGCCGACTACACCGGCGTCGCGCCCGGCTCCTCCGTCGCGGTCGAGGCCGAGGTCCTCCAGCAGGTGGCCCTGCCCGCCGACACGGCCGCGGTCGTCGCGGTCCTCACCGGCCCCGACTTCGCCGTCATCGAGGGCGTCGAGGTGACCGCCGGGTACGACAACTGCACCGAGGGCGCCTTCGGCGGCCCCGGCGCGACCTGCGTCATCACCGACTTCCCCGACGAGCCCGGGACCGCGTTCGCGCTCTCGCCCGTGGACTACGCGCTCGACGCGGGCCTGCCCGGCCCCTACTGGTACTGCGACTGCGAGTACGAGGTGTTCCCGGTCGACGAGGACGGGCTCGCCGGGTACGGCGGCGTCACCTGGGACGAGGGCTCGGAGAACCTGATGGGCCTCACCGCCTCCGACGGCCCCGACGAGTACAGCAACCCGTTCACCGGCTACATCAACGTCCAGAGCGGCGCGCAGCAGTACGACCTGTCGGTCGCCAACGCGAACGCGAAGGGCGCCAAGGACACGGAGACCACCGTGACCGTGTCGGCCACCAACGCCGGACCGGCGGACGCCGTGCGGTTCTTCGACGAGACCGGCTCCTACGCGGTCCTCGGCGCGCTGCCGGCCGGCCTGGAGCTCGTCGCGATCGACGACGAGGACGTCACCTGCCCCGACGCCGCCGAGTGGGCGGACCTGCTGCCGCTCGAAGACCTCTCCGGGCTCGACTTCGCGTGCTTCTTCGACGCGCTGCCCGCCGGGGAGACCCTGGAACTGGACGTGCGCGTCAAGGTCACCGGCGATGCCTCCGCGAACGACGGGACGCTCGCCGTGGTGGCCCGCCAGTACGAGGAGGACGGCTTCGAGGCCGACCCGGCCGACAACGACGCCGTGTTCAGCGTCAACGCGGGCGGCTCGCCGAACCTGCCGACCACCGGCTCGTCCATGACGGTGCTCCTCGGCGGTGCGGGCGCCGTCCTCGCCGCCGGCACCGGCCTGGCGTTCGCGGCCCGCAAGCGCCGCATCACCACCGCCGCATAGCGAACCGGAAGACCACCGAGGGAACCCGCTGGGCGCCCGGCCCCCACAGGCCGGGCGCCCGCTCCGTGTTCACCGGAAGTTCGACTCCGCCGTCGCAACCGGTAGCGGCACCAGTTCGTTTCAGTGACGGACGGAAGGAGCAACCCCATGAAGGCATCGCACCGGCCCGCGGCGGTCCTCGCCGCGGCAGTGCTCGCGGCCCTGGCGGCCGCGTTCACCGCCGCGCCCGCGCAGGCCCAGGACGACCCGTACCACCCGTACACGCACTCCGACCTGTCGTTCACGGGCGCCGCGCCCGGGGCGGCGGTCGAAGTGGCGCCGCGGTTCCGCCAGGAGGCGCCGCTGCCCGCCGACACGGCCGCCGTGGTCGTCACGTTCAGCGGCTCGACCGCCGACGGCTGGCCCGTCGACGGGGCCGAGGCGACCGCGGACTACGACAACTGCCTGCGGATCAGCAGCGGGGACAACTGGAACGGCGTCTCCTGCTACTTCCTCGACTTCCCGGACGCGCCCGGTCAGGTATTCACCCTCACCGGGCCCGTGGACTACCTGGTCGACGCGGACGCGCCCGCGTCGACCGCGGTCTGCGCGTGCGCCTACGGGGCCGCCGCGATCGACGCGGCCGAGCTCGCGTTCCAGATCGGCACGCCCGGCTGGGACCCCGCGTCGCCGGACCTGCTCCGGCTGGAGCCCGCCGCCTCGTGGGACGGCCCCGGTGCGGGGCCGCACCCGCGGCTGAGCGGCGCGATCGCGATCGAGACGCGTTGCGCGCGCAGGTAGAAGCAGACGCGGGCCCCGGCCGAATCGGCCGGGGCCCGCTCCCGTGTCCGGGCGGACGAAACGCGCCGGGCCCAGAGGCCGGCGCGTCGCGTTCGGTGGGTTGAGTTGTGCAGTCGGGCGCGGCGCCTTGTGGGCGCGCTCGCCTCGGACCTAGCGGGCCAGGCCGGCGAGGGCGCGGCCCTCGACGCGGTCGGCCACGCGGCGCAGGGCGCCGGCGGTCGAGAGGCGGACCTTCTCGGGGCGGGTGACGCCGAAGACATACGGCTTGTCGGCCCGTCCGTCGTCAACGACCGGCGCGTTCGGCAGGGCCGAGGTGGCGGCGGTGTTGGCGGCGTCGACTGCGAGGAAAGCTCCAACGAGCTCGTTCATTGCTGATTCCTTCCCGGCGGGGTACGCCGGATCGTGGATCTCTGAAGGGGGAACCGCTCGTCGATGACGCCATTGTCGACGGCGGGGGACCGTCGCGATCGCCTTGGACCGCTTCGGGAGGCCGCTGGCGGAAGCGGTTCGGGTTCGCCGTTCCGGCTCCGCATCTCCGTGCCTCTGGAATCAATGGTAAGCGCCTTCGGCCAGGGAAATCCAGGGATTTCGCGTGGGTCACATGTAGTGCGCGACACTGTCCACAAAGCACTTAGTTACCGTTCGGTTATCGAATTCCGCGGGCGCCGCGGAGCCCCCTGGCGGTACGCTGTCCGGATGCGGGACTTGGGAGTTCGCGTCGGACACTGGACCGGCGAGCACACCGGCTGCACGGTGCTGCTGTTCGAGGAGGCCGTGCTCGCCTCCGGCGAGGTCCGCGGCGGCGCGCCCGCCAGCCGCGAGATCGAGCTCCTCGACCCGCTCCGCACCAACGCCGGGATCGACGCGGTCCTGCTCACCGGCGGCTCCGCGTTCGGGCTCGCCGCCGCCGACGGCGTCATGCAGTGGCTCGCCGAGCGCGGCCGCGGCGTCCCCACCCCCGGCGGCCCCGTCCCGATCGTGCCCGCGCTGGGCCTCTACGACCTCGACGGCACCGGCACCGTCCCGGGCGCCGCCCAGGGCTACGAGGCGTGCGACGCCGCCATGGCGCCGTTCGAGCCCGCACTCGACGGCCCCGTGGGCGCCGGCCGCGGCGCCACCGTCGGCCAGTGGCGCGGGGTCACCCTCCCGTCAGGGCTGCGCACCGCCGCGGTCGCCGCCGGACCGGTCGTCGTCGCCGCGCTCGTGGCCGTCAACGCGTTCGGCGAGCCCGGACCGCTCGACCGGGAGCTGCTGCACCCCGAGGGGTTCGCGTCCGGCGCGTTCGGGCGCAACACCACCATCGGCGCCGTCGTCACCAACGCCCGCCTCGACAAGGTCGAGTGCGCGCTCGTCTCGCAGGGCGCCCACGACGGCCTGGCGAAGGCCATCAGCCCCGTGCACACCCGCATGGACGGCGACGCGTTCATCGCCGCGTCCACGGGCACCCTCCCCGCCTCGGTCGACGTCGTCCGCGCCCTCGCCGTCGAGGCCGTCGCCGAGGCCATAGGCAGTGCGTGAGTGTCCGAATTGTGTGGCGCGCTTATGCTTCTGGCATGAGACGCCTCCCCGCCGCGCTGCTCGCCGTGCCGCTCCTCCTCGCCGCCTGCACCCCGGACGTCAACGCCGACCCGCTCGGCGAGCCGCTCACCGAGGACAGCGCCGAGGCCGCCCCCGGCAGCTGGCTCTACCAGCTGTCCGGCTACGAGGACGGCACCCTCGACGCGGTCGCCGCCGCGCCCCAGCCCACGGCCGTGGTCGACCTGGCCCGCGACGGCGGGGACGGCTACTGGACCGCCGAGGAGATCGGCGCCCTGCACGAGGCCGGGAAGACCGTCTACGCCTACTTCACCATGGGCTCCATCGAGACCTACCGCCCCGAGTACGACGCCGTCGCCGCCAGCGGTGCGGACCTCATCCTCAACCAGTGGGGCGACTGGCCCGACGAGTACTTCGTCAAGTACTGGGAGCAGGACTGGTGGGACCTGGTCATGCGGCCCCGCCTCGACCAGGCCGCGGCCGCCGGGTTCGACGGCGTCTACCTCGACGTCCCCAACGCCTACGAGGAGATCGACCTCGCCACGGTCCCCGGCGAGACCCGCGAGACCCTCGCCCGCAAGATGGCCGACCTCGTCATCGCGGCAGACGAGTACGCCGGCGCGGACCTGGCGATCCTCCCCCAGAACTCGCCCGAGCTCATCGACCAGGACGGCTACCTCGACGCCATCGACGGCATCGGCATCGAAGAGCTCTGGTTCCTCAACGCCGACACCCCCTGCGACGAGGACTGGTGCGCCGAGAACCTCGACAACACCCGCGCCGTCCACGACGCCGGGAAGCTCGTCCTCGCCGTCGACTACGCCGCCGACCCCGCCAACAAGGCCGCGGCCTGCGCCCACTACGCCGAAGAGGGCTTCTGGGGCGCCGTAGCCGGAGTCGACCTCGACACGGTCTACGACCCGTGCCAGTAGACCTCGCCGAAGTCCTCCAGGTCGTCGTCAGGAGTTAAAAGGCCCTTCCGGGACCGCTTCATCTGGTACATCGCCTGGTCGGCGGCCCAGAGGGTCTGGGACGGGTTGCCGCCGGCGGCCAGGCGGGCCCAGCCGATGGAGACGTCCACGGGCGTGCCGGGCACCGAGTACTCCCAGTTCTCGGCCGCCACGGCGACGCGGATGCGCTGGGAGACCGCGTCGGCGTCGTACTCCGAGGCGCCGGGGAGGACCATGATGAACTCGTCGCCGCCGGTGCGCGCCAACAGGTCCCCGGACCTGACGACGCTCGACAGGAGCGCGGCGAGCCGCTGGAGGATCGCGTCTCCCGCCTGGTGGCCGTGCGTGTCGTTGACGGCCTTGAACCCGTCGAGGTCGAGGACCGCGATCATCCCGTCGCCCTCGACGTCGGAGAGGAACGCGTCGAGGCGCCGCCGGTTCGGCAGGCCCGTCAGCTCGTCGGTGTTCGCCCGGTCGGCCCAGCCCGCGGCCGCGCGCCGCAGCTGGTCGTGGTCGACGAGGGCCGCCGCCGACGCGAGGTAGATCGTGTGGAACTCGTTGATCTGCTTGTACAGCGCGTACGTCGTGGCGTGCGCGGCGAGGATCGACGCCGCGTGGTCGCCCTTCGCGACCAGCGCGAGCGACCGCAGGTGCTGCGGCTCCATGACCCCGAGCGTCTCGTCGCCGATGTCGCGCGCCTCCAGGACCTCCAGGGCCTCCAGGCCCCGGGCCTGCGCGATGAGCCGGGACGCGCGGGCCATCGTCCGCAGGTCCATCGCCTCCACCGACGACGTCTCCTCCGGGAGCAGGTGCTCCACCGACCACTGCTCGCTGAACCCGAGGAGCGAGAGGCGCGCGAGCGCGTAGTGCACCCACTCCAGCTCCCGCGTGTCGAGGTCGTGGAGGTTCGGCTTGACGCGCCGCAGCTCCTGGCGGAGCAGTCCGGTGCAGGCGCGGGGGTCGCCGGTGTAGTAGCGCAGCAGGGCGTCGCGCACCCGGATCTCCACGCCCTCCACAGAGGACCTGGTGACGCCGGCGCGCTCGGCGAGCGTGTGGCACTGGTCGAGGGCCCCGGCGGCCTGCTGCTGGTACCCGCAGTTGGAGAGGATCACCGCGAGGTCGTACCAGGCGTCGACGGCGGCCTGGCTGGCCTCGGTCATCGACCGCAGCGCGCGGGAGGAGAGGACGAGCCGCTGGGCCGTGAAGTCGAGGGACTTGATGTGGTGGTGGTAGTACCAGGCGGCCAGCGCGTGGTACTTCCCGTCGAGGCGGGGGTCGCGGCAGCGGGCGACGGCGGTGCCGGCCTGGTCGATGGTGCCGGGGATCTTGTCGATGGCGCGCTGGGAGATCTGGCCCTGGAGGATGAACAGCCACGCCTGGGCGCGCTGCTGGGCGGTCTCGGAGTTGTAGACGATCCAGGTCGCCTCGCTGACGGCCTCGGCCACCTGGCCGGACCGCATGAGTCCGCGCAGACGCCGGTACTGGTCGGCATAATCACGCGCTGACGTGAGCTCCCTCCGTGGCGTCACGCGTCTATCCTGCCACCGCTGCGGCGATATATCCAGTGCCGCAGGTGGGAGGGGCCGCACTCCGACGACCCGGATGGTCATGGGCGCGAAGCATTTCCGTCCGGCGGGCCGGTCGGGAGCTTAGAGTCGGGGCAGGACCCGAGATGGAAGGACGGTGGGCTTTGCTCCCTGCGTGTCCGTGCACGTCCTGCGGTGAGCCCCTGGCGGTGGCCGCGGGGGCGACGGTGCTGGCCTGCGACGCGTGCGGGACGTCCCTGCACGGGCGGCCCGCGGCCCGGCGGCTCGTCGACCCGGACTGGGCGGCGTTGGCGCCCAAGGCGAAGGCCCGGTACGCGGACGACACGCCGGAGCCGATCACGGTGCCCGACGCGCTGGTGCCGTTCAGGATCGAGCGGGCGACGGCGCGGCGGCTGCTGCGGGACCGGGCGCGGCGGCGGTGGCTGGCGCCGCGGGCGTTCCGGCGGGTGGACGAGTCGGAGTCGTTCCGGGCCGCGTACCTGCCGCACTGGGTGTGGGGGGCGTGGACGCGCTCGCGGTACCGGGCGGCGCGGGGTGACTACGAGTGGTCGCAGGCGGGCCGGGCGGGGGCGGAGCGGGGTTCGCGGGTGCGGGGCGTGCGGTGGAGTCCGGCGGCGGGCACGGTGGATCGGTCGTTCACCGACGTGGCGGTCGCGGCGACAGTGCGGGTGGACGCGCGGATGCTGGAGGACCTGGCGCGGGACTGGACGCTGGGCGACGCGGTGGCGTTCGACCCGGGGCTGCTGGAGGGCCGGTGGGTGCAGCGGTACGACCTGGAGCCGGAGGTGGGCCTGGAGCTGGCGAAGGCCCGGATGGCGGCGGCGGTGGAGCGGGAGGTGCGGGGCCTGGTCGGCGGGGACGCCCAGCACGTGCCGGTGATCGACACGTCGTACGCGGGGCTGGGGTACCGGCTGGTGCTGCTGCCGGTGTGGCTGGCGTCGTACCCGCACCGGGGGCGGCGGCGCATGGTCGCGGTCCACGGCGAGACGGGCCGGGTGGTCGCGGACCGTCCATGGAGTGGACCGAAGCTCGGAATCGCGTTCATGCTCGCGGCCGCTGTGGCAGGCGTCATACTGTATTCGCTCTGGTAGTCCCGTTTCGACCGGTCGCAAGGCCCGCGGGGGCGGTGCACGAGGCGGTTACCGGGTGAACATGAACTACTGTTCGGTGAACGCAACCCCGCCGGGAGACCACGCGTGTTCCCCGCAGAGCGGGCCAGCCCCCCCGGCTGCGCCGCGACACCCCCACTCGTAGTTCCGGGAGAGGCAATGGGCGACCCGATCAAGCACGCCGCCAGGGCGACCTCGCCTTGGTGGGCGAAGGCGATGGTCATCACCGGTTCGATGGTCATGGTCGTCGCCGGCGGCGGCGCCATCGCCGCGCAGGTGAGCCTCAACCTGGTCAACAACGCGGTGAACCAGGAGGACCTCCTCGGCGACCAGGGCGTCGAGGTGGAGGAGGGCGAGCCGATCACGGGGCCGCTGAACTTCCTCGTCCTGGGCACCGACGAGCGCGTGGACGCGGGCGGCGAGGCGCGCACCGACGCCGACATCATCGTCCACATCAACGAGGACCTCACGCAGGTCTCGATGATCTCCCTGCCGCGCGACCTGCTCGTGGACATCCCCTCGGGGGTCCCCGCGGACCAGACGAAGCTGACGGAGGCGTTCGCGTACTCCGAGGACTGGGGCGAGTCGTTCCAGAACACCGCCGAGACCATCACGAACCTGACGGGCGTCGAGTTCAACGGCGGCGCCATCGCGAACTTCGAGGGCTTCCTCGACATGGTCGACGAGCTGGGCACGATCGAGCTGTGCCCGTGGCACGAGATCACCTCGATCCACACCGACAAGACGTTCCCCGCCGGGTGCGCCGAGTACGACAAGAAGGACGCGCTCGACCTGGTGCGCCAGCGGTATGGCTGGGACTCGGACGAGGACTACGCGAACGGCACGTGGGGCGACTTCGGGCGCCAGAAGATGCAGCAGCAGGCCATCAAGAAGATCCTGGAGCGGGCCAAGGAGCTCGGGTACGCGACGAACCCGGTGAAGGCCGTGGAGCTGCTGAACTCCTTCGGCGACGCGCTCACCGTCGACGTCGGCGGCTACAACCTGGTCGACATGATCACGCAGATGAAGGACGTCGACCCGAACGAGATCCTCTCGATCGGCACCCCGTCCTCCGAGGGCTCCATCAACGGCACCTCGTACGTCATCATCCACGAGGGCACCGACGAGCAGACCGCCTCCGAGGCCCTCTGGGAGGCGATCCAGACCGACACGCTCGACGAATGGGCGTGCGCCAACCCGACCTGGCTGTCCGGGGACTCCGCCCCCGACTGCACGGGCGTGACCGGCGGCACCACGTCGGCACCCCCTACCGACGGCGCGTCAGAGACCGCCGATTAGCCTGGGGCGGGGCGCGGCCGGGGGGCGTCGCCACAACGAGACGATCGCGGTCGAGGCCGTCCGGACCCTGGGGGATTCATGGCAGTGAAGAGCGGCGCACCCTGGTGGGCCCACCTGATGATGTACGCCGGGGGCGTCACCATGGTCGTCGCCGGCGCCACCGCCGGGATCGCCCAGTACGCCGCCTACACGGCCAACAACACCATCGAGTCCGAGGACATCCTCGGCGACAACCGCGCCGAGATGGACGTCGAGAACATCGAGGGCCCCCTGAACATCCTCGTCCTCGGCGTCGACAAGCAGGGCGGCTCGACCCGCTCGGACACCATGATCATGGTGCACGTCAACAAGGAGCTCACCGAGGTCTCGATGGTGTCGCTCCCCCGCGACCTCTACGTCGAGATCCCCGACTGCGGCCCCGACTGGGGCAACAACACCTGCATGCAGAAGCTCAACCACGCCGCGTCGATCTCCGACGACTGGGAGGTCACGCGCGCGAACGTGGTGCAGACGATCTACGACCTCACCGGCGTCGAGTTCCACATCGGCGCCACCGTCGACTTCAACGGCTTCATGGACCTCGTCGACCTCGTCGAGGAGATCGAGCTGTGCCCCTGGCACGAGATCCAGTCGATCCACGGCGACAAGCGCGTCTTCCCCGAAGGCTGCAACTATTACAACAAGGAAGAGGCCCTCGACCTCATCCGCCAGCGCTACCCCTGGGACGAACCGGAGGACTACGAGTCCGGCCTGTGGGGCGACTACGGCCGCCAGGCCATGCAGCAGCAGGCCATCAAGGCGCTCATCAAGGAGCTCAAGGCCGACGGCTACGCCTCCGATCCGACCCGCCTCACCCAGGTCCTCGACGGCCTCGAAGGCAAGCTGACGATGGACATGCCCGACGGCCTCTCCACCATCGACCTCGCCCTCAACCTCCGCGACCTCAACCCCGAGGACATCACCTCGATCCGCGTCCCCGCGACGTCCCAGGAGACCGAGGTCGGCTCCTCGGAGGTGATCGCCGAAGGGGAGCAGCAGATGGCCGCCGACGCGCTCTGGGAGGCCCTCCAGAACGACACGATGACGGAGTGGATCGCCCAGTACCCCGAGTGGGTCAAGCAGACCGGCAACAACACCACCCCCACCACCGAGACCCCCTCCGGGGACGGCGCCTCCGAGTCGACCGCCGACTAGCGGCAACGCCCGGGCGCGCCCGCGGCGTCTCTAGAGTCGGAACACTTCCGACGACGCTTGGAGACGCATGGCCGGCAAGAGCGGCGCGCCCTGGTGGGCCCATTTCATGACGTACGCGGGTGCGGTGACCATGGTCGTCGCCGGCGGCACCGCGGCGATCGCCCAGTACGGCGTCAACAAGGCCGACGACGTGATCCCGCAGGAGGACATCCTCGGCGACGCGCAGGCCGAGATGGACGTCGACCACATCGAGGGGCCCCTGAACATCCTCGTCCTCGGCACGGACAAGCAGGGCGGCTCCACCCGCTCCGACACCATGATCATCGTCCACATCAACGGCGACCTCACCCAGGCGACCATGGTGTCCCTCCCCCGCGACCTCCTCGTGGACATCCCCGACTGCGGGCCCGCCTTCGACGGGAACCCCTGCCAGAACAAGCTGAACCACGCCGCGTCGATCTCCGACGACTGGGACGTGACCCGCGCGAACGTCGTGAGCACCGTCCACGACCTCACCGGCCTCGACTTCCACCTGGGCGCGACCGCCGACTTCAACGGGTTCATCGAGATGGTCGACCTCGTCGGCACCGTCGAGATCTGCACCTGGAAGGAGTTCCAGTCCCACCACACCGACCGCGTCTTCGAGAAGGGCTGCCACGAGTACGACCAGGAGGCGGCCCTCGACCTGGTGCGCCAGCGCTACCAGTTCTACGACCAGATCGACTACGACCTGGGCCTGTACGGGGACTACGCGCGGCAGAACTTCCAGCAGCAGGCCATCAAGTCGCTCCTGGAGAAGGCCAAGGAGCAGGGTTACCTCCAGGACCCCGCGAAGCTCACGGAGCTCCTGGAGGGCTTCGGCGAGGACAAGGTGAGCATCGACCGGCCCGACGACCTGTCGATCGCCGACCTCGCGATCAACCTCCGCAACATCGACCCGAGCACGATGACGACGGTCCGCGTCCCCGCCAGCTCCGAGCAGGAAACCGAGTGGGGCGACATCGAGCGCATCCACGACGGGCCCGAAGCGGAGGCGGCGGCGTCCCTGTGGCTCGCGATCCAGAACGACACGCTCGACGCGTGGATGGCCGCGAACCCCGAATGGGTCAAGAGCGACGCCGCGAACCCCGACAGCTACACGGACGCGGGCACCGAGTCCCCGGGAGCGGACTGAGCGGGCGGCTCAGGCGGCGTTCAGGCGCCGGTGGCGGCCTTCGCCTCGTCGGCCTCGTCCACGGCGTTCCACTCGCGCTTCGACGAGCGCCAGCCGTCCTCGTCGTGGCCTGAGCGCCAGTACCCCGAGACGGACATCCGCTCGCGCGACAGCTCGCGCTCGAAACGCAGGTAGCGGCGGATCTCGCGGACGAACCCGGCCTCGCCGTGCACGAACGCGTGCACGTCGCCCGCCGGGAACTCGAACCCGCGGACGGCGTCGACCAGCCTGCGCCCCAGGGCTTCCGGGCCCCGGTGCAGCCACGTCACGGTCACGTCCCCCGCGGACTTGAACTGCTGCTCCTCGTCCGGTCCGTCGACCTCCAGGAACACGTGGGCGCGCGCGCCGGGCGCGAGGCTCTCGACGGCGGCGGCGATGGCGGGGACCGCGCTGGCGTCCCCGGCGAGGAGGTGCCAGTCGGCGGTCGGGGCGGGCGCGTAGGCGCCGCCGGGTCCGGCGAAGCGCAGCAGCGAGCCGGGCTCGGCCTTGGCGGCCCAGGGGCCGGCGACGCCCTCGTCGCCGTGGTAGACGAAGTCGATCCACAGCTCGCGGGCGGCGGGGTCCCAGCGGCGCACGGTGTAGGTGCGGGTGACCGGCCACTGCTCGGGCGGGAGCTCCTCGCGGATGCGGGCCATGTCGAAGGGCTCGGGGTAGGCGACGCCCTCGACCGGGAACTGGAGTTTCAGGTAGTGGTCGGTGAAGTCGCCGCACTGGAAGTCCGCGAGACCGTCGCCGCCGAGGACCACGCGGATCATGTGCGGGGTGACCCGCTCGGTCCGCACGACTTCGGCGGTCTTGAGGATCGGGCTCCTGCGCTCACGACGTTCAGCCATTCGGGCTCCTTCGGTCAGGCGGCTCACGACTCCGTTCGGCAGGGCCCCCGAGCCGCGCAATCGGCCCCGCCTGGAGAAGCATGGTTAGGCGAACCTAACCATCACACCATCAGTTGTACCCCGCCGCCCCACCCCCGCGCCCGCCGCGCCCCGCATTCCCGCACGACGTAACAGCGCGAGGGTGGGCATCCCGTCCGAAACCCCTCACATCGGCAGCGCTAGTCGGGCCTGGGGCTCACGTCCTGCATGACCGACCGGAGCAGGGGCCTGGCCAGGGCGCCTGCGGCGATCACCGACGCCGTTCCCGCCGCGAGGGTCGCACCGAGGATGAGGGCGCCGCTGGCGTCGAAGCCCATGACGCCGATGACCGGGGCGGTCAGGGCCATGCCGGTGAGGACCGAGGCGCCGCCGAGGAAGGCGAGCGGGAGCAGGGTCTCCTGGCGTCGGGCCTGGTCGAGGACCTGCTGCGGGGTCCCGGCGAGGTGGAGGAGTCGGTAGGTGCGGCGGCGGTCGAGGACCGATCCGATGGCGCTGATCGCCGTCGAGACGGCGGCGGTGATGAAGACCACTGCGAGGACCACGGTGACGCCGGTGCGGACCGAGCTGACGATGCGGTTCGACATGAGGCTGGAGTCGATCTCGCGTTCGGGCGCGTCGCCGGGGAGGACCGCGGTCATGGTGCTGCGCACCGCTTCGAGGTCGGTGCCCGAGGTGGTCGCCTCGATGACGGCCGAGCCGGAGCCGGCGGTGAGGTAGCCGCTGCTGTCGACGACGGCGACGTCGGCCCGGTCGCCGAGTTCGGCGGCGAGGGTCGCGGCGAGGGCGTCGGCGTCCGCTGCGGGGACCATCGCGGCGATCGACTCGGTGGCCTGCGTCCCGGTGTCGGTCACGAGCATCGGGAAGAGGGCGACCGACCCTGCGACGAAGCCCGCGATGGCGACGCCGGACACGGTGCGCCAGGCGGCCTTCGGGTCCTCGGCGAGGCGGCGGGCCGCCAGGAGCCGGGCGGGGCCGCGGGCGGTGCGGGCCAGGGTGCGGCCGAGGCGCTGGACCAGCCAGGGGCCGATGAGGTTGACGGCGGCCAGCGTCGCGGCGAACAGTCCTATGAGGATCGCCACGGCGATCATGCTGCCGCCGACGAGCTGCGTCGCGATCATGAACAGCACCGCGAGGCCCGCGAAGATCAGGACCCGGATCGCCTTGAGGCCCTTGGGTTTCACGCGCCGGGCCACACCGAGGGGGCTGATCACGACGCCGCGGAGGCCCACGAGGGCCGAGACGGCGACGAGGACCGGGACCGCGAGGGCGACGACCGCCATCCAGGGCGCGCCCGCCCACAGGTCGGCGGTGAACCAGCGGCCGCCGTCGATGGGGATGAGCGCCACCAGCGGCGTCGCGAGCATCCACAGGACCGTGCCCGCGATCGAACCGGCGACCGCGGCGAGCACGGTCTCGATGAGCGTCAACCGCATCACCTGCCCGGGGGTCGCGCCGATGAGCCGCAGCGTCGCGAGCCGCTCGTCGCGCCGCGACACCGTCAGCCGGGCCGCGGCCGCGCCGAACACCGCCGCCGGGACGGCCATGAGGATCGCCGCGAGGACCATGAGGATCAGGTAGAACCCGTAGACCGTGTCCGGCTGCCCGCCCCCGAAGCCGTCCACGACTCGCGGCGAGACCGTGTCGGCGTTCGACCGCTCCGCGGCCATCGCCGGGTCGTCCGCGCTGCGCCCGACGACCACGACCAGCTCGTTCGGGTGCGCGAGCGCCTCCGGCCCGAGCTCGCCCGCGACCTCGACGTCGCCGTAGCGGGCCAGGAAGTCCGAGTCCGGGACGCCGTCGAGGAGGTCGGCCGCGGCCGGGGACAGCCACACCTCGCCGACAGCGGGGAACGCGTCCATGCCGGGCGGCGCGGGCGCGTCGCCGGCCAGCGCAGCGAGGTCGACTCGGGTGACCGAGTCGCCGCCGTAATGGTCGGAAGCGGTCGCGAGGAGCACCGAGCCGGTGTCGGCTTCGGGCACGTCGCGCCAGGTGGTGCGGTCCGCGCGGGCGTCGAACGCGAAGTTCCCCGCCACGGCGAACTGGAGCAGCAGCGTCGCGACCGCGACGGCGAGCGCGGTCAGGCCGGTGCTCAGGAGGGCGCTGCGCCCGCCGAGCCGGGTCAGGCGCCAGGCCAGCTCGGTCATCGCCAGACCTCCGCGACCGGTTCGGGGCCGAAGCGGCCGTCTCCGGCGATCACCGGGCGTCTCGCGGCGGGGTCCCCGATGCCGTTGCCCGCCCGCGGGACGCCGCCGAGGCGGCCGTCCCGGATCTCGATCGTCCTGGTGCACCGCGCGGCGATCTGCGGGTCGTGGGTGACGACGACCAGGGCCGCGTCGAGGTCGGCGACGGTCTGGAGGAGCACGCCCATGACCTGGTCGCCGGTGGCGCGGTCGAGCGCGCCGGTCGGCTCGTCGGCGAACACGACCGCGGGGCTGATCACGAGGGCGCGGGCGAGTGCGACGCGCTGGGCCTCGCCGCCGGAGAGCTCGCCGGGGCGGCGGCCCTCCTTGCCTTCGAGGCCGAGGCGCCGCAGCTGCTCGCGGGCGGGGCCGAGCGCGTCTTTGCGCGAGGTGCCGTCGAGCATGAGCGGGAGGGCAACGTTCTCCTCGGCGGGCAGCTCCGGAAGGAGCTGCCCGAACTGGAAGAGGAACGCGAACCTGGTGCGCCGCAGGTGGCTGCGGGAGCGCTCGGAGAGCGTGTCGATCCGCTCGTCGAAGAGGCGGACCTCCCCGGCGTCGGGCCGCATGATCCCGGCGAGGCAGTGCAGGAGCGTGGACTTCCCGGACCCGGAGGGCCCGGTGACGGCGACCGACTCGCCGGGCGCGACGGCGAAGTCGACGCCGTCGAGCGCGGGGGCCGTGCCGAAGTGCTTGACGAGGGCGCGGGCACTGAGCATGGGGGGTCTCATCGGCGGGCCTTCCGGCGGTCGGAGAAGGGATGGTCGGGGAGGAAGGACACTGCGGTGCCCGCGATGAGGAAGACCGCGGTGAGCACGAGGCCCAGGGCGGTGCCGATTTCCAGGAATCCGTTCATGGTGCAAGCCTCGCCGCGGGAGGGGTCCGTCCGCTTCGGCTCGGCGACGGGTTTCGGGCGGCGCGGGTCGGCCGTTCGACCGAGGACGCCCGGATCCGGGCTACCTTCGAGCCCATGAACGCTCCCAGGGCGGCCGCGAGCGGCCGCTTCAACCGGCTCGTGATGCGGCTGCTCAAGATCGCCACCGTCTCGGGCCTGCTGCTGGTGCTCCTCGCGGAGTCGATGTCCAGCCTCCCCGACGAGCGGCCGCCGTTCGTGTCGTGGGTGTCGTGGGTGCAGATCGCGACGTCGCTGTTCGCGATCGGCGTGTACACGTTCTACGGGCCGGGCCGCAAGCGGTGGATCGCGGCGGCGGCGCTCGCGTCGATGGCCGCGACCGGGATCGACGTGGCGTACGACCAGGGGGAGGTGCGCGGCGTGGGGACCGCGGAGCTGCTCGCGCTGGGCCTGCTCATGCTGTTCGCGGTGCGCCACTGGGACGCCGCGCCGGGCCGGTGGGTCGCGTTCGCGACCGGGGCCGCGGTGATGACGATCGGGTCGCGTCTGTTCGTGATCGAGGGCTCGGCGGTGGGCGGGACGGCGCTGATCGTCATGGCGATGCTCAGCGTCATCGGCTTTGGCGCGTACCTGCGGTCCATGGACAAGCTGCGGCGGGAGACGCAGGAGGAGGTGCGCCGGGCCGAGCGGCTGGAGCTGGCCCGGGAGATGCACGACTTCGTGGCGCACCACGTCACGGGCATGGTGGTGCTGGCGCAGGCGGGGCAGGTGGCGGCGACCGACCCGCTGAAGTCGTTCGCGGACATCGAGGAGGCGGGCCTGGCCGCGCTCGCGTCGATGCGGCGGATGGTGCGGATGCTGCGGGACGACGACGCGGCGGGCGGCGTGAACCCGCTGGGGGACCTGTCGCAGATCGAGGACCTGGTGGACCGGTTCAGCCGGGAGGGGACCGACGCGACGTGCTTCATCTCGCCGGAGCTGGCGGGCGCGGTGGCGCCGGAGATCGCGGCGACGGCGCACCGGGTGGTGCGGGAGGCGCTCACGAACGTGCGCAAGCACGCCCGGGGGGCGACGCGGGTGCGGGTCGTGGTGGCCGCCGCGGGCGGGCACGGCGTGGAGGTGTCGGTCCGGGACGACGGCCGGGCCGCTCGGAGCAGGCTGGGCCGGGAGCCCCTCGCCGAGTCAGGCGGGGGACTGGGCCTGGTGGGGCTGCGCGAGCGCGTGGAGGCCGTGGGCGGTCAGCTGCGGGCGCAGGTGCGCCCGGAGGGCGGCTGGGAGACGGCGGCGTGGCTGCCCCGCGAGGAGGCGGCGCCCGCCGCGCAGTCCTGAGCGACGCGAAAGGCCCGCATCTGTCGATGCGGGCCTCGTCGGTGGCAGGTGCAGGATTCGAACCTGCGAAGTCGATGACGGCTGATTTACAGTCAGCTCCCTTTGGCCACTTGGGTAACCTGCCGTGGCGTGTAGCGAGAGCAAGAATAGCGTCCCCTCCCACCGGGTCCGCAAGCGGGTTCTCCCCCGTTGAGACGGCGTTCACTGCCCCCGCCGCGGGCGCGGTCGCCCGCCGCGGCGGCCCCGGACTAAGCTTGGCGGTCGCGCCCCTTGCGCGGCGCCGCGCCGCCGCGCCCGCCGCAGCGCCGACGCTGAGCCGCCTACGACACTGGAAGGACCGGACGCCATGGCCGACGCCTCGTTCGACATCGTCTCCGAGATCGATCTCGCGGAGCTCGACAACGCGATCAACCAGACCCAGCGGGAGCTGGGGACCCGGTTCGACTTCCGCGGGACGGGCGCGGGCGTGGAGCGCTCGGGGGACGAGGCGGCCGTGATCTCGGCCGAGACCGAGGACCGCGCCAAGGCGGCCCTCGACGTCCTGAAGGAGAAGCTCATCAAGCGGGGCATCTCCCTGAAGGCCCTGGACGCGGGCGACCCGCGCCAGTCCGGCAAGGAGACGAAGATCGACGTCGCGTTTAAGCAGGGGATCTCCACCGAGGACGCGAAGAAGATCGGCAAGATCATCCGCGACGAGGGCCCGAAGGGCGTCAAGCCGCAGGTGCAGGGCGACAAGCTGCGGGTCACCGGCAAGAAGCGGGACGACCTCCAGGAGGTCATCGCGCTCCTGAAGGGCAAGGACCTCGAAGTGGCGCTCCAGTTCACTAACTACCGCTGACCCGGCCGTGGACGTCTCCGACCTGGTCGCCCTCGCCCTGTTCGTCGTGGGCGGGGGCCTCGTCGCGCTCATGGTCGTGGTGACCCAGCGCTCGTACAAGAAGGACGAGCGCTCGGAGTTCTGGGTGGTGTACCCGACGGCGAAGGGCGAGAAGCGGCAGGTCGAGGCCCCGCAGGAGGACTAGGCCGCGAGCCGGTGCGTGAGCCCGGTGTGGCGCTTCCCGGTGCCCGCGGTGCGCACGGCGACCGCGAGGGCCTGCTTCGAGCCGACGAGGACGACGAGGCGCTTCGCGCGGGTGATGGCCGTGTACACGAGGTTGCGCTGGAGCATCGTCCAGGCGCTGGTGGTCACGGGCACGACGACCGCGGGGTACTCCGATCCCTGCGATCTGTGGACGGTGAGCGCGTACGCGTGCTGGAGCTCGTCGAGCTCGGTGAACTCGTAGTCGACGTCCTCGTCCTCGTCGGTGCGCACGGTGAGGGTCTGGGCGACCGCGTCGATGCCCTGCACGATCCCGATGGTGCCGTTGAACACGCCCGCCTTCCCCTTCTGGTAGTCGTTGCGGATCTGCACGACCTTGTCGCCGGTGCGGAAGACGCGGCCGCCGTGGCGGCGCTCGGGGAGGCCGTCGCGGGCGGGCGTGAGTGCCTCTTGCAGGCGGGCGTTGAGGTTCCCGGCGCCGGGGCCGCCGCGGTGCATGGGCGCGAGGACCTGCACGTCGCGCACGGGGTGGAGCCCGAAGCGGGCGGGGATGCGGCGAGAGACGATCTCCACGATCCGGTCGGCGACGAGGTCGTTGTCGTCGCACGCGAACCAGAAGAAGTCCGGGTAGCCGTCGAGTTCAGGGAACTGGCCGCGGTTGACCTTGTGGGCGTTGGCGACCACGCCCGACTCGGCGGCCTGCCGGAAGATCTGCGTGAGCCGCACCCGGGGGACCGCCTCGGCGGCGAGGAGGTCGCGGAGCACTTCCCCGGCGCCCACGGACGGCAGCTGGTCGACGTCGCCGACGAGCAGCAGGTGCGCGCCGGGCGGGACGGCCTTGACGAGCTTGTTCGCGAGGACCGTGTCGAGCATCGAGGACTCGTCGACGACGAGGAGGTCCACGTCGAGGGGGTTGTCGCGGTCGTAGGCGGCGTCGCCGCCGGGCCGCAGTTCGAGCATCCGGTGGAGCGTGCGCGCCTCGAACCCGGTGAGCTCGGCGAGGCGCTTCGCGGCCCGCCCGGTGGGGGCCGCGAGCATCACCTTGGCGCCCTTCGCCCTCGCGAGGGCCACGATCGAGGACACCGTGAACGACTTGCCGCAGCCGGGCCCGCCGGTGAGGACCGCGACCCGCTCGGTCAGGGCGAGGCGCACCGCGTCGGCCTGCTCGGGGGCGAGTTCGGCGTCCGTGCGGCGGCGCAGCCACGCGAACGCCTTGTCCCAGTCGACGCCGCCGAACACGCCGAGCCGGTCCTCGCTCGTGCGCAGCAGCGCGAGGAGCCCAGCGGCGAGGCCGCGCTCGGCGTGGAAGAACGGCGCCAGGTACCGGGCGGGGACGGTGCCGTCGCCGACGGGCACGTCCTCGGCGATCACCCGCTCCCCCGCCTCGGCGAGCTCCGCGAGCGCGGCCGCGACGAGTCCTGAGGGGAGCGCGAGGAGTTCCACGGTGTCGGCGACGAGGTTCGGGGCGGGGAGGAAGCAGTGGCCGCCGTCGGACGCCTGCGACAGCGTGTACTGGAGGGCCGCCTTGATGCGCTCGGGGGAGTCCTCGGGGACGCCGACGGCGCGGGCGATCGCGTCGGCGGTCTTGAAGCCGATGCCCCACACCTCGTTGGCGAGGCGGTACGGCTCGTTCTTGACCACGCCGATCGACGCGTCCCCGTACTGCTTGTAAACGCGCACGGCGAGGGACGTGGACACGTCGACGGACTGGAGGAACACCATGACCTCCTTGATGGCCCGCTGCTCCTCCCAGGCGGCGCCGATCGCCTTGGTGCGCTTGGGGCCGAGGCCGGGGACCTCGATGAGGCGGCCGGGGTCGGCGTCGATGACGTCGAGGGTGGCGGTGCCGAAGTGGGCGACGATCTTCGCGGCGGTCTTGGGGCCGACGCCCTTGACGAGCCCGGAGCCGAGGTACCGCTCGATGCCCTGGACGGTGGCGGGCAGGACCGTCCGGTAGGACCAGACCTCGAACTGGCGCCCGTACTTCGGGTGGCTGGACCAGCGGCCGGTGAGCGACAAGGACTCGCCGACCTGCGCGCCCAGGAGCGGCCCCACGACGGTGACCAGGTCGGCGCCGCCGCGGGCCGGGCTGGCGCGCGCGATCGTGTACCCGGTCTCCTCGTTCGCGTACGTGACGCGTTCGAGCACGGCCTCAAGGACCGTGCCGGGCGCCCCGTCCGGGCGCCGCTGCTCCTCCGCCATCCCGCAACGGTAGCGGCGGGGTCCGTCATTCCTCTTCGGCGAGTGCCATCCGCCTGGTCGGGACGGGTGCGGGGGCGTCGGCGACCGCCTCGGACGGGAGGAGCCGCCAGTCGGGCCGCGAGAAGAACTCGCGGGTCTCGTTGTACACCACGGGGGTCAGCATCATCAGCCCGATGAGGTTGGGGAGCGCCATGAGGCCGTTCGCGATGTCCGACAGGCCCCACAGCAGTTCGAGGCTGGTGACCGCGCCCAGATAGGACACGAGCACGTACACGATCCGGTAGGGCAGGATGAGCGCCCGGCCGGTGTACCGCTCCAGGCACTTCTCACCGTAGTAGGACCAGCCGATGATCGTCGCGAACGCGAACGTCGCGAGCCCGACGGCGACGATGAGCGCCCCGGCCGCGCCGCCGAGCGTGCCGGGCCCGCCCAGGCCCTCCTCGAACGCGAGGCGCGTCAGCGCCGACGAGGTCACCAGGCCCCCGTCGGCGTCCACCGAGCCGAGCACGCCCGTGACGACGATGACGAGGCCCGTCATGGTGACCACGATGATCGTGTCGATGAACGTCTGCGTCATCGACACCATCGCCTGGCGCACCGGCTGGTCCGTGCGGGCCGCGGCGGCCGCGAACCCGCCCGTGCCGAGCCCGGCCTCGTTGGAGAACACGCCGCGCGCGAACCCGATCTGGATCGTCAGCAGCAGCGCCGAGCCCGCGAACCCGCCCACGGCCGCGCCGCCGGTGAACGCCTGCGACACGATCTCGGCGAACGCCGCCGGGACCGCGGTGACGTTGAGCGCGAGCACGAGCAGGCACCCGCTCACGTAGAACACGATCATGAACGGCACCAGCGCGGAGGCGACCGCCCCGATCGACTTGACGCCGCCGAGGATCACCGCGCCCACCAGGACCATGATGACCAGGCCGGTGAGCTGCGGCGTCCACCACGAGTCCGCGGGCACGAGCCCGTCGAGGCCGCTCGTGACGTTCCCGGCCTGCACCGCGTTCCCGATCCCGAAGCTCGCGGCGACACCGAACACCGCGAACAGGAACGCCAGGCCCTTCCCGACCGGCCCGGGGATGCCCGCCGACAGGTACCGCTGCGGCCCGCCCGACTGCTCCCCGCGGGCGTTCACCGTCCGGTACTTCACGCCCAGGAGCGCCTCCGCGTACTTCACGGCCATCCCCACGAACCCGGTGACCCACATCCAGAACAGCGCCCCGGGCCCGCCGATCGCGATCGCCGCCCCGACCCCGCCGATGTTCCCCACGCCGACCGTCGCGGCCAGCGCGAGCGACAGCGCCTGGTAGTGGCTGAGGTCCCCTTCGCCGCCGTGCTCGCCGCGCTTGCGCAGCGCGAGCCACAGGCCGTAGCCGAGGCGCCGGAACTGGATGCCGGAGAGCTGGACGGTGAGGATGAGGCCGGTCGCGAAGATGACGGCGATGAGGGGGACGCCCCACACGAACGCGTCCGCTTCGGCGACCGCGTCCCCGTACTTCGCGCTGAGGCCGTCGGCCCAGGTCTGGACGGCGCCGGTGACCGGGTCGAGGAAGTCCAGGAAATGCACCGATCGCCTCCGGTATCGCTTCTGTAGTGCTTCAGGATGATTTGCGGGGTTCGTCAGGCCCGAGGAAGCATACAGAGGGAATGTCGGGGGCGCCCGGTACCGTGTGGACATGAGCGAGCGATGGTTTGAGGGGCCCCTGCTGGGGTTCGACACGGAGACCACGGGCGTCAGCGTCGAGCAGGACCGGATCGTCCAGGCGGCCGTGGTCACCGGCACCGGCGACACGACGTGGCTGATCAACCCGGGCGTCCCGATCCCCCCCGGGCGCGACCCGCGTCCACGGGATCACCGACGAGCGGGTGCGGGCGGAGGGCCGGCCCCCGGCCGAGGCCCTCGCCGAGGTCGCGGCGGCGCTGCGGGCGGCGGCGGACGCGGGCACGCCGGTGGTGGCGTTCCGCGCCGGGTTCGACTGCACGCTGCTGTCGTACGAGCTGGAGCGCCACGGCCTGGAGCAGCCCGCGTGGGAGCGGCTCGCGGTCGTGGACCCGTCGGTGCTCGACAAGCGCGTGGACAAGTACCGGCGCGGGAAGCGCACCTTGGGCGCGACGTCCCTCCAGTACGGGGTGGTCCACGACGGGGCGCACTCGGCGGTCGGGGACGCGGCGGCGACGGTGGCGCTGGCCCGTGCGATCGGGGCGCTGTACCCGGAGGTCGGGGACCTGACGCCGCAGGACCTGCACGCCTCGCAGGTGCGGTGGCACGCGGAGGACGCGGCGAGCCTGGAGGCGTACTTCAAGCGCAAGGGCCGCGAGGAGACGGTGGACCGGCGGTGGCCGCTCCAGAGGTGAGCACGACCGAGGCCCCGGTCCGTGCGGACCGGGGCCTCGGGTCGAAGCTGCTGCGCGCCGGGGCCTAGTGGCCTTCGGCCTCCTCGGCGGGCTCGTAGTATTCGCGGTCCTCTTCGCCGGTGGTGTCCTGGCCGGTGGGCAGGGCCGCGAGGACCTCGGAGCCGTCGGCGAACACGAACTTGACCCACAGCTGGGAGCCGACCGGGAGGGCGGTGCCGAGGTCTTCGACGAGGAGGTAGTCGCCGTCCTCGACGGCCTGGTCCAGGCGCACGTACTCGGCGGGGGCGATCGCGATGTCGATGGCGGGGTCGCCCTCGAACGCGGGCTCCTCGACGGCGGGCGACTCGTCGCCGGAAGGCGTCTCGGCGCCGGTCTCCGCACCGGTTTCGGTCCCGGTCTCGGAGGCGTCGTCGGAGGGCTCCTCCTCAGCGGAGGTCGCGGGCTCGACGGGGGCGGTGGGGCTCACGAAGGTGACGACGCCGGCCCACAGGGAGGCGTCGGCCTCCTCGGTGTCGGCGGCGGCGTCCTCTTCGGTCGCGTACGCGTAGACGCCGGTCAGGCCGACCTCGGTCTCGCCCTCGTTGCCGATCCACACGCGCAGGGCGGCGCTGTCGCCGACGGCGTAGCCCGCGGCGGAGTCGAACTCGACCTGGAGGTCGCGCAGCGCGAGGTCGCCCTCGTCGACGTTCACCCCGGCGATCGCGCTCACCTTCATGTCCGTCTGGGTCTCGTTGCCCGCGGAGCACGCGGACAGCGCCGCTGCGGCGGCGCCCGCGAGCGCGATGGCGGCCGCGCGGCGGGCCGTGATGATCCCCTTGGCCACTGCTGGTCCTCTCCGAGTTCCGACAGGAATGCTCACGACAGCGTAGACGACTCGCTCTCACCTCTCCCCCGGGCCGGTGCGGCGGTGGAACGCACGTCTCAGGGACCGGCCGGTCCCGTTGCGGCCGTGCGGCATCAGGGCCCGGTCCGCGCCTCCGGGGCCGTCCCGGACGGTTACGGTTCGTCCGCAGCCGCGAACCCGGGTCCGCGCGGCGCGCCCGCGGCGCCGCGCCGCGCACGGCGGAGCGACCTGGGCCTCATTCGTCACATCCGGCTGCCGCCCGAAAGCCCAAGGTGCCGTAGAGTAATCAGTCACATACCAATTGACCAGGGAATTCGTGGCGATCCGATGTCGGGAAAACCCCGACTGCCGTGTTAAGCTGGACACAGCGAAAGGGGTTTCGATCCTATGGGTTTTAGTGTCGGCGAGACCGTTGTCTACCCCCACCACGGGGCCGCACTCGTTGAAGCTGTAGAGACTCGCACCATCGGTGGTATCGAACAGGAATACCTCGTGCTGCGCGTCGAGCAGGGTGACCTCACGGTCAAGGTTCCAGCCAAGAACGTCGAGCTCGTCGGCGTCCGGGAAGTCGTCGGCGCCGAGGGCCTCGAAGAGGTCTTCGAGGTGCTGCGCGCCCCCCACACCGAGGAACCCACCAACTGGTCGCGGCGCTACAAGGCGAACGTCGAGAAGCTGGCCTCCGGTTCCCCGCTGAAAATAGCAGAGGTCGTCCGCGACCTGTGGCGGCGCGACCGCGAGCGGGGCCTCTCGGCCGGGGAGAAGCGGATGCTCTCCAAGGCCCGCGAGATCCTCACCGGCGAGATCGCCCTCGCCGAGGACTGCGTGAAGGACGAGGCCGACAACATCCTCGACAAGGTCCTGCTCCAGGAGGCCCCGGTCAAGTAGACCGGCACCGCCAGCAGACCGCACCGTGAGCAGTTCCAATACGCCCTATGTCATCGGGCACGGCACCGACGTGCACCGCTTCGACACCGCCCAGCCCTGCCGCCTCGCCTGCCTCGAATGGCCCGGCGAGGCGGGGCTGGCCGGGCACTCGGACGGGGACGCGGCCGCACATGCGGCCTGCGACGCCCTGCTCTCCGCCGCCGGGCTCGGCGACCTCGGATCGAACTACGGCACCGACCGCCCCGAGTGGGCCGGCGCCTCCGGGTCCGCGCTCCTCGCCGAGACCGCCCGCCGCGTCCGCGACGCCGGATGGGCCGTCGGCAACGTCTCCGTCCAGGTCGTCGGCAACCGGCCCCGCCTCGGGGCCCGCCGCGCCGAGGCCGAGGCCGCCATGGCCGAGGCGGTCGGCGCCCCCGTCCGGCTCTCCGCCACCACCACCGACGGCCTGGGCTTCACCGGACGCGGCGAGGGCCTCGCCGCCACCGCGGTAGCGTTGCTGTACCAGCCCTGAGACCTGTCCGGGAGTAGCCCATGGACGCCGACCCCAACCGCACGGTCGCCGAGCACCTCCAGAGCGCCGAACTGCTCTACGAGCTCGGCCAGGTGCCCGACGCGCGCGCCGAGGCGGACGCGGCCCTGCGCCTCGACCCCCTCAGCCCCGACGCGAACGCCATGGCCGCCGCGTGCGCCCTCGCCGACAACGACCCCGACGAGGCCCTCGTGTACGCGGGCGCCGCCCTCGCCCAGACCCCCGGCCACCGCCGCGCCATGATCACCCGCGGGTACGCGCTCGCCGACGCGGGCCGCAAGGACGAGGCCATGCAGGCCGCCGCGTCCCTCCTCGACCTGGACCGCACGTCCTGGCTCCACCACGTCCACTACGCGCTCATCACCCGCCGCGCCGGGGCCGCCCAGCCCGCCCTCGACGCCGCCTGGAACGCCGTGAACATCGCCCCCGACCAGCCGCGCACCCACCGGGTCCTCGCCGCCATCGCCGAGGACCTGGGCATGGACGACCTCGCCAAGCGCTCCCGCCGCGCCGCCGCCGAACTCGACCCCGGGCTCGCCGTCGAGGACAACGTCCACGTCCTCCCGCCCGAGGCCCGCCGCGTGCGCCGCCGCTGGGTCGACGCCGACAAGGACGACCCGGCCTGGCGCGGCAAGCTCTACAGCCGCGGCCTCTTCCGCGGGGCCCTCGGCCGGTCCGTGCTCCTCGGCATCGCCGTCGTCTTCGCCGTCCCCGCGCTCCTCGGCTCGGAGATGGACTCGACCGTGCGCCTCTTCTTCGCGGCCGTCGCCGTCGCCGCATGGGTGGGCTGGTTCACAGTTCTGCGCCGCCACCGCCGCCCCGAGTGACCTCAGGGCGCCCGCGCTCGTTAGTCCTTCACCACCGATCCGATGGAGGACACCAAAGTGACGACGTGCTGGGTTCCCGGGGCCGACGAGAGCCACTACAACATCCACAACCTGCCGTTCGGGGTCTTCTCGACCGCCGACGAGACCCTGCCGCGCATCGGCGTGCGCATCGGGGACCACATCCTCGACATGCACAAGGCGGTCCTCTCCGGCGACTGCCAGACCTGCGCGGCCTGCACCGCCCTGCGCGACCCGGCCCTGAACCGGCTCCTGTCGCTCGGCAAGGCCGCCTGGAAGCAGGTCCGCGCCCAGGTCCAGGAGGCCCTGACCGAGCCGAGCCTCCAGGACGTCGCCTCCGACTGGCTGACCCCGATCGGCGAGGCGATCATGCACGCCCCGCTCCTGGTCACCGACTACGTCGACTTCACCATGCGCGCCACCGACTCCGACCGGGTCTACCCGCGCGCCTCCAACGGCCGCCCCTCGACGCTCATCCCCTCCGGGATGGACCTCGTGCGGCCCGCCGGGCACCGCCGCGGCGAGGACGGCCAGGCCGTGTTCGGCCCCACCCGCGCCCTCGACATCGAGGCCGAGGTCGGGTTCATCATCGGCGGCGAGTCCGAGCTGGGCCGCCCCGTCTCGCCCGACGAGTTCGAGGACTACGTGTTCGGCGCGGTCCTGCTCAACGACTGGACCGCCCGCGACTTCCAGGAGCTGGAGACCGACGGCCTCGGGCCCGTCGCCTCCAAGTCCTTCGCGACGTCCATGAGCGCCTGGATCACGCCGATCGAGGCCCTCAGCGCCGCCCGCACCGCCGCGCCCCAGCCCGCGCCCGACATGGCCTCCTACCTGAAGGAGTCCGACCGGTACGGCTTCGACCTGCACCTCGACATCCACGTCAACGGCGTGGCCGTCGCGGGCGCGGACTTCGCCGAGGCGTGCTGGACGCCCGCGCAGCAGCTCGCGCAGCTCACCGCCGGCGGCGCCGTCCTGCGCCCCGGCCTCATGTACGGGTCCGGCGAGGCCGTCACCGGCCAGTGGCGCCTGGAGAACGGCGACGTCGTCAAGGTCACCGCCTCCGCACCCGGGCCGCGCGGCACCTCGATCGCCCTCGGCGAGGTCGAGACCCGCGTGCTCCCGTCCATCACCTGATACGCGGAACCGGTCGGTCCCGCAGGGGACCGACCGGTCGAATCGAATGCGAACGAAGCAGCTAGACCAGCACGGTCTTCGCGCTCGGGGCGAGCCGGGCCACGAGCTCGACCTCGACGGGCGCGTCCAGCGGGAGCACCGCCACGCCCACCGCGCTCCGCGCGTGGACCCCGGCGTCGCCGAACACCTCGCCGAGGAGTTCAGAGGCCCCGTTGACGACCTTCGGCTGGCCCGTGAACTCCGGCGCCGACGCCACGAAGCCCACGACCTTCACGATCTGCACGACCTCGTCCAGCGGCGCCACCGACGCGACCGCCGCGAGCGCGTTCAGGGCGCAGATCCGCGCCAGGTCGTACGCGTCCTCCGGGTCGACCTCCGCGCCGACCTTCCCGGTCGCCTTCAGCGCACCGGCGACCATCGGCAGCTGGCCCGAGGTGTACACGTAGTCCCCCGCGCGCACGGCGGGCTGGTAGGCGGCCACCGGCGGCACGACCGCCGGGAGCTCCAGGCCCAGGCGCGCGAGCGCCTTCTCAACGGCGCCTTCGACACCCGCCACGGCTACTGCTCCTTCTTGCGCTTGAAGTACGCCACCAGCTGCTCCGAGTTCTGGCCCGGCAGGACCGTCACCAGTTCCCAGCCGTCGTCCCCGAACGTATCGAGGATCATCTTGGTGTTGTGGATCAGCAGCGGCGCCGTGAGGTACTCCCATTTCTCCATGCCGCCCACAGTACGGCGTCTTGATTCGCCCGCGGCGCACCGCTACGCTCAGAGTGCGTCGCCTCCCCGAAGAGTCCCCGCGGCCCCCGTGCCGCACCAGTGAACCAGGGAGTCCCCATGTCGTCAGACACCGCGGCGCCGTCGTCAGAGGTGCCGCCGTCGGACGCCGCCGAGGCGCCGTCAGCGGGCCGCGTCCCGCGCCAGGAGCCCGCACCGAGGCCGACCGGCCCGCCCGCGCCCGCACCGCCGCAATCCGGTCTCATGTGGACCGTCATCACCGCCGTCGCCGCCGTCCTGTTCTGCGCCGCGATCGTCTTCGGCGCCACCCGCCTTTTCATCGGCGACACGTCCGGCGACCTCACCGACACGCCCGAGCGCACCGTCTCGGCGTTCCTCGGGGCGCTCCTCGACGACCGGGACGCCGAGTCCGCGGCCGCGTGGCTGTGCACCGACAAGGCCGACCGCGACCTGGGCTCGGCCGTCGCCGCCATGGCCGAGGCCGCCGACCGCGGCTTCGAGTGGGGCGAGGTCGCGGAGACCGGCAGGACCGTGGGCGCCGCCACCGTGACCGCCGAGATCGGCATCGACGGCGGCGCGTCCCCGGCGACCTGGGCGTTCACGCTCGTGGCCGAGGAAGGCGACCCGCAATGGCTCATCTGCGGGATCGCCGCAGGATGACTAGACTCCGATGAATGACTGCCTCTGCGCTCCCGGTGCCGCGACTGCACATCGTCACCGGGAAGGGCGGCACGGGGAAGACCTCGGTCGCCGCGGCGCTCGCCCTGGCGCTCGCCGGGCCCGGCAGGCGGGTCCTGCTCGTGGAGGTCGAGGGCAGGCAGGGCATCGCGCCGCTGTTCGGGGCCGCGTCGCTCGGGTACGAGGAGCGGCACCTCGCGGCGGGCGCGGGCGGCGGTGAGGTCTTCGGGCAGTCGGTGGACGCCGACGAGGCGCTCCTCGACTACCTGACCCTGTTCTACCGGCTCGGCTCGGCCGGGCGGGTCCTCCAGAAGTTCGGGGCGATCGACTTCGCCACGACCATCGCGCCGGGCCTGCGGGACATCCTGCTCACCGGGAAGCTCAAGGAGGCCGTCTCGCGCGCGGAGTCGGGGCGGATGGCGTACGACGCGGTCGTCCTCGACGCGCCCCCGACGGGCCGGGTGGTCAAGTTCCTCAACGTCACCGTCGAGTCGGGGCGGCTGGCGAAGACCGGGCCGATCGGGAAGCACTCCAGGTCGGTGGCGCGGATGCTGCACTCGTCGCTGACGAACGTGCACCTGGTGACCACCCCCGCGGCGATGCCCGTGCAGGAGACCGTCGACGCCTACAAGGAGCTCGCGGCCGCGGACCTGCCGGTGGGCCGCATCCTCCTGAACAAGGTCGCGGGCGCGAAGTCCGGCGAGGTCGCCGAGGAGGAGCTCGCCGCGGGCCTGGCCCGCGCCGGGATCGCCCCCGACGACGCGCTCGTGGGCGGGCTCATGGCCGAGTACGGGGCGGCGCGCGAGGAGATCCGCGCCGTCGACGCCTACCGGGACCGCCTGGAGCGGCTCGGGCGGCCCGTCGAGGAGCTGCCGCTCCTGCCCGAGGGCGTGGACCTCTCGGGCCTGTACCAGCTGGCACGCGCGCTCGGGGGCCGCAATGAGCAGTGATCTGGACGTCGACGCCCTCCTGGGCGACCAGGGCAAGCACGTCATCGCCTGCTGCGGCTCCGGGGGCGTCGGCAAGACCACGACCGCCGCGGCCCTGGCGCTGCGCGCCGCCGAGGTCCACGGGCGGCGCACCGTCGTCCTGACGATCGACCCGGCCCGGCGCCTCGCCCAGTCGCTCGGCATGGAGGCCCTCGACAACACGCCCCGGCCGGTCGCCGGGGTCCGCGACGGGTCCCTCGACGCGATGATGCTCGACATGAAGCGCACGTTCGACGAGGTCGTGGCCTCCCACACCTCGAAGGACCGGGCCGCGGAGATCTTCGCGAACCCGTTCTACCAGGCCGTGTCCTCGACGTTCTCGGGCACGCAGGAGTACATGGCGATGGAGAAGCTCGGGCAGCTGCGCGCCACCGGGCAGTGGGACCTCATCGTCCTCGACACCCCGCCGTCCCGCTCTGCCCTCGACTTCCTGGACGCGCCCGCGCGCCTGGCCCGGCTCCTCGACGGCCGCGTCATCCGCCTGCTCTCGGCGTCCACGCCCGGCGCGCGCCGCTCGATGCTCTCGCTCATGGGCGCCAGCGCCGCGGTGTTCACGCGGGTGTTCAACAAGGTCCTGGGCGGGCACCTGCTGACCGACGTCGCGGAGTTCACGGCGAGCCTGGAGGACACGTTCGGGGGCTTCCGCAAGCGCGCGGAGGCGACGTTCCGGGCGCTCCAGGACGACCAGACGTCGTTCCTGGTGATCGCGGCGCCCGAGCCGGCCGCGGTGGGCGAGGCCGTGTACTTCACGCGGCGGCTCACCGAGGAGCGGATGCCGCTCGACGGGATGATCCTCAACCGGCTCACGCCGCTGGCCACGGACCTGTCCGCGGAGCGGGCGCTGGGGGCGGCGGCGCAGCTGGAGGAGGCGGACCCGGAGGACCCGGTGGCGGCGGTGCTGCGCACCCACGCGGACCTGGCCCGGCGCCGGGCGGCGGAGGAGCGGGTCGCGGCCCGCTACGCGGCCGCGTGCCCGGAGGTGGCGCAGCGGTGGCTGCCGTCGCTGGGCGTGGAGGTCGTGGACCTGGCGGACCTGCGGGCGTTCGGGGCGGCGGCCGCGGGCGTGGAGTGAGCGGTTGTCCACAGGCTGTGGATAACCCAGGGCCGTGGATGACTGTTCCCGGACATGGACGCGCCCGGACGGCGATGCCGTCCGGGCGCGAAAGCGTATACGGCCGCCGATGCGCGGCCCGCCGGTCAGAAGTTGAGGTTCACCGGTATCCGGCGCCGGCTGCTCTTTCGAGCGCTCCGCTGCTCCTCGTCGAGGGCGACTTCGAATATGGCCCGCCAAGAGCGGACGTCCGAATGCTTGCGCAAGAGCGCTCTCCGTTCCCTTTCGGTCATGCCGCCCCACACGCCGAACTCGATGCGGTTGTCGAGTGCGTCGGCAAGGCATTCGAGCCGGACCGGACAGCCGCGGCATACCTTCTTCGCATTGTTCTGCTCCGCCCCTTGTACGAACAAGGCGTCAGGATCTCCATCCTGACAAAGTGCCTTGGTCGTCCAGTCGATCAGCAGTCCCATCTGCATGACCTCCCCGTGAGATCTACCCTTCATACCCCCCGACGACTACAGTCGAGTGACCTCTCGATCACACAACGTCGCCGTCAGAACGGACCCTACACCTCTTGTAAGTGTTTGACTACTCTCCGAGACGAAAATCGGACTCCATGGGACGGCTTCACCCCTACGGTTCGCTTAGCGAATGCGACTCGCGATAATAACGATTCCAATACGGGGGCACCCTCGATCCGCGTTCGCGGCGTCCAATCTCCGGGCGCCGCCGAAGGCGGATTCCGCGGCCGTGCTCAGCACACGTGCCCGGCGGTCCCCGCGCTTCCCGACGTCCGTTCTAATCTGAGGCGGTGGATTCCTTGAAACGCGACCGCAGTCCCCTCGGGGACGCTGTAGCCCTGCTCGTGTGCGGCGTCCTCGCCGGGATCCTCGCGGCCGCGGCCGCCTTCCCCCTGGCGGGGCTGTTCGGCATGGCCGCCGAGAACGGCATCCAGTCGTTCGAGTCGCTGCCGACCGAGCTCACCAAGCCCACGCTCCCGCAGACGTCCTATGTGTACGCTTCCGACGGCGAGACCCTGATCACCTCCTTCTACGAGGAGAACCGCCGCGAGGTGACCCTCGACGAGGTGTCCCCGCTCATGATCGATGCGCTGCTCGCGGCCGAGGACTCGAAGTTCTACGAGCACAACGGTGTCGACTGGGCCGGCATCATCCGCGCCGCGGTGGCGAACCAGGGCGGCGACTCGCAGGGAGCGTCGACGCTCACCATGCAGTACGTCCGCAATACCCTGATCTACTCGGCCTCAACCATCGACGAGGTCATCGCCGCGTCCGAGGACACGTACGAGCGCAAGCTCCGCGAAGCCCGGTACGCCATGGCGGTCGAGGACTCGATGTCCAAAGAGGACATACTTGAGGGATACCTGAACGTCATCTACCTCGGCAACCAGGCGTACGGCGTCCACGCCGGCGCCTACTCGTACTTCAACAAGCCGCCGAGCGAGCTGGAGCTGTGGGAGGCCGCGACCCTCGCGTCCCTCCCCAAGTTCCCCTCCTACGCCGACGGCCTCCTCGACGGCGACTACGACGAAGCCGCCGACGACCAGATCGTCGAGCGCCGCAACTGGATCCTCGACCGCATGGCCTCCCTCGGCTACATCGGGCAGGCCGACGCCGACGCCGCCAAGGAGCAGCCCCTCGGCCTCAACCCGCGGCCCGTCCGCAGCGAGTGCGTCGACGTGGCGACCTCCAACTGGGGCTTCTTCTGCGACTACTTCAAGGCGTGGTGGGGCGACCAGGAGCTGTTCGGCGAGACCGAGCGCGACCGCATCTCCCTGCTCAAGCGCGGCGGCTTTCGCATCGTCACCTCCCTCGACGCCGAGCTCCAGAACGACGCCACCGAGCGCCTCGCCGACGAGGTGGACGTGGACAACTCCGCGACCCTCGGATCGGTGACCATCACCCCGGGCACCGGGCACGTCAGGGCCATGGCCGTCAACCGCGTCTACAGCCTCGACCAGACGGACAACGGTCCGCGGACCGACGGGGACGACTCCAAGCCGTCGAACTACCCGAACACCACGATTCCGCTGCTCAGCGGCAACGAACGGGTCGCCGGGTACCCGGCGGGCTCGACGTTCAAGATGTTCACCATGCTCGCGGCCCTCGAAGAGGGCTGGCCGCTGGAGACCCGCATCCCCTCACCGGGGAAGTACACCTCGCACTACCTCACGGCCGCGGACGACCCGTCCTCGTGCGGCTCGGTGCTGGAGAACAACCAGAGGCACTGGTGCCCGTCGAACGACGGCAACTGGTCGGCGTCGCCGATGAACATGTGGGGCATGTTCGGGCGCTCCTCGAACACCGCGTTCGTGCAGCTCCAGGAGATGGTCGGCACCAGCAAGGCGTACGACGCGGCCAAGCGCGCCGGGATCGACTTCTACAACAACGAGGGCCTCGACGCCCGCGTCGAGAGCGGCACCCTCGACGACTACGGCGTCTTCACCCTCGGGTTCGACGCGACCACCCCGATGGACATGGCCGAGGCGTACGCCACGGTTGCCGCGGGCGGCCTCCACTGCAACCCGCTGCCGGTCATGCAGGTCATCGACGCCACCGGCGAGGAATGGGCCGAAGCGTCTGCGCCCCAGTGCGACCAGGCGTTCCCCGAGGAGGTCGCGTACGCGGCCGTCAGCGCCGGGCGCTGCGTCGTGGGCCAGAACGCCGACGGCACCCAGTGCTCCGGCAACGGCACCGCCTCGGCGTACACCGGCGGGTTCGACCGGCCCCTGTTCGGCAAGACCGGCACCTCCGACTCCGACCGCGCCTACTGGTTCATCGGCTCGACCCCCAACGCCACCACCGCGACCTTCGTCGGCGACACCGACGCGACCTACCGGTCAGGCACGGCCACAGCCGGGTTGAAGGTGTCCGTGAAGGAGGTCGGGGTCGCGATCCTCAAGAAGGCCGTCAAGGACCTCGACGAGGAGGGCTGGCCGAAACCCTCGGACGAGATGGTCAACGGCAAGAACCTCACCTCGATCCCGTCCGTCAGCTGCATGGACGCCGACGAGGCCCGCTCCCGCGTCGCGAACGCCGGGTTCGACGCCTCGATCGCGCCGGGCAGGTTCGAGTCCGACTGCAAGGAGGGCGAGGCGTTCGCGACCTCCCCGTCCGGGTCGGCCCCGAAGGGCGCCCCGGTGTACATCCTCGTGTCCGACGGCTCCGGTTTCGAGGAGGAGCCCACCGGTGACGAGACCACCGGCGGCCCCGGAGGCGGGGGCGGCGGTGGAGGTGGCGGCGGAGGCGGCGGGGGCGACTGACCTGCGGCCCTGACGGGCCTGCACCGCAACGGGAGAGGGCCCGCGCCGTACGGCGCGGGCCCTCGTTTTCCTTGGGAGGGTGTAAGGCTCAGGGGCCGGTCGACACGAGGGTGCCGGGGCCGGGCTCGTCGGTGGGGACGGCGACGTGGTTGCCTTCGCGCAGTTCGCCGTCGCGGATGGTGACCGCGCGCTGGGCGCGCTCGGCGACGTCGTGGTCGTGGGTGATCATGAGGACCGTCAGGCCCCCGGAGTGCAGCTCGTCGATCGTCGCCAGGACCGCGTCGGCCGTGTGCGAGTCGAGGTTGCCGGTGGGCTCGTCGCACAGCAGCAGGCTCGGCTCCGCCGCGAGCGCGCGGGCGATGGCGACGCGTTGGCGCTCACCGCCGGACAAGGTCGTGGGGAGCGCGTCGAGGCGGTGGCCGAGGTTCACCAGTTCGAGCTTCTCGCGGGCGATCTCGCGGCGCTTGCGCCGCGGGACCCCCTGGTAGACCAGGGACATCGCGACGTTCTCGGTGGCGGTGCGGTGCGCCATCAGGTGGAACGACTGGAAGATGAACCCGATCTTGTCTGCCCGCAGGCGGGTCCGCATCGACTCCTTCATCGCCGACGTGTCGTGCCCGTCGAGCCAGTACGTGCCCGAGGTGGGCGCGTCGAGGAGGCCCAGGAGGTTCAGCAGCGTCGACTTGCCGGAGCCCGAGGGGCCGACGATCGCGACGTACTCGCCGTCGGCGACCTTGAGCCGCACCGGCTTCAGGGCCTCCACGGGAGGCGGCCCCGGGTAGGTCATGCCGACGCCGTCGAGCTCGATGAGCGCGCGCGGGCCGGGGTCGGCCTCCGGCGACTCGGCGACGCGGGCGAACACGGCGGTGTCGTCCGCGGCGCCCTCCGCGGTCACGGTCGGCAGGATCAGCGTGGCGTCGTTCTCGGTCACGTCAGTGAGACGCCGCGGCCGCGGCGCCGGGTTGCCCGGGTCAGAAGGCGAAATCCGCGGAGACCGGCCGGTGGTCCGAGGCGGTCGCGTCGAGCACGCCCGACCCGGTCGCGTCCAGGCCCCGGTACAGGACCTGGTCGATCCGCGCCAGCGGCGTGTCCGCGGGCCACGTGAACCCGAAGCCCTTCCCGGCGGACGCCTGCGCGGACTCCAACTGGTACGTGATCGGCGCGAGCGACCGGTCCTGCACGGTCCCGTTCAGGTCCCCCGCGAGGACCACCCGGTCGAGCTCCTCGTCCGCGATGGCCTCGCCGAGGAGTTCGGCGGTCTCGTTGCGCTGCTCCGAGGTGAAGCCCTCGGAGTTCACGCGCACCGACAACAGGTGCGCGACGTAGAACGCGACGGGCTCGCCGTCGATGTCGACCGCGGCCCGGAACGCGCGGGCCCAGCCGAGGTTGAGGTCCACCTCGTTGGAGTCGGTCACCGGGTACACCGACCACAGGGCGACCGTGCCGTACGCGACCGAGTACGGGTACCGCTCGGCGAGCGCGTCGCCCCACGCGATCCGCTGCTCCTCGGTGAGCTCCACCAGGACGATCACGTCCGGTTCGGCGGCGAGGAGCGTCGCGGCGGTGGCCTCGGTGTCGGTGTTCTCGGCGTTGACGTTGTGCGCGACGACGCGGAAGTCGCCCTCGCCGTCGTGCTTGTCGGGGATGAGGCCCGCGTACATCTGGAACCACACCAGCGCCGGGAGCAGCGCGCAGACGATCGCGAAGGGGCGGCGCCGGACCGCGGCGAGCACGATGAGGACCGGGACGCCGAGGCCGAACCACGGCAGGAACGTCTCGATGAGGCTGCCGAGGTTGTACCAGCGGTTGGGGATGAAGCGGTGCAGGAGCAGGATCGCCGCGAGCAGCAGCGACAGGGCGATGACGACGCCGCTGTAGATCTTCCCGCCGGTCTTGGCCATCCCGGTCCGCCCTTCACACGGTCGGCGGCCCGCACCGGCCGCTGTGGAGTTTCGACAGCCTAGCGGGACGCCGCCAGGAACGGCGAACGCCGGGCCTCGGTGAGGCCCGGCGTTCGGACGTTGGCGGTAGCGGTGGGATTTGAACCCACGGTCAGGGGTTACCCGACACTCGCTTTCGAGGCGAGCTCCTTCGGCCGCTCGGACACGCTACCGCCGAAAACGTTACCGGATCGGGGTTGCGTGCGCGCAACCGGGATCGGGCGATTCAGCTCACAGGCGGTCTCCGGGAATTCATGGGATGTTTATGAGAGGCTGGCGGGATGACTGCACACATCTCCGCCGCACCCGGCGACATCGCCGAGAGCGTCCTCCTGCCCGGGGACCCGCTGCGCGCGAAGTGGATCGCCGAGACCTTCCTCACCGGGGCCGAGTGCTACTCCGAGGTCCGGAACATGTTCGGGTTCACCGGCACGTACAAGGGGAAGCGCGTCTCCGTCCAGGGCACCGGGATGGGCCAGCCGTCCGCGTCGATCTACACGCACGAGCTGCTCGACGTGTACGGCGTCAAGACCGTCGTCCGGGTCGGCTCCGCCGGCGCCATCCACGATCGGATCGAGCTGCGCGACGTGGTGGCGGGCATCGGGGCCTCCACGAACTCCTCCATGAACCGCATCCGCTTCAACGGGGTCGTGGACTACGCGCCCGTCGCCGACTTCGGGCTGCTGCGCGGCGCCGTCGACGCGGCCGCCGCGCGGGGCGTGAACATGCACGTGGGCCAGTTGTACTCCTCCGACACGTTCTACACGGACGCGCCCGAGGTGGAGGCGAGGCTCGCCGACTACGGCATCCTCGCGATCGAGATGGAGGCCGCGGCGATCTACACGCTCGCGGCGAAGTTCAAGGCGCGGGCGCTCGCGCTGTGCACGATCTCCGACCACATCCTCAAGGGCACGGAGCTGCCCGCGGCGGACCGGCAGGAGTCGTTCTCAGAGATGGTCGAGATCGCCCTCGACGCCGTCACCGCTTAAGACGTACGAGGAGGCCCGGTCCGGTCGGACCGGGCCTTCGCGCTATCCGAGGGCCGCGGCGAGCTCGGCTTCGAGGTACGGGCCGAGGGTCGCGGCGTACGTGTTCGTCATGTGGGCGTCGTCGCGGTAGACGAGGACGTTGCCGACGACGGGCGCGCAGGTCTCGGGGCCGCAGATCGCGTCGGTGAGGTCGATCTTGTGGACGCCGGCGGGGACGTCGAGGTCCGCGAACGCGCCCTCGTCGTAGTACGAGTCCCGGTCGACGGCGCACTCGGCCGCCTCGGGGCCGTGGAGGTCCACGCACAGCGGGATGTCGAAGCGGGGGCTCGGGGTGTCGCGGACGACGGCGACGCTCGTGCCCGTGGCGAGGAGCTGCTCGTACCGGTCGGTGTAGTCGGGGAACGTCTCGTACGCCTCGTACCCGACCCGGGAGCCGTAGGTGAAGACCAGGTCGGGGTCGATCTCGCCGATCTCGGCGACGACGGCGTCGTTCCAGGCCGCGCACGAGCGGTACCGCTCCTCGCCGAGGTCCTCCTGGCCGGTCTCGATGATGCAGGCGTTCTTCGTGTACGCCACGACGTGCCAGTTCCGGGACTCGGCCGCTTCGAGGACCGCGGGGAGCCACTGCCAGATCTTCGAGCCGCCGTACATGACGACGGTGGCCGCGGCCTCGGATTCGGCGGTGCCGAAGTCGCAGCGGATCGGCTCGTACCCCTCCATGGTCTGGTTGCAGTCGCCCGAGAGCGCCGGGTCGTAGTCCTCGGCGGCGTCGAGCGTGGAGGGCGCGAAGTCCGCTTCGGGGAACGCGGCGTCCTCGGCGAGCGCCGCGGCGCCGGGGTAGCGGGCCGGGTCGGCGGCGGCCTCGGCGAGGCGGGACCGCTCGTGGGCGATGTACCAGGTCATGGACGCGCACGCGGCGAGGACGAGCGCGATGCACCCGGCCCCGAGCGCGAACGCGCCCCGCGCGGTCGACTGGCCGAGCCCCGAGGCGGGGAGCCGGACCTCGACGGCCCAGTGCGTGAGCACGGCGAGGACCGTGGCCGCGGCGAGGATGAGCAGGCCGCCGACCAGGGTGGCGGTGTCGCGGCCGGTCGCCGTCAGGTAGCAGACGAGGATCGGCCAGTGCCACAGGTACAGCGTGTACGAGAGGGTGCCGAGGCGCTGGAGCGGCCACGTGTTGAGCAGGAGCCCCGCGCCCTTCCCGGGCGCGGCGGTGGCGGCGACGATGACCGCGCAGGCCCCGGCGACGGGCGCGAGCGCGGCCCAGCCGGGGAACTGGGTGGATTCGAGGAACGCGCCCGCGAACACGAGCACGGCGACGCCCGCCCAGCCCAGGACGACCGCGACGAGGCGCGGGAGGCGGGCGGTCCAGCCCCGTACGGAGGGCCGCAGGGTCAGGGCGAGGAGGCCCCCGGCGGCGAACTGCCAGATGCGGGCGCGGGTGTCGAAGTACGCGTACGCCTGGTTCTCGGCGGTCTCCCACAGCGCGAACGCGAACGACGCGGCGAGGACCACGGCCAGGACGACCGCGACGGTGCGCATCGGCGGGAGCCCGGCGCGGCGGGCGGCCCACAGGACCAGGCCGACCAGGACCGGCCACAGGATGTAGAACTGGGTCTGGACGCCGAGGGACCAGTAGTGCTGGACGATGCTCGCGCCGTTGTTGGAGGACAGGTAGTCCACCGAGTGCGCGGCGAGGTTCCAGTTCCCGTAGTAGAGCGCGGAGGCGGCGATGTCGCCGAGCTGCTGGCCCCAGGTGGCGCGCGGCAGCCACAAGAGCACCATGAGGACGGTCCCCGCAGCGACGATGAGCGCGGGCGGGAAGATGCGCCGCACGATCCGGGCCGCGTACGGCAGGTAGCCCAGGCCGCGTCCGGCGTCGGCGGAGCGCAGGAACCCGGCGGTGATGAAGAACCCGGACATGAGCAGGAAGATGTCGACGCCGCCGGAGACGCGGTCGAACCAGATGTGGTAGACCGCGATCACCGCGATGGCGAGGCCGCGGAGGCCGTCGATCTCGCGCAGGCGCGGCGGCCTGGCGGCGGGGGCGCGGCCCGCGCTGTCGGCCGCGGGTTCGGCGGTGGAGGTGGCGCTCATGGGTCTCCGGGGTGTGGCGGGAGGCGGTCGCTGCGGGGGTGTCGACACCGAGCGTAGAAGGCGGTTCGCGGATGCGTTGACACGGGGCGCCGGGCGGGCCACAATATCCATGACCTTAACGATCGTTCAGGTCGGTTGATCGTCAAGGAGGACGTCATCGTGGACTTCAGCGGGGACTACCCGGCCGAACGCGAGCGCATCGAGCGCGGCGGGGCCGAGAAGTACCACCAGGCGGCGGCCGCGGCGGGCAAGTACCACGCCCGCGAGCGGATCAGGCGCCTGTGCGACCCCGACTCGTTCCGCGAGGACGCCCTCTGGGCCAACCCCGACCCCAGCCTGCCGGCCGACGGCGTGGTCGTCGGGTCCGCCACCGTGCAGGGGCGGCCGGTGCGGATCGTCGCCAACGACTCCACGGTGAAGGCCGGGTCGTGGGGCGCGCGCACCGTCGAGAAGATCATCCGCACCATCGAGGCCGCCCAGCTGGAGCAGCACCCGATCGTCTACCTCGTGGACTCCGCGGGCGCCCGCATCACCGACCAGGTGCAGCTGTTCCCCGGCCGCCGCGGGGCCGGACGCATCTTCCACGAGCAGGTCCGCGCCTCGGGCAAGATCCCCCAGGCGTGCGCCCTGTTCGGGCCCAGCGCCGCCGGGGGCGCCTACATCCCCGCGTTCTGCGACATCGTCGCGATGGTCGACGGCAACGCGTCGATGTACCTCGGCAGCCCCCGCATGGTCGAGATGGTCACCGGCGAGAAGACGACCCTGGAGGACATGGGCGGCGCCCGCGTCCACACCGAGCGGTCCGGGGTCGGGCACTTCCTGTGCCGCAACGAGGACGAGGCCATCGCCGACGTGCGCCGGTGGCTGTCGTACCTGCCGTCGAACTGGACGCAGCCAGCGCCGGTGCGCGCGGCCCGCCCGCCGCTCCCGGTGGACCTCGCGGCGGTCATCCCGCCGAGCGAGTCCGCGCCGTTCGACATGCACGAGTTCGTGAACGGCCTGGTCGACCGGGACTCGGTCCTGGAGGTCCAGGCCCGGTGGGCCGGGGAGCTGACGACCTCGTTCGCGCGCCTCGACGGGCGCCCGGTCGGGATCGTCGCCAACAACTCCGCGGTCCGCGGCGGCGTCCTGTTCTCCGACTCCGCGGACAAGGCCGCCCGCTTCGTGAACACCTGCGACGCGTTCAACGTGCCGCTGCTGTTCCTCGCCGACGTCCCCGGGTTCATGGTCGGCTCCGCGGTCGAGCACGCCGGGATCATCCGCCACGGCGCCAAGATGATCGCCGCCGTCGCCGAGGCCACCGTGCCGAAGATCTGCGTCGTCGTCCGCAAGGCGTACGGCGCCGGGCTGTACGCGATGGCCGGACCCGCGTTCGGGTCCGACGCGGTGCTCGCGCTGCCGACGGCGCGCATCGCCGTCATGGGCGCCGAAGCGGCCGTCAACGCCGTGTACGCCAACAAGATCGCCGCGATCGACGACCCCGCCAAGCGGGAGCAGTTCGTCGCCGACCGCCGCGCCGAATACGAAGCCGACGTCGACCTGCGAAGGCTCGCAGGGGAACTCGTCGTCGACGACGTCCTCGCCCCCGAGGAGCTGCGCGATGACCTCATCGCGCGGTACCGCCGGCTGACCCACAAGGACCGCCGGTTCGCCGACCGCCGACACCCGATCACACCGGTGTGAACAGGAGCCAGCAATGAAACTCGACATCGAGCAGACCGAATTCGCCGCCGCCGTGCGCGCGTACGCCCAGGAGCAGATCCGCCCCGTCATCAGCGACTTCTACGAGCGCGGGGAGTTCCCGATCGAGCTCGTCCGGGGCCTCGGCAAGCTCGGCGTCCTCGGGGTCACCCTTCCCGAGGAGCACGGCGGGGCCGGCATGGGCCTGTTCATGCTCGGCCTCGCACTGGAGGAGATCGCCCGCGTCGACGCGTCGGTGGCCGTGACCGTGGAGGCGTCGGTGACGCTCGGCGCGGAGGCGATCGCGAAGTTCGGCACCCCTGAGCAGCAGGCGAAGTGGCTCCCGAACCTCGCGGCCGGGCAGGGCCTGGTCGCGTTCGCGCTCACCGAGCCCGGCGGCGGCACCGACGCCGGGCACACCGACACGAAGGCCCGCCTCGAAGACGGCGAGTGGGTCATCGACGGCGCGAAGTGCTTCATCACCAACGCGGGCACGGCGATGACCGACCTCATCATCACCACCGCGCAGACCGGGCCCGGCGAGGTCACGTGCATCGCCGTCCCGCCGGGCACGCCCGGCCTGGAGATCGGGCCCGAGTACTCCAAAGTGGGGTGGCGGGCCTCGGACACGCGGCCGGTGTACTTCGACAATTGCCGCGTGCCGGAGGCGAACCTCATCGGGCAGCGCGGGCGCGGGTTCGTGCAGTTCCTCGAACTGCTCGACTCGGGGCGCGTCGCCATCGCGGCGCTCGCCACCGGGTCGGCGCAGGGGTGCCTCGACGAGGCGCTCGCGCACGCGAAGGAGCGGCAGGCGTTCGGGCGGCCCATCGGCGAGAACCAGGCGATCGCGTTCATGCTCGCGGACATGAAGCTCCGCGCCCACACGTCCCGCCTGGCCTGGCAGGACGCGGCGATGAAGGCCGAGGCCGGGGAGCCGTTCGGCACGGACGCGGCGCTCGCGAAGCTGCACGCTTCCCTTGCGGCCGTTGACAACGCGCGGGAGGCGACGCAGATCTTCGGCGGGTACGGGTTCATGAACGAGACCCCGGTGGCGCGGGCGTGGCGGGACGCGAAGGTGCTGGAGATCGGCGAGGGCACCAACGAGGTCCAGCGGATGCTCATCGCGAGGTCCCTGGGGCTGTAGGGATTCCAGGCGGCGTCCGGGGCCCCGGTCGCCGCCTGAGAACTTACTGAAAACTTCAACTAAAGGTCTTGAGTTTCCGCCCCGAATCATGACAAGCTCGGCTCTTCGGCAGTAGCGTTGCCGCCGCGGCCCGAAATCCCTCCCAGGCTCGCAGGCTGCCGCGGGGGACGGGCCGCATGGACAAGGAGCTCAGACATGACCGACAGCAAGACCGGTAGCGACCTCGCGCGGCGGGTCATCGCCTCGCGGCGCGGGTTGATGTGCGGCCTGGCGGGGCTCGGGGCCGCAGGGGCCCTGGCCGCGTGCGGGACGGCGGAGTCGCCGTCCTCCGAATCGACCACCTCGGGCTCGGACGCGACGACCGGCGGATCGAGTGACGGAACGACCGGCGAGACGGGCGGCGACGCGATCGCGGCGACCGCGGACGTCCCGGAGGGCGGCGGGATCGTCGTCGACGACACCGTGCTCGTGCAGCCCTCCGCTGACGAGTTCCTCGCGTTCTCGGCCGTGTGCCCCCACATGGGCACCATCGTGAACCCGCCGGACGCCGCGGGGGACATCATCTGCCCCAACCACGGCTCCACGTTCTCCCTCGAAGGGGAGCTCGAGAAGGGGCCGGCCGAGACCGGGCTGACCCCGGTCGACATCACCGTCGAGGACGGCCAGATCTTCCTCGCCTAGGAGGGCGGGACGCAGCGGCCGGGAAGCGATCGCTTCCCGGCCGTTTCGCGTGCTGTGCCCTGGAGCAGGGCTCGCAAGCGTCGCCCTGTTGCCCTACGTCAGGGCGTCGGCCGCGGCCGGGTCCGAGTCGCGCAGGAACTGGGCGCAGCGCGCGGCCTCGTCGGCCTCGCCGATCGCGGCGGCGGCGCGGGACAGCTGGTGCAGGGACTTGAGGAACCCGCGGTTCGGCTTGTGCTCCCACGGGATCGGGCCGTGGCCCTTCCAACCGCTGCGGCGCAGCTGGTCGAGGCCCCGGTGGTACCCGGTGCGCGCGAAGGCGTAGGCGGTGACGTCGTCGCCCGACTCCAGGGCGTTCTTCGCCAGCCGCGCCCACGCGGCGCAGAACCACGGGAACTGGCGGACGGTGTCCTCGGGCGTGTGCTCGTCGAGGTACGTCCTGGCCTCGGTGTCCTCGGGCATCAGCGTCGCCGGAGGCTGTGACATCAGATTCTGCGGAGCCAAAGCGGGTCCTCACTCTAGGGTCGAGTCGCTCGTGAAAAGCAGTCAGACAAGCCTAACCCCGCCACGGGAGCGTCCTCCCGGTCCGGGTCGGCATCCTCCTCACGGGGCGCGCGGGGCGCCGTGAAGTGCACGGCCGCCGCGCCGAGCACGGCCGCGAGGACCGACGCGGCGAGGACGCCGATCTTCGCCTCGTACGCCAGGACCGGGTCGCCGCCGTAGAACGCGAGCTCGGCGATGAACAGGGCCACCGTGAACCCGATGCCCGCGACGGCGCCGATCGAGGCGAGCAGCGGCCAGGTGGTCCCCCGCGGCATCCGGCCCAGCCCCAGCTTCACGACGAGCCACGTCACGAGCGTGATCCCGACGGTCTTGCCGACGACGAGGCCCGCGATGATCCCGAGCGTCACCGTCGACCCGAACGCGGCCCCGACGAGGTCCGAGGACAGCGGGATACCGGCGTTGGCCAGCGCGAACAGCGGCAGGACCACGAATGAGGAGAACCGGTGGTTCTGGTGCTGGAGCCGCGCCGCGGGCGGCTGGGCGTCCCGGGTGAGCTTGACGAGGCGCTCGGTCTCCTCGACGGTGAGGCCGTCTTTGGCGAGCTCCTGGGCCTCGTCGTGGGCCACGGACGGGTCCAGGAGCGGCCGGGCGGCGATGATGAGGCCCATGACGACGCCCGCGATGGTCGCGTGGACCCCGGATTCGAGCATCGCGACCCACAGCATGACCCCGATGACCAGGTACACGGCCGGGGACCAGACGTTGAGCAGGCGCATGAGGACCGCGAGGGCGGTGAGCGCGGCGGCGGCGATGAGCCACTCGGGCGAGAGGTCGTCGGTGTAGAACACAGCGATCACGGCGATGGCGCCGAGGTCGTCGACGATCGCGAGGGTGAGCAGGAAGATCCGGGCCGCCGAGGGGATGCGGGAGCCGAACAGCGCGAGGACGCCGACGGCGAACGCGATGTCCGTGGCCATGGGGATGCCCCAGCCGTGCGCGCCCTCGCCGCCCGCGTTCAGCGCCGCGTAGATCAGCGCCGGGACGGCCATGCCGCCGACCGCGGCGGCGATCGGGGGGACGGCGTTGCGGGGGCTGGCGAGCTCCCCGGAGACGATCTCCTGCTTGATCTCCAGGCCCACGACGAAGAAGAACACGGCCATGAGGCCGTCGTTGATCCAGTCCTTGAGCGAGTGGTGGAGCTCGAAGTCCCCGAAGGAGAACGTGATGTCCAGGCCCCACACCGCCTCGTACGAGGCGGACCAGGGCGAGTTGGCCCAGAGCATCGCGGCGACGGCGCAGACGACGAGGACGACGCCCGCGGCGGGCTCGATCTTGAGGAACTCGGCCGCGGGGCGGCCGACGTACCGGGCGATGGGCCGCCGGGAGTAAAGGAACGCGGGGCGGTTCCTCCAGATGTCGGACTTCCAGGGCTCCTCGGGCGGTGTCATGCGCCAGAGCCTATCCGGGCGAAAGGGCCCGTACCACTCCTATGAGGACGCGGCGCGGCACTCGGGGCACAGGCCCCGGTAGGTGACGGCGGCGCTGGTGACGGTGAAGCCGTGGCGCTCGTCGCCGGGGAGCCACTCGATCGGGTCGGCGACGGCGTGGACGTCCTTCATGAGGCCGCAGCCGTCGCAGATGAGGTGGTGGTGGTCGTGGTCGGCGTTCGGGTCGTACCGCTTCGAGCGCCCCTGGAGGGACAGTTCGAGGACCTCGCCGAGGGCGACCATCTCGTTCAGGGTGTTGTAGACCGTGGCGCGGGACAGCTCGGGCATGCGCGCGACGGCGCGTTCGAGCACCTCGTCGGCCGTGAAGTGCACGTGGGAACCCTCAAGCGTCTCGGCGATGACGCGTCGCTGAGGGGTGATGCGCCAGTTGTGGCGCCGCAGTCGGGTTACCAGGTCGCTCATGCTGTTCTCTCAACGGTCAGGAAGTCGAACCCCACTCTAGCAGGACAAACGGGCCTCGCACCACTCATGCTGGACGGCTTCTCACTTTAGAGTAGGTCTAAGCGACTCGGAGCGGGCACGGCGGCGGCCCCCGGCGTTCCGCACGGGGGCCGCAGTGCACCGGGCTCAGTCCTCCAGGACCCGCCCGCACTCGCCGCATTCCGGCGGCTTCTGCCGCGGGACCTCCACGAACTCCTCGGCCACGATCCACAGCTTCCACCGGTCGTGCTCGCGGATCACCGTGATCGAGGTGATGTCGTCGCGGCCGGGCCGCTCCAGGCCCCACATGATGTCCAAGGGCTCCTTGTGCTTCGCGAGCTTCACCTCGCGGCCCTTCAGGTAGTACCCGGCCCGGGAGTACACCAGCTGCTCCTGCTCGCCGTGCTCCTTCGGCGCGGGCTCGCGGCTGCGGCCGTTGAGGAACGCGTGGTACTCGGTGTGCAGCTGGCGCGCGATCTGCTGGAGCGGCACCGACGAATACGCCTTGACCCACCGGTTGGGCGCCTGGTTCTTCCACTTGGTCAGCCGGGCGGAGATCTCCGCGTACGAGATCTTCTCCCCCTTCGCGCGCCACTCGCGCTGGAACACCGACAGCGACCAGTTGTACACGGCGCGAACCGCTTCGAGCGTCTCCTCAAGGTTCCCGAGCTGCTGGTCGTCGGGGTCGAACGTATACTCGTACCCGCGTTTCACCAAGTGGGTCATAGGCTTCGTCAAGTCCATGACCTGTTGATATCAGACGATTACGCACCGCCACGTGTTCCTCACCTCATCGGCGTGTCGGCTGACCGTGCGGCAAGTAACTTGGCCTGGTGCCCTTCGACATCGACCCCGGTCTGTTCGCCCTGCTCATCGTCGCGGCGGTGTTCGCCGGATGGGTCGACGCGGTCGTCGGCGGCGGCGGGCTGATCCAGCTCCCCGCGCTCCTGGTGGCGTTCCCCACAGCGCCGGTGCAGCTCATGCTGGGCACCAACAAGCTGGCGTCGGTGTGCGGGACGGTGACCTCCGCGATCACCTACTCCCGCAAGATCAAACTGGAGCACCGGCTGCTGTGGCCCACCGTCGGCCTCGCCCTCGTGGGCTCCGGCGCCGGGGCCGTCGCGGCCCTCGCGGTCTCCGCGACCGCCTTGAAGCCCATCATCATCGCCGTGCTCCTGGCGGTCCTGGTCCTGGTTATCGCCCGGCCGCAGCTCGGCCTGGAGCCGCAGCCGCGGCTGCGGACCCCGCTGCGCGCCGCCGCGCTCATGCTCACCGCCGGCGTCGCGGTCGCGTTCTACGACGGCATCATCGGCCCCGGCACCGGGATCTTCCTGTCGGTGGCGTTCACGACGATCGTCGGCTTCGACTACGTGTCGGCCGCGGCGCACACCAAGGTCGTCAACGCCGCCACCAACATCGGCGCGGTCGCCGTGTTCGCCCTCCAGGGCAACGTGTGGTGGCTCCTCGGCCTGGTCATGGGCCTCGGCTGCATGGCGGGCGCGTGGTTCGGGGCCCGCACGGCGATGGCGAAGGGCTCCCGGTTCGTGCGGATCGTCCTCGTGGTCGTGGTCCTCGCGCTCCTGGCCCGGCTCGGCTGGGACGTGTGGGCCGCGGCCCGCTAAGGGTTGATCGCGAGGAACAGGTACGCCGCGAGGAGCGCGAGGTGGACGCCGCCCTGGAGGCGGGTCGCGCGGCCCGGCACGATCGTGAGGACCGAGACGACGAGCGTCAGGCCCAGCAGCACGATCTGCGTCGACCCGAGCCCGAGCAGCAGCGGCCCGTCCATGAAGAACGAGGCGATCGCGATCGCCGGGATCGTCAGGCCGATCGAGGCCATCGCCGACCCGTAGCCGAGGTTGATGGAGGTCTGGATGCGCTCGCGGCGGGCCGCGCGGATCGCCGCGATCGACTCGGGCAGCAGCACCAGCAGCGCGATGGCGACACCGACGGAGGACGCCGGGAAGCCCGCGGCGTCGACGCCCGCCTTGATCGCCGGGGACTCCACCTTCGCGAGGCCGACGACGCCGACGAGCGCGATCATGAGCATCCCGAGGCTGAGCAGCGCGGTCTTCCCCGAGGGCGGGTCGGCGTGGGTCTCCTCGGTGACCGGGCCGGACTCGGTGATCGGGAGGAAGAAGTCGCGGTGGCGCACGGTCTGGGTGAACACGAACAGGCCGTACAGGACGATCGAGACGACCGCGGCGAACACCAGCTGCGACATCGAGTACTCGGGGCCGGGCGCGCTGGTGGTGAACGTCGGCAGGACCAGGCCGAGGACGGCGAGGGTCGCGACGGTGGCGAGGGCCGCGCCGGAGCCCTCGGGGTTGAACAGGGTCGTCCCGTACTTGAGGGCGCCCACGAGCAGGGAGATGCCGACGATGCCGTTGGTGGTGATCATGACCGCGGCGAACACGGTGTCGCGGGCGAGGGTGTCGGCGTCGTGGCCGCCGGAGGCCATGACGGTGAGGATGAGGGCGACCTCGATGACCGTGACCGCGACGGCGAGCACGAGGGAGCCGTAGGGTTCGCCGACGCGGTGGGCGACGACCTCGGCGTGGTGGACGGCGGCCAGGACCGTCGCCATGAGGGCGACGGCGGCGACGACGACGAGGGCGGTCTCCGACTCGCGGCCCCAGGTGAAGGCCAGGACGATGACGCCGACCACCGGCGCGATGACGGTCCAGGACAGTAGCGGGGATCGTTTCGCGGCGCTCATACGCGACATCCTGTCACGGGGCGGTCGCAGCGTCCCGGAGACCGCGGCGGGGCCATGCGCCATGACACACTCGTTCTGTCCCTTTTGCGTTGTGCGAAGCGGTGCAGGAGCACAGCACCGCTGAAGTGCGGGAGTCGCTAGAGTCGTCCCATGGCGAGCGAGTTCACACCTGAGTCCCCCTCGGACACCGTCTCGCGCCTGCGGGCGCACTTCGACACCGGCCGCACCAAACCGGTCCCGTGGCGCCTGGAGCAGCTCAAGGGCCTCGACCGGATGCTGCGGGAGGCCGGGGAGGAGCTCGCCGACGCGCTGCGCGCCGACCTCGGCAAGGCCGCGCCGGAGTCGTTCCTCGCCGAGATCGACTTCGTGTCCGCGGAGGTGCGGGCCCTGCGCAAGCACCTGCGGTCCTGGCTGCGGCCCAGGCGGGTCTACACGCCGCCGCACCTCCAGCCCGCGAAGGCGTACGTGCTGCGCGAGCCGCTCGGCGTCGTCACGGTCATCGGGCCGTTCAACTACCCGGTGCAGCTGCTGCTCGCGCCGCTCGCGGGCGCGCTCGCGTGCGGGAACGCCGTGGCCGTGAAGCCCTCGGAGGCGTCGGCGGCGACCGCGTCGGTGCTGGGCCGGCTCATCGGCGAGTACCTCGACCCCGAGGCCGTCGCGGTCGTGCAGGGCGGGGCGGCCGAGACGGCGGCGCTGCTCGCCGAGCGCGTCGACCACATCTTCTTCACCGGGTCGCCGCGCGTGGGCCGGATCGTCGCGAAGGCCGCCGCCGAGCACCTGACGCCGGTCACACTCGAACTGGGCGGGAAGAGCCCCGCGATCGTGGAGCCGGGCGCGGACCTGGCGACGGCGGCGCGGCGGATCGCCTGGGGCAAGTTCATGAACGCCGGGCAGACGTGCATCGCCCCCGACTACGTGCTCGCCGTCGGCGGCACCGGCCCGGAGCTGGAGAAGCACCTCGCCGAGGCGGTGCGGGAGATGTACGGGCACGCGCCCGCCGACAGCCCCGACTACGGGCGGATCATCGACGAGCGCGCGTTCGACCGCCTGGAGCGGTTCCTCGGCGAGGGCCGCCTCGTCGTCGGCGGCGGCCGCAACCGCTCCGACCGGTACATCGCGCCCACGGTCCTCGCCGACGTCTCGCCGGACGACGCGGTCATGGGCGAGGAGGTCTTCGGGCCGGTCCTGCCGGTGCTCGCCGTCGACACCCTGGACGAGGCGATCGCGTACGTCAACTCCGGCGAGAAGCCCTTGGCGCTGTACGCGTTCACGAACTCCGACGCGACCCGCCGGAAGCTCCTGACGCGGACCTCCTCGGGCGCGGTCGGGTTCAACATCCCCATGGCGCACATCGACGTCCCGGGCCTGCCGTTCGGCGGGGTCGGGAGCTCCGGGCTCGGCGCGTACCACGGAAAGCACTCGATCGAGGTGTTCTCCCACGCGAAGTCGGTGCTGGACAAGCCGCTCGCGCCCGACACGATGCGGGTCGTGTACCCGCCGTTCACGTCGCTCAAGGAGCAGGTGATGCGCCGCCTGCGCTAGACGCGAGGTGGGCGTTGACGCGCCCGAGGAGCGAGAACAGCTGCGCGCGTTCGGCTTCGCTGAGCGGGGCCATGATGCGGTCGTTGACGCCGTCGAGGACCGCCTCGATCTCGGCGAGCCGCGCGCGCCCCGCGTCGGTGATGGTGATCGTGTTGCGCCGCTTGTCGTCCGGGTCGGGGGCGCGCACGATCCAGCCGCCCTCGGACAGCTCGTTGAGGACGGCCACGAGGTCGGAGCGGTAGACGCGGGCCCGGTCGGCGAGCGCGGCCTGGCTGGCGGGCCCGGCCTCGTCGAGGACGGCGAGGACCACGAAGTGGGCCTTGGCCGCGCCGAGCGGCGCGAGCGCCTCGGAGGCGACGCGGCTGGCCTGCGCGCTCGTCATGCCCAGGAGCCGCGAGAGCTGGCGCCGCAGCCGCTTGGAGCCGCCGTCCCCGATCCGGTCGAACCGCAGTTCATCGCTGGTGTCCATGCGGAGAGCCTACCCTCTTGCGTTAGTCCCACTAACGATGTACATTCGTTAGCGACACAAACGTTAGTTTCACTAACGACTTGAAGGAGACCGCCATGACCGACACCGACACCCTGGTCCGCCGCCTCGCCGACCGCGCCGCGCTCGAAGACCTCGTCGCCCGCCACACCGTGTGGATCGACGAGGAGCGCTGGGACGAGACCGGCCGGATCTTCACCGAGGACGTGGCCGTCACGTCGCCGCGCGGGGAGGCCCGCGGCATCCCCGCGCTCGTCGCCCTGGTGAGCGGCGGCAACGGGTACGAGGCCACGCTGCACACCAAGGCGAACCTCGTGATCGACCTCGACGGGGACACCGCCTCGCTGCGCGCCAACGACATCGGCGTGTTCCTGAAGGAGGGGAACGAGGCGGCCGTGGCCGCCGGGACCCACCACTACACCGCCCGCCGCACCGGGGACGGGTGGCGCTTCGACGGGCTGCGGGTCGCGCCCTTCGCCCTGACCGGCGGCATCGCCCGCGCCCTCTGAACCCTTCCCCTGCAACCCTGAACGGACCCACTGTGAAGACCATCGACGTCCTCGACTCGCACCTCGCCTACACCGAGGCCGGCACCGGCGACCCAGTCGTCCTCCTGCACGGCAACCCGACCTCCTCGCACATCTGGCGGCACGTCGTGCCGCGCCTGGCCGAGCGCGCCCGAGTGCTCGCGCCGGACCTCGTCGGCATGGGCGCCTCCGGGAAGCCCGCGATCGCCTACGACTACGCCGACCACGCCGCGTACCTGGAGGCGTTCCTCGACGCCGTCGGCGCGGACCGCCCGGTGCTCGTCGGATACGACTGGGGCGGCTCGCTCGCCTTCGACTGGGCCGCAAGGCATCCCGACCGGGTGCGCGGCGTCTCGGTGATGGAGACGTTCCTGCGGCCGATGACCTGGGCCGAGTACCCGGCCGGGGCGGTGGAGTTCTTCCGGACACTCCGCACGCCCGGCGCGGGCGAGCGGATGGCCCTGGAGGAGAACTGGTTCATCGAGACCGCGCTGCGCGCCACGAACGGCGCCATCACGGACGCCGACCTCGCGGTGTACCGGCAGCCGTACCCCGACCCGGAGTCGCGGCGCCCGCTCCTGGCCTGGCCCAGGCAGATCCCGCTCGCCGAGGCCGACGGGGAGCCGTTCGCGCCTGCGGCGGTGGCGGCGCGCTTCGACGCGTACGGGGCGTGGCTCGCGTCCTCCCCGGAGGTCCCGAAGCAGCTGCTGACGGCGAGCCCGTACGGGCTCGGCTCGCCCGCGATGGTCGAGTGGGCGCGCGAGCACGCCGCGGCCCTCGAAGTCCGGAGCATCGGCGAGGCGGTCGGGCACCACGCGCCCGAGGACGCCCCGGAGGCGATCGCAGACGCGATCCTGGACCTGCTCGACAGGGTCGGGGTCGGAGCCGGGGACCTCGACGGGGCCGCCGCCGCGTGACGGCCCGCCGGAGACCGGACACGCGAAAACAGGCCCTGACCGGCGCGGAACGCCGGTCAGGGCCCATACCCCTCGAAGACAAGTCTGCGCAAAGGTTAGCACCCGTCTTGCGCGCGCTACCGCAGGGGATGCCTCTTCGATTCTTAACGCCCCCAAGGGAAAAGACTCCATACCGGAACGTCGTGAGTCTAATGGGGACTTCCAGTCCGGCGAGGGTGATTCGGGTTGCGGCGACCGGGTATGTACACGACCGGGGCGCATCGGTAACATTGCACCGATTGGGAGTGACAATCCATTCCTTTTAGGACGCAAGGACGCCCCATGCGACGAATGGTGCTCAACGCCGCCCTCGGCCGGTCCGCGAGGGTCCGCCGGGACCCTTCCGAGACGCTCGCGCTGTGGCGCAAGTGCATCCGCGAGGCCGTCGCCGCCGCGGACATCGAGCCGGACCTGCGCGACTGGGAGTTCATCGAGGACCTCGGGTTCCTCCTCCAGTGCTTCGCCGCGGTACCGGAGCTGACCCCGCTGGGCTGGACGCTCCAGCTCCGCGGGGCCGTGCAGCGCTTGGAGAACCGCTTGCGCGTCAAGTGGATCCACGCGCAGAACCCCCTGGTCGGCGCCGCGCCGGTCGAGCGGCCCGTGTTCATCGTGGGCCTCCCCCGCTCCGCCGCGGGCCTCGCCCAGCGCATCCTCGCCGCCGCCCCGGGCCACCGCGCCCCGCACCTGTGGGAGATGCAGCGCACCGGCATCGCCCGCGAGGACGCCGGCCGCGGGCGCACCGCTGTCGAGCGCCAGGTCGCGGCCATGCGCCGCCTCGCCCCCGGCTACGACGCCGTCCGCCCCCTGTGGGCCGACCGGCCCGAGGAGTCCTCCGCGGTCCTGTGGCGCACGTACTCGCCGCTCGCCAGCGCGCCGCTCCCGGAGTTCCGGGAGTGGGTCGCGCACGAGGACGTCACGGACGACTACGAGTACCTGAGGCTGGTGCTCCAGGTGCTCCAGTACGGCGCGCCGCCGCAGCGGTGGATCCTGCGGTTCTCCGGGGACGTGGCGCACCTGGACGTGGTCCGGCAGGTGTTCCCGGACGCGGTGTTCGTGTGGATGCACCGCGACCCGGTGGCGGCGGTGCCGTCGTTCTGCTCGGCGGTGGAGCGGCTGACCGCGCTGCACTGCAAGGAGGTCGACCCGCTGGTGATCGGGCGGACGTGGCTCCCGGCGCTCGCTGAGTCGATCGAGCGGGGCCGCAAGCTGCGGCGCTCGCTCCCGGAGGACGCGGTCGCGGACGTCAACTACCACCGGTTCACGGGCTACCCGCACGAGTTCGCGCCGCGCCTGTTCGAGCGCCTCGGCGCGCCTTGGACGGTGTCGGACCGCAACGGGCTCAACGCGATCCTGGACGAGCACCGGACGGGGCACGAGTACTCGATGGAGCGGTACGGCTTCGACAAGCGCGAGGTCGAGGCGGCGTTCGGCGACTACCGGGAGCTGGTGGCGGCGCTCCGCGGCTGAACCGGAGGGGCTTGGGCGGCAACGTGAAAGGGGAGCCCCGCTGGTGCGGGACTCCCCTGGTTCATTTCTTAACGCCGTTAAGCGATGGTGAACGAGTTCCAGCCCGTGCCGATCGCCTTCCGGGTCCCGGCGCCGTGGTTGCCGTTGCCCGGGTACAGGTACAGCGACCCGTCGGACTTGCGGCGGGCGAGCCAGTCGGCGTGGCCGTCGCGGTTGAAGTCGCCGACCCCGGTGATCTGGTCGTAGCCGCCCCAGCCGCAGGAGACCTTCGCGGCCGACTTCAGCGTCCCGTTCCCCTTGCCGCCGTAGAAGTACAGGCAGCCGTCGGAGGTGCGGAGCGCGAGGAGGTCGGCGTGGCCGTCGTGGTCGAGGTCGCCGACCGAGGCGATCTCGCTCATGGCCTTCCAGCCGGTGCCCATCTTGATGCGGGTCCCGAACTTGCCGTCGCCCTTGCCCGGGTAGAGCCACAGGACCCCGGTGGAGGTCTCGCGGGCGACCAGGTCGTCCTTGGCGTCCCCGGTGAGGTCGTGGCCGCCGGTGAGGACGTTCATGACGTTCCAGCCGCTTCCGGCGGTGATCGTGTCGTCGAACCCGGATTCGCCTTCGAGGCCGGTGGCGATGTACAGGCCGCCGGTGTACGAGCGGTACAGCAGGTCGGCGCGGCCGTCGGCGTTGTAGTCGCCGCCCGCGGAGGCGAGGGTGATGCCGTCGCAGTTGTCGCACATGTTCCAGCGGGTGCCGAGGCCGGAACCGGTGCCCCAGTAGAGGTACAGGTCCTTGTCGGACTTGCGCTGGGCGATGACGTCGCTGAACCCGTCGTAGTCGTAGTCGTACGTGCGGTCGAGCAGGGTCACGGGGAGGCGCATGGCGTTCCAGCCGGTGCCGACGGACGTGCCGGAGGAGCTGGCGGGCGACTCCGGGTCGAAGGTGCGCAGCACGAGCTGCCCGGTCCGGAGGTCGACCGACGCGATGTCGGGCGAGCTGTCGCGGGTCACGTCGCCGACGCCGACGACCTGCTCGTACCGGCGGGTGTAGAGCCAGTCGTACAGGGTCTGGTCGAGCTCGTAGACGTCGCCGGTCGACGAGTAGACGTAGTAGTACCCGTCGTAGTTCCAGCGGGTCAGGAACTCGTCGTAGCCGTCGTCGTTCAGGTCGCCGATCGAGGTGAGGACGTCCATGCCGTCCCACCACTCGCCTTCGAGCGCGCGGGCGCCGAACTTGCCGTTGCCGAGGCCCGGGTAGTAGTACAGGTTCCCGTCGGCGTACGAGGTCGCGTACAGGTCGGGGATGCCGTCGCCGTCGTAGTGGCCGACGGAGATCTGGCCCATCCGGTTCCAGCCGGTGCCGACGGTGATGCGCGAGCCGAAGCCGCCGTTCCCGTTGCCCGGGTAGGTGTAGAGCGTCCCGGTCTTGTCGTCGCGGGCGAGCAGGTCGGGCACGCCGTCGCCGGTGAGGTCCCCGGCCATGACGATGTCGAAGCCGCCCCAGCCGGTGCCGACCGAGACCGCGGAGCCGTAGGTCCCGGCGCTGGTGCCCTTGTACAGGCGCAGCGCCCCGTCGGACTTGCGGATCACGAGGAGGTCCTCGTAGTAGTCCCCGTTGTAGTCGTAGCGGGCTTCGTAGGCGTCGTTGTAGATGAGCGCGAAGTCGCTGCCCGGGGCGCCTTCGAACTCGCCGTCGTTGTAGACCGCGCCGATCTCGACCGCGCCCTGGTAGGCGGTGGTGTCGGTGAGCTTCACCGTGTAGGTGATGTACAGCCGCGACCTCGACCCGAACTCGTCGATGGCGCAGGCGAAGTCGAACCGCTCAAGGGCGGTGTCGGTCGCGGCGTGGAGCGCGGCGAGATCGCTCTGGTCGTAGCACTCCCAGGTGCCCGCGCCGTCGCTGTCGACCCCGACGAGCTCGACGCCCTCGGGCAGCTGGGCCCGGACCAGGTACGAGTTGCTCTCCGGGTCGAGGTCGGGGCCCGCGGCCGGGCCGTAGTTCTCGATCTCGGTGGTCACGGTGACGGTGTCGCCCACGGAGCCTTCGATGACGGTCTCGGAGACCTCAAGGTCGTAGGTGCGCTTCGCGCTGGTGAGGGTGATGCCGCCGGCGTAGTAGGCGATGGAGTCCTCGGCGCCGTCCCAGCCCGCGGCCGCGGAGACGAGGCTGAGATTCGTGCCGGTGGCCGGGACCCAGGAGAGGTCGTCGAACTCGTCGGCGAGGGTGCCCGCGTCGATCGTCTTCACGCTGTAGTCGCAGCCGCACACTTCGAGCGGGCCGACAATGGCGTTGGCGAACCGGTAGTTGACGGCCTTGCTGAGGGTCAGGAACTGGCCCTTGGCTTCGGCGAAGTCGGTGATGACGCATTCGAGGCCGGTCGCCGTGCCGCCCTCGTACGTGGTCCGGCAGTTGGCGTACCCGTCGACCGCTGTGGCGAGCCCCGCGGTGTTCAGGGCGCCCTCGTCGGGAGCCGGGTTGGTGAAGGTGACGACCACGGCCTCCGCGGTGGGAGCCAGGTCGAAGTCCTGGTAGACCACCGGGTTGACGCCGACGCTGCTACCGGAGGCGACATCGGTGACCGCGACGTCGCCGTGGGCGTACGGGTTGTGGACGTCGTACGTGGACAGCACGTCGACGGTCCCGGTGCGGGAGGCGACCTCGATGCCGTCGACGGTGACCGTCAGCGTGTAGGAGAAGGTCTCGTCGTCGGCGCTGGGGACGGCGGCGAGGTCGAAGCCGAAGGCCGTGTTCGCGTCGGCGGCGGCGTCGGTGCAGGCCGCCAGGTAGGCGGTGGAGACGTCGCAGGCGGCGTCGGTGGAGGTCAGCTCGATGACGTCGGCGCTGCCTTCGATCGCGAGCTCGGCGGCGACGGCGTGCGTCGCGTCGGCCGAGCCTTCGGCGGCGGTGTAGTCGACGGTGATCGACCCGGGGACGCTCTCTCCCGCGGTGACGGACCCGGCGATGCCGAGGTTCACGACCGGGTCGCCGACGATGCCGGGGACCTCTGCGAAGGCGGGGGTCGCGAATGCGGACGCGACGACGAACCCGGCCGCGGTCGCGGCGAGCAGGCGTATGCCGCTCCGCCCGACGAGGGGGGTCTGGGGGGTCATGGGGCTCCTTGTTCAATTGGGACAGAACTGAGGGGTGTGGACACCGGTGCGACCGGCGACGATTACACGCCGCCGCGCGGGAACCGGTTGCACCGGATCGAACACATGTTGGCAACGCGGCCGCAGGCGCCCGGAACGCGGGCGGTCCCGCCGCGGGCCCGACCGGCTACTATCGTCGTTCGTAGCGTGCCGTGCGGCGCGCCGAGGACCACGGGAGACGGGGCGGCGATGCGCAGACTGGGCGAGCTGGAGGCCGCGATCATGGACGTGCTGTGGTCGGCGCCCGGCCCGGCGACCGTGCGCGGCGTCCTCGAAGCGCTCGACCGCGAGCCCGAACCGGCCTACACCACCGTCATGACCGTGCTGGACAACCTGCACCGCAAGGACGTCGTCACGCGCGAGCGCGACGGCCGGGCCTGGGCGTACCGCCCGGCGCTGACCCGCGAGGACTTCGACGCCGAGGCCATGGCCTCGGTCCTGGAGTCCTCCGCCGACCGCGGCGCGACCCTCCTGCGGTTCATCGGGAAGATCGGCCCCGACGAACTCGCCCGGCTGCGCGAGGCCATGGACGAGGCCGAGGAGCGCACGTGATCGCCGCGGCCCTCCTGCTCGCGTACGCCGCCGCGCTCGCCGTCCTCGGGCCGCGGCTGCTGGAGCGGGCCCGATGGGCCTCGGCCGCACCGCGTCTCGCGATCGCCACCTGGTTCGCCCTCGCGGCCTCGTTCGTCCTCGCCGCGGTCCTCGCGGGCGTCGTCATCGTCATTCCGCTGGAAGTGCACGACAGCGGGGCCGGCGGCAGGCTCGTGTGGCACTGCCTGCGCGAACTCCGCGAGCACTACGGGACGGTCGGCGGCGTCGCGCTGGCGCTCACCGCGGGGCTGCTGGTGTGCGCGGTGCCCGCGCGCCTGGCCGCCTCGCTCATGTCGGCCTGGTGGGAGACCGGCCGCGAGCGGGCCCGGTTGCGCCGCAGTCTCGCGGGATACCCGCTCGACCCCGCGCACGGCGCCGTCGTCGTCCCGGGCGAGCGGCCCGCGGCGTACTGCCTGCCGGGCCGCGGCGGCCTGGTCGTGCTCACCTCCGGTGCGGTCGCCGTACTGGACGACGCGCAGCTGCGCGCGGTCGTCGCCCACGAACGCGCGCACCTGACGGGCGGCCACCACCGGATCGCCGGGATCGCCCGGGCCCTCGGGTCCGGTTTCGGGGTGCTGCCGCTGTTCTCGCGCCTGTCGGAGCGCGTCGCGCACCTGGTGGAGCTCGCCGCCGACGATACCGCCGCCCGCGCCGCGGGCCGCCGGGTCCTCGCCGGGAGCCTCCTGAACGTCGCGGCCGCGCAGGCGCCCGGCCCGGCGCTGGCCGCCAGCGGCGGCGACACGGTCGCCCGGATCGAGCGGCTGCTGGACGCCCCGCAGCGCCCCGGCCCGGCCGGGGTGGGCTCGATCCTCGGCGGGAACCTCGCGGCGGTCGCCGCGCCGCTGCTGGTGGTCGTCACGCCGATCGCCACGGCGGTCGGGTTCGTCTGCTGCCAGGTCTGACACCCGTATCCGAGGGCGCTTCGGGTCGCACTCCGTTATCTACTATCTTGCTTAGTAGTTTGGCCCGCGCACGGCCCGGCCGGGCCTCCCGCGCGGGCGCGGCGACGACCTGCCGGAGGCATCACGTCTTGCACCACGACCCGGACCCCACTGCACCGCAAACGAACAGACCCCGGACCGCGCGGCTCCTCCCGCTCACCGCGCTGGCCCTCCTCCCCCTGCTGGCCGGGCCCGCGGCGCCCTCGGCGGCGCAGGAGGAGGGCGGCTCCGAGTCGCTGAGCGCGGCCATCGGCGCCTACCTCGACGCGCAGGACGAGCTCGCGGCGCTCGAAGCCGAGCAGGAGGAGCTGGAGACGGAACTGGCGGCGTCGTCCGACGAGGTCGCGACCCTGGAGGCTGAGCTCGGCGAGTTCGCGTACATCGCCTACACCGCTTCGGACTTCCAGTCCACGGCCGCGCTCATGTCCTCCGGGAACCCCACCGAGACGATCGACGCCATGTCCACCCTCCAGTTCCTCGGCGAGTCCCGCGCCGACCGCCTGGACGAGCTGATCGCGCGGCTCGCCGAGATCGAGGCGATGCGGGCGACGCTGGAGGACAACATCGCCGAGCAGGAGAACCTGGCGGTCGAGATGGAGTCGGCCGCGGAGGAGGCGGCGCGGGAGTTGGCCGCCGTGGGCGGCGACGACGCGGTCGGGCCGTCCCCCGGCGACTTCCCCGACCCCGAGGACGCGCCCCGCGAGGGCGACGGGACGCTCCCGTCCGAGGGCTGCTCCGAGGACGACCCGACCACCAGCGGGTGCGTCTCGCCGCGCACCCTCCATGCGCTGGAGCAGATCCAGCTCGCCGGGTTCACCCGCTACGTCAAGTGCTACCGGGGCGGGGGCGGCGGGGAGCACCCGCTGGGGAAGGCGTGCGACCTGTCCTCCGAGCCGGGCGGGTTCGGCGGCGTCTCCTACGGCGAGGACTTCGAGTACGGCGAGAACCTGGCCGCGTGGCTGGTCGAGAACGCCGACGAACTCGGCGTGCGGTACGTCATCTGGTACGAGCGGATCTGGCAGCCCGCCACCGGCTGGCGCGCCTACAGCCTCGGCAACGGCGACCCGAACTCCGACCACACCAACCACGTCCACCTGAGCATGCGCTGAGGCACCCCCGCTATCTACTAATCAACTTAGTAGTACTGTGGCGGGGTGTCGGCGAGGCGCCGGGGGTGGCTACTCGGCCTCGCCGACGCCCGTCCGGGCCGCCGCAGGCCCACTGCCGCAAGGAGATCCGATGAGCAACAAGCGCAAGCCGGGGAAGCGCCCGCAGGCCAGGGCCGCCGCCGACGCGCAGCGGTCGGGCGCCCGGCTCAACCTCCTGCTCACTGCGGGCGTGTTCCTGGCCGCGATCGCCGTGATCGTGACGGTCCTGCTCGTCTCCCGCCCCGACCCGGCGCCCGAGGCCGGCGCCGACACCCTCGTGCGCGAGGACTCCCACTTCCTCGACACCGCCGACGGCGACGGGGCGGTGACCGTGGTCGAGTTCCTCGACTTCGAGTGCGAGGCGTGCCGCGCGGCCTACCCGGAGGTCGAGCGGCTCCGCGAGGAGTTCAAGGGCGAGATCGACTACGTGCTCCGCTACTTCCCGCTGCCCGGCCACGGCAACGCGATGCCCGCGGCCCTCGCCGCCGAGGCCGCCGCGAACCAGGACGAGCTGGAGGCCATGTACCACCTGATGTTCACCACCCAGAGCGAGTGGGGCGAGCAGCAGACCGACCAGTCGGCGGTCTTCGCGGGCTTCGCCGAGGAGATCGGGCTCGACATGGAGCGGTTCCGGGCCGACGTCGCCGACCCGGCCACCGCCGAACGCGTCCAGCGCGACGTGGACGACGGCATCGCGCTCGGCGTCCAGGGCACGCCGACGATCTTCATCGGCGGCGAGCGCTTCGAGGACCAGCCGAGTTTCGAGAACCTGAAGGCCGCCGTCGAAGCGGCGCAGTCGAAATGACCCCGGGGCCGCGGCTGAGTGCGCGGACCGTCGGCTGGGTGATGGCCGCCGCCGGGGCGGTGGGCGCGGCAGCCGCGTTCGTGCTCACGGTCGAGAAGCTCGCCCTCGCCGCCGACCCCGGCTACACGCCGACGTGCAGCGTCAACCCGGTCCTGTCGTGCGGGTCGGTGATGTCCTCGGCCCAGGCCGAGGCGTTCGGCTTCCCCAACCCGCTCATCGGCCTGGCCGGGTTCCCGCTCCTGGCGGGCCTGGGGCTCCTCGCCGCGACAGGGACGGCCCTGCCCCGCTGGACCTGGCTCGGCGTCCAGGCCGGCGTCGCGTTCGCAGTGGTGTTCGTCCACTGGCTGGTCTTCCAGAGCCTGTACCGGATCGGGGCGCTGTGCCCCTACTGCATGGCGGTGTGGGCGGCCGTGATCCCCGCGTTCTGGTACGTCACGCTCCACAACCTCCAGGATGGCCGCCTCCCCTCGCCCCGGTCGTGGCGGCGCGGCATCGACGCGGCCGCGCGCCTGCACACGGCCGTGCTCGCTCTCTGGTTCGCCGCGATCGCCGCGCTCGTCACGCAGGCGTTCTGGGACCAGTGGACGCGGATGCTCGCCTGACCGCCCCATTGTCTACTAACCAAGTTAGTAGTAGGGTGGGCTCGTCGTCGGCGGGGCGCCGCCTCAGGTGATGTCACCGTCCCGCCGGCACCTCCCCCGCATCCCTCCCGAAGGAGCGACCCAACCGTGAAGCCGACCTCCGCCCGCCGCAAGTGGACCGCAGCCGCCGTGGCGGGCGGCCTCCTCGTCGCCGCGGCGGGCGCCGCGCCCGCGTGGGCGCAGCGGGACACCGAGGAGATCAACGACGAGATCGAGCAGACCGACGACGACCTGACCGCGGCGGTCGAGGAGTACAACCGACTCGCCCAGGAGGCCCAGGACAACCGCGACATGGCCGCCCAGACCGAGGAGTCCCTCGCGGCCGCCGAGACCGACCTGAACGCCCTGCGCGACCAGCTCGCCGACTACATCACTGCGACCTATGTGGACCAGGGCATCGGCGACGCCGCGCTCCTGCTCGAATCGGGCTCCCCCGACGCGTTCGTCGAGCGCCTCGACCGCCTCAACTCGGCCAACCTCTACAGCTTCGACCTGCTCGACGAGCTGCGGACCGCCTCGGACGAGTACACCGTCCAGCTCGACCTCCTCAACGACCTCCAGGCGGACCTGGACGAGCAGGAGGCGGAGCTGGAGCAGCGGCAGGACGACCTGAACGCCCGCATGGACGACCTCTCGGAGGAGTGGCAGGCCGCCGCGGGCGACGAGATCGCCGACTACGACCTCCCGTACATGAGCGACGACGAGTACGCCGTCGTCTCCTTCGCCCTCGACCAGGTCGGCAAGCCCTACGTCTGGGGCTCGGCCGGCCCCGACTCCTACGACTGCTCGGGCCTGATCCTGCGCTCCTACGCCCAGATCGGGATCACCCTGCCCCACAACGCCGCCGCCCAGTTCAACTCCACCGCGAACATCAGCCGCGACGAACTCCAGCCCGGCGACCTCGTCTTCTACAACGACCTCTCCCACATGGGCATGTACATCGGCAACGGCCTCATCGTCCACGCCCCCAACTCCAGCACCGTCGTCAAAGTCGTCGAAGTCGACCACGGCAACGTCTACTACGGCGCCACCACGGTCCTCCACTGATCCGAACGACAAGACCGCGCCCGCCTGTCGCCGATCGGGCGTGTCCTCAGTCCGCCAGGAGTTCGCGCGGGAGGATCGCGGCCCACCAGGTCTCGATCTGGTCGGGACTCCAGGACCGCTCTTCGGCGAGTGTGTTGTAGACGTCGATGCTGCACAGTGCCGCATAGACATCGAGCGATCGCTGCACGCCGGCCCGCAAGGCGCCCGCAGGCCAGGAGGCGAACACCTCGGTACGGAGCGCATCCGCGCGGCGGCGGCCGTCGAGGTATGCCTGCCCCAGTTCGGGCTCGGTCCGCCCCGCGTCGCGGAGCATCGCGATGAGGTCGCCGGAGCGTTCGAACAGTCGCCGGTCGTACGCGGCCATCGCCGCCAGCTGCGCCGGGGGGTCGCCTTCGGCCGCTTGGAGACCGGCGAGTTCCGTCGCGGGATCGGCGACGAAGTCGGCGGCGTCGGCGAGCGCGAGCGCCAGCCCGGTCTTGCTGCCGTACGCCGCGTACACCGTGGGGACGGCGACCCCCGCCTCCTGCGCGACCTGGCGGACGGTCGTCGCGGCCCAGCCGCCGGTGGTGAAGAGCCGCCGGGCGGCTGCCGCGATCTCGGCTCTCGTCCGCTGCGCCTGCTCGGTGCGGTGCAAGGACTCATAGGTGCGGCGTCCGGACGGGGTCCCCATGCGCACTCCAATCTTTCACTGACTATATTCAATATATGACTGGTAAATCCAATTCGTTCCTGCGGCTCGGCGGTGCCGCGGGCATCGGCTTCGCGGCCCTGATCCTATTGCTGAACCTCCTCGTCCTGGTCCCCGCCGGACTCCCGAGCCCCGGCGCCGGGGTCGAGGAAGCGATCGCGTTCTTCGGCACCGGACCGGTCGCCATGGACCTGGGCTCGATGTTCCTCCCCGCGGTCTGGGTCCTCGCCACCCTCTTCGGTGCGGCCGCGGTCGCGGCGACTCGCGAGACCGAGCGTGCCGGAGTCCATGCCTGGGCACTGGTCGGGTTCGCCGGAATCCTCCTCCAGAACCTCAACGTCACGACCGTCAGCGCCGTCCGGCTCGCTCTGGCGCACACCGAGGCGGCGGATGCGCCCGCCGCACTCTGGGCGTTCCACGAAGCCCTGTTCGGCCTCAACGGCACCTTCCTCGCCCTCGCCCTCATCGGACTCTCGATGAGCGGTCGGCGCGCGGGACTCGTTCCCGTCTGGCTCGCCGTCGTCGGGTACGCCGCCGCCGTCCTCCAATTCACCTCGGCCGTGCTCACTCCGCTCGTCATGGACGACGCGGGTCCACTCGGGCGCATCGGTCTCGCCGGCTGGCTCCTGTGGGTCGCCTGGCTCGCCGCCTACGGCACGATGCTCCTCCGGCATCGAATCGGGTGAGTCGCCCCTCGTCAAGGCGATCACGCCTCCAATGGAGCACCAAGCGCCCGAATAGGATTCGCACGGGCCAGTACCGCGACCCGCAGATCAGCCGGACTTCACCGGTCCGAGCCGGACGAACAGAAACCCCGCCTCCCAGTCATCCCTGGTAGGCGGGGTATTTCGTCTGTCAATTGAGTGTGGCCAGGGCCGGGGTCGAACCGGCGACCTTCCGCTTATCGGACGGACGCCCACTTCTACTCACCCCGAAACTCGCCGACCTGCGAATTCACTCGAAGCCCGAGATTACCTCGCCATCAACAGCCACGAGTTCGAATCCCCCTACCTCCACAGAATCGGACATTGAGTATATTAAGGACCTTCATGTTGAAGGTCCTTATTTTCTTGCCCAGCAAGGCATCTCGTATATGTTGTAGCGCGAACGGGTCGCTTCCTCGCTTCGCGGTCATGGTGTGGCGAGCCCAGTTCTCCAGGCCCAGGCCGCGATGCCGACGTGGTTGCGGGCTCCAGTCTTGCGCTGGGCGTTGGCGATGTGGGTCTTTACGGTGCCCGCTGAGATGAACAGGTCAGTGGCGATTTCGGCATTTGACATGCCTTCGGCGACCAGCTTGACCACTTGCTTTTCGCGTTCGGACAACCCGGGCCCATTTTCGGGTTTGAGCTTGGATTCGGCCAATCCGGTCAAGAGTCGGATGGTGAGCGATGGGCTGATGAGGGTGTCTCCGGCGACCGCGGCGCGGACGGCCTCCACGAGCAGGGCCGGTCCCGAGCGTTTGAGGACGAACCCGGAGGCGCCTGCGTCCAGCGCGGCGCGGACATAGCCATCGTCATCGAAGGTTGTTACGACAATAACCTTGTGCGGGTGAGTTTCGGCGTTCAGGCGCTTGAGGACTTCGATCCCGTCGAGTCGTGGCATGCGAATGTCGGCGAGTACGACGTCAGGGCTGAGCCTGCGGGCGGCTGCGAGCGCCGCTTCGCCGTCGGCGGCCTCGCCGACTACGCGCATGTCCGGTTGGGCGTCGAGGATCATGCGAAAGCCGTGGCGGACCAGGTCGTGGTCGTCTGCGATGAGGACGCTGATGGTCACAGCGGCAGCACCGCGGACAGGCGCCAGTTCTCGTGGTCGTCGGGTCCGGCATCGAATGTGCCGCCGAGGCCGTTCACCGAGCCCTCCAGTTGGTGCAGCCCTTGGCCGCCGGTGATCCGGGCCGGGTGTTCGCCGTTCGATGCAGGCGACAGGTCGTTGGCGACCTCGACCGCCAACGCGTTCGGGAGTCTGTTCAGGGAGATGCGGACATCAGCAGCGTCGGGCGCGTGTCTGCGGACGTTGGTGAGCGCTTCGGTCACGATGCGGTGCGTAAGCGCGCTGACCGTCTCGGGGATCGTGACACTGGTGAGGCCATGATCGATCGCGATGCTGGTCCTTGCGCCTCCGGTCTCCTCGAATCGCCTTGCCAGGACAGCGATATCGGCAAAACCGTTGCCGTGGTCGCGGAGGAGGGCGTCGTGTTCGCGCAGGAGGAGGACCGTGCGGTCGAGCGAGGAGAGGGCCTGCAGCCCGGCTGTTTCGATGCGGGCGAGTGCGGCCAGAGCCTGGGCGGGTTCGCCGACGATCTGTGCCGCCTGGGCTTGGACGACGATGCCGGTCACGTCGTGGGCGACGTAGTCGTGAAGGTCCCGTGCGAGTGACAACCGCTGTGCGCGGCGGGCCTCCCTGACGGCCTGATCCCGTTCTTGCCGTTGGCGTCGCATGAACCGGCCGGCCGCGGCTGCTGCGACCGCAGCGACAGCCCACAGTAGAACCAGCACGACGAGTTCTTCCGGAGCAGACGGAGGTTCCATGCGCAGGCCGATGCGCAGCGGCGACAGCCCTGTCGCGATGCCCGCAGCAACGACGGCAGTCGCTTCGATTCTGGTTGCGGCCGTGCGCGAACCCAGGGCGACCAGTGCGAGCAGCACGGTGGTCTCTGCGATCCACCACGCCGCGGCGCGGTTCGAGGTCGCCGCTGCCGGGTCGGCCGTCGCCATGAGGGAAAGCACTGCGACGGCCAGCAGGGCCCACGGTCGCCCACGGTCTCGCAGACTCGGCCCGGCGGCGAGGACGGCCCCGGCCGCTGCGGCGGGCGCGGACGCCGCCGAGCCAGTCACGAACGCGTCGGACACCGCCAAGCCGAGGACCGCCGCTGCGGCCGTCCAGCGTGCCGCCGGTCTGATCCACTGCTGCATGGGAGCCAAGTCTAGAGACGCGCGACGGGACCGCCCTCTGCCGAACGGCAGAGCGGGTGTGCCAGAACGGCCTGGGAATCGGCCTCTCGGGGATACCATCCTCCACTCATCTCGACCAGAGTCGACGGCATGACAGATCCGAGAAGCAGACGACGATTCCGTTGGTCCGCATTGACATTGGCTTCCTTGCTGGCGCTGGCGGCGGGTGCGGTGGCCTGGGAGGCCACCGCGAGACCCGCTCCCGCATTGCTGCTGGCCGACACGAACCGCGATGGCCGTGTCAACGCCGCCGACAGCATTGGCAGGAGCGAATGGACGACCGACCGGGGCGCCATCGTGGTGCCCAACCTCGACGACGACCTCGAGGCCTGCTCGACCGTTGGAGCCGAGGGGGAGCGGCTCGGTGATGACGCCCTGGCGGCCTGCTCGGATGGAGCCGACGAGGTGGTCAACGGCGCGGCCGACCTCCTCGACATGGCATCGCTGCAGATCAGGCCGATGCGCGGCATCGGGGACAGCGCGAGTGCCTCGATCAGAGTCGACGAGGCCTCGGCGGCAACCGCACGCCTGTTCGTCCGCGACGGCGACCACTACGCCGTGCTCGGCTCGGACGACCTGGTCGGCGCCGACCGTCTGCGCGGCGGCTTGAACCTGGCCCTCGAAGCCACCGACATCGCCCGGAACGAGACATGGGACGGGTTCGTCGACGTGACACTGACCGTCCGGGACGGGCGATCCGTCCAGTCAGACCGAGTCCGGGTCCGTGTCGCGCCGCTGCTGCTGAGCCACGAGCTGGCACCGATCGACCGACTGATCGTCGCCGACAACGGCACTGGAGTGGAGGCCGCTGAACGCGACGGCTACGACCCTGATGTCGGGGCCCCTCCCGTCCACGACGGTGAGGAGGACTTCCGTCGAGACCTGGTCTCCGGCCTGGAATCGGCCGGGCTCGACGGACGACTGACCATGTACCCCACCGGCGATGACCGGTGGATGCGCGACCAGTTCATCACCGGCTACGCCGCCATGCCCGGGCCGGACGGTGTCCCGCACACGATGACGGTGCTGCTGCGCTCCGCAGTCGTCGACCCCGAGGGCAGCACCACCGAGTTCCCGCTGCGCGATGCGGGACGGCCGGTGTTCTCGCTGCTGCGCGGGGCCGACACAGCAGCGGTGCAGACGTACAGTCCCGATCGGGTCGGCCAGGACGAGTACAACGCGCTGTGGGGTTCCTTCAGTTCGACCGGCAATGTCATCGTCGCCCCGCCCTATGCCACCGGCGAGGGCTCCTGGCCGGCCGGGCGGATCCTGTACGGCTCGGACGGCGGCGACGCCGCGCCCGACCCCTCGTTCGTCGAGCTCCTTGAGGCGCAAGGAGACCAGGAGCCGCTCGCGATCGACACGAGCTGGCTCGGCGTCGGACACATCGACGAGTTCTTGTCGTTCACCGCCGCCGACAACGACCGTGGGTGGGCGGCGGTCGTCGCCGACCCGCAGCTGGGCACAGCACTGCTCGAGGGACTGGTCGACGACGGCCTCGGCGGCCAAACCCTCGTGCAAGGCCTCGCGACGGATCCGGCCATGACCGTCGAGGAGGCACTGGCATCGCCGGAGCTGATCGAGGGCAATCGGATCGCGACCGAAGGCATCGAAGCGGCACTTGCGGTACTGACCGAGGAACTCGGTCTCGGGGAGGAGGAGATCGTGCGAGTCCCGGCCGTGTTCACTGAACTCGTCGTCGACGGCTACCCGCGCCAGAAGATCGTGGCGAACCACATGCCCGCCATCGTCAACGGCGTCGAAACCGGCACCGGCGCCTTCCTCGCCATCAAACCCCACGGGCCGCTCGACGCGGCCGGGCAGGACGTGCTCGCGAACGCCTCCGAAACGGCCTTCCACGCAGTGGGTGCTCGAATCGCCTGGGTCGAGGCCTGGGACTACGGGCACGCGGTCGGCACCGTGGGAGGAGAGGTCCACTGCCTCACCAACGCCCTCCGCGATCAATCCGCAACCGAGCCATGGTGGCGAGTCTGAACTTGTTCCGGGTTCTCGGCCACAAGACCGAGAACCCGGAAGAAGTCGATCGGCAATGATCATTCCTTCATCGAGTACTTGCGGGCTTCGGCGTCGCGGAGGACGGTCTTGACACTGGAAAGTCCGATGGCGTACCGCGTTGCGAGGTCCTTCTGGAGGGCCCCAGCGAGGTACTCTTCGATGAGTCGTTCGCGGTCCTTCGGGGCCAGTCGCTTGCGGAGCGGGCGCGGCACCGTTCGGACAGGAGATTTCGGGCTTGTGCTGCGTACCTGGCCTTTCATGTCGGGTTTCACATGATTCGACAGGTCGGATCGCAGTGCTTTGACCAGCGGAAACGTGTCCGAATAATCCTTCAGTACCTCCACAAACGGACATACAGAACATGAGGGATCATCATATCGATGATCCCTTTTTTCTTGTCCAAAGACGCAGCTCAGCGTAATGACAGCCCAGATTGCACTTAGAGTCTCAGTAGGGAGATGCCGTACTTCTGCTGTTGACCTCCCGGCCCTCGCCGCTCCGATAGAGGGCAAGGGCCGTTCGGTTGCCGCCGTGGATATGTCGGGCTACTGGTCGAGTGCGATGTAGTGGAGTTCGGGTTCGGTGCGGGCGTGGTAGAGCTCAACGTACGAGCGGGCGATGACATCGGGTGCGGCACCGGGGTGTCCGGCACCGATCCAGGCGCTGATAGCGAGGTGGGCGACGTAGACGCCTTGCTCCTTGAGTTCGTTGTGGAGGTTCAGGGTCCAGTTGCGCAGGCCCGCTGCGGCGATGTTGATGTTGGCCAGGAACGGGACCGGGGTGATCGAGCCGCCGCCGGTCGTGACCAGGATCGTGCCGTCCTTCTCCGCGATCATGTCCGGGGCGACCTGCTTTACCGCGGCGATCGCACCGAGGTAGAAGTCCAGCTGCGGCTGGAGGTTCTCGGGGGTCACCTCGAGGACGCCGACGGCGCCGAGGGTCTGGTCAGCCGGGGAGAACTCGAGGACATCGATGCGCCCGTACCGGTCTTTGACGCGTCCGAATGCTTCGGCGATCGTCTCGGGCTTGGTGATATCGGCGGTGAACCCTGCTGCCTCAATGCCCTCGCCCTGAAGTTTCTGGGCGAGGGTCTCGAGTTTGTCGGCGTTGCGCGCGACGAGGGCGACGGTGAAGCCGTCCTCGCCGAAGGCGCGGGCGATCTCGTATCCGAGGCCGGGGCCGGCTCCGACGATGGCGATGACAGGCATGGTGATTCCTCTAGATGTTGTAGCGGATGGTCGTGAGTCGCTGTGGTTCAGACGGCGTGCGGGTAGATCTCGGACAGGGCCTCGCGAAGTGGTGTCGGTGTCCGGTCCAGGAGGGTGGCGAGGTCGGTGGAGTCGATGTCGTAGCGGCCTTCGCGCATGTCGGTGAGGAATCCGGCCAGGCCCGCGGCGCCCTGCTCGGGCACGCCCGCTCCGCGGAGCTGCGCGGTGTGCGTCTCGGGGTCGAGGTCGGTGTAGGCGACCGGGGTACCCGTGGCGTCGGAGAGCGCTGCGGCGATCTCGGCGAAGGTGAGTGCCTGCGGGCCGGTGAGGTGGTAGGTGCGGCCCTCGTGCCCGTCTTGGAGGAGGACGTTCGCGGCGGCCTCGGCCATCTCCCGGCGCAGCGCCCACGGCACTCGTCCCGTCCCGCCGGGGAGGGCGATCCCTTGCTCGAGAACGGCTGGGCCGGTGAAGAAGGGGAGCGCGTCGGCGTACCTCGAGTTGCGCACCACCGTGAACGGCACGGTCCCCGCGGCGAGGCGCCGCTCGGTCTGGAAGTGGGCGCCCAGCATCGCGTGCAGCGGTGAGGCGTCGGCGTCGCGGACGGCGGTGCCGGTGTAGACCAGGTGGGCCACGCCCGCGCGCTCGGCCGCGGCGATCACGTTGGTGTGCAGCTCGACCAGGCGGCCGTGCTCGGCCGAGGAGACCAGTAGGACCCTCCCGACCCTGGCCATGGCCGCGTCCAGGGCGGCCGGGTCGGCGTAGTCGCCGATACGCACCTCGATTCCCTTCGCCTTGAGCAGGGCTGCTTTCTCCTCGGTGCGGGCGAGGCCGACCACGGCGTGGGCGTCGAGTCGGGTGAGGAGGTGGTCGAGGGCCGCGCCGCCGAGGTGCCCGGTCGCGCCGGTCACCAGAATCCTCGTTTGCTCACTCGTCATGCTGGAACTCCATTTCAACGCTGGTTCAGGTCATGTCTGGTCGGGTGGGTGGTCATGGGCGCGGTGTGGCCGCATGGTCGTTGGCCTCCGTGGCGTCGTCGCCGGTGCGCGCGCCGGTGGTGTCGGGGAGTACGCAGGCACCGGTCTCGGGGTCGCAGAAACCTTCGGCTTCAGCGGTGACCATTTGCAGCAGCGGCGCGGGCCGTGGATCGGTGTCAGCCATGGGTCTGGTCCCATGCCTGAGCGATCGCGGCGGTGTACTCCTCGACGCTGACCGCCCCGGGGATGCCCAGGCGCTGCCCGAGCACGGTGAACGGAACGCCCCGGGCACCCAGGCGGACGGCTTCGGCGTGGTCGGCGCGGACCGTGTCGGCGTACCGGTCGGAGTCGAGGACGTCGCGGACCTCGGCCTCGGGGATGCCGAGCCGCCCGCCGATGCCGACCAGTGTCGCGGTCTCGAATGCGGCGAAGTTGCCCGTGAACACCTCGGTCTGGGCCGCGCGCAGGAACTCCCACGCCCGGCCGTGCTCGGCGGCGAGGTGGACCAGGCGCAGCAGGTCACCGGAGTTGCGAGCGGGCCGGTCGACTTCGTAGGGCAGGCCCTCGCTTGCGGCTTGGTCGGCCATGCGCTGCTCCATCGCCCGCGCCTGCGCCGCCGAGACGCCGTACTTCGCAGCGAGGTAGTCGAGGGTCGGCACGACCTCGGCGGCGGCGTCGGGCGCCAGTTCGAACGTGTGGACCCTCACGTCGATCGCGGCAGCGTGCGGTGAGGCGGCGACGGCGGCCTGGAGGCGGTGTTCGCCCAGGTAGCACCAGGGGCAGAGCACGTCGGCCCACACGTCGATCGTGAGCCGGGTCGCGGCCTCGGGCGCGGTTTGGAGTGTCATCGGAGGGCTCCCTTCCTGTATCTTGAGTGATGCCTCAAGATCCGAGGGTAGCACTGAAGTTGAGGGGTACCTCAACATGTGAGGAGTGGGACATGCCCGACGCCAGACGGCCCCGCAGGGACGCGCGCGACAACGAGGCCAAACTGCGCGCCGCCGCGCTCGAGATCTTCGAGGACAAAGGACTGGACGCCTCGCTGGAGTCGATCGCGAAAGCGGCCGGGGTGAGCATCGGGACCCTCTACAACCGCTTCGGCTCCCGCGAGGGCCTCATCGACGCGGTCATCCCCGACATTGCCGGAGCGCGCCTCCAGACCCTCGGCGCCGAAGTCCTCGCCCAACCCGACCCGAAAGCACGCCTCGAAACGTTCGTCCGCGGCATGATCGCCCTCCAGCGTCAGGACCCGGCGCTGAACGACGCGATCTTGCGCCGCTACCCCGACGCGACCGCCCTCATCGGGATCTGCGACGCCTCCACCGCCCTGGGCCAGGACCTCATCGCCCAAGCCCACGACGCGGGCGTGCTCGCGCCCGAGTTCACCCAGGCCGACCTGTTCCACCTGCTCTGGCTCGCCGGGATCGCCAGCCGCGAGGCCCACGCCCCCAACGGATGGCAGCACACCCTCACCCGCGCCCTCGACAACGCCTGGACCTGACCCACGGCACCGCTCACCAGCGACTGACCGCTCAGAGCGTGGGGCGCAAACGCCTCCAGCAGACCAGCGCCGCGGCGAGCGTCACAAAGCCCTGGTGCGCCGATAGCGACCGGTCCCAGCGGACGGCGAGGCGTCTGAACTGATGCAGGTGGGCGATGGCCTGCTCGACCACCCAGCGGATCGACCCGAGCCCGATGATCTTCTTGCGACCCCGCTGCGGAACAACCGCGGCGATTCGCCGCCGGCGCAGCCATTCCCGAAACGCAGCCGAGTCATAGCCCCCGTCCGCCAGGATCGTGTCGGGCCGACGGCGAGGATGGCCGACCCTGCCCGCCACCGGAGGGATGGCTTCAACCAGGTCCGGTGCCACCGTGATGTCGGGGACGTTGCCCGCCGTTGTCATCACGGCGAGTGGAACGCCGGTCGAGTCGCAGGCGATGTGGTGCTTCGAGCCGGAACGGCCGCGATCGACAGGCGAAGGACCCGTCCCGTCGCCCCCTTTTTCGCCCGGACATGGGAGCTGTCCAGACACACCGCCGACCAGTCGATTTCCCCGAGCGCATGAAGTTCGGACAGGAGCATGCGGTGCAACCGGTCCCAAACGCCAGCCTCAGACCATCGCCGGAACCGCCGCCAGCACGTGATCCCAGAACCGAAGCCGAGCTCGGGCGGCAGGTGCTTCCAGCTGATGCCGGTATAGAGCACGAACAAGATGCCCTGCAAGCACTTCCGGTCATCTAGCGGCACCGGCCCACGCTTGCCCGGCCGATGCTCAGGCAGCAGCACCGAGATCCGGGACCACAGGCCCTCATCAATCAGCCAAGGCTTCACCATGCCCGTTCAACGAACGAACGCGGAACAGCCAATCGGACAACCAGTCCGAGCTTGAATCGAACTTGAAACCAGCTCTTAGGGGCCGAGGTGGACGAAGCGCCCCCAGAGGCTGTGACGGGCGGGATGCTGCTCACGCAGCCTTCGCACTGCCCTGTGGAGCGCAAACGGGCTCCGGGCTGGATCGAGTCGGCCATCCTCGATCATCTCTCCATAGATCTCGCCAGCAACGAAGTGCGCGGCGCCGTCGTCTACGGTCCACAGTGTGCCAATCACATGGCGCCAGCCGCCGTAATGCATGGCAGAGGCGAGGTTGATCGCCTCGTTGACACCGCTCACGCCGCCGGTGGCGGTCTGGCAGGCAGACAGGAAGACAAAGTCGCCAGCCGTACCGGATGCCCCGAAGAGATCATTCGCTCCGACCAGCCCCTGCTCCGCCCAGTCGAAGGGCACCAGCCCTCCAGCTGCGGGGCGGCGCAGGTCCTGCACGCCATGGCAAGACAGGTGCGCCCAGCGGTGCCGACCCAGTTCGTTCACCAGGGACTTGTGGGTCACCTGGGCTCCAGTGAGCTCAGTGCGGCGATGGGGCGGCAGCATCTGGCACAGCAGTTCGTGCTCGGCCCGCGCCCCGGGTAGGCTCGCAAAGCGCGGACCGGTGCCGCTGTCGGGCATGTCCGAGAGGGTCGACACGAGCATCCGCTCGTCCTGTTTCTCCGATCCGGCCCTGCGGGCGTGCGCAAGCGACCGTAGCGTCGGCGTGTATGAGGAGACCACCCGGTCGAGCACCCCAGCGTCCGCAATAGCAGGGTCGTGTGCAGCATGCAACGGAAGGATCGAGAAGAGTCCCGTTGGGCACCACCAGACCCGCGGCCAGTGCCCCTGTGGTGCGCACCGGTGCCCCAGATGGTCGAGCACCGGTCCGGTCACCTCGTGCCACAGCCACCGCAGGACTTGTCGACACTCGGTCTCCAGGGCGATCTGTTCGAGCGCGTCGCCGGTGCCGAAGACTTGCAATGCGTACAGGTACTTGGCGACTTGCTGCTCCAAGACCGAATCACTGATGTCCAGGCCGACCACGTCCACACCTTCGGAGTCGACAACGAGCGCGTCGCATCGCCCTCCGATGGCGTTCAGCATCACCACTGGGCCCGTTCCCGCAGGGGGAAGCAGCTCAGACAGCGGGGTCGGCTGTAGGAACCGCTCGGGGTGCGGCAGGTCGGAGGTTGGCTCAAGTCCGCGAATGACGCCGATCAGCTCGTCCAGGCGCCGCACGGCCCTGCCGCGTACCTCTCGGTCGAGCGCGTCCGTCTCAAAGCCCATGCCGATCCTGTCGAGGCCGTCGATTCCCCGCCGGTCGAACACGATACGGCAGCGGTCGAACTCCTCGGCGATCTCCGGATACGACGCGGAGAGTGCGTCGAGTTCTGTCCGGGTGTCGAGCAGCGAGCCCCACAACACGCCTCGTCCGCGATCCAGCAGGGTGACCGCCAGCTCCAGGTCCCCGGTCGCAACGGCGCACGCGGCGGCTTCGCCCGCGAGCGTGGAAGTAGACGTGTCTATGAGTCGGAGCCGGTCGTCGGTTTCCAAGTCCCGACGGGCGACCAGCGGGATCAGGTCGATGGCCTTGCGGTAGAACGGGAGCGCTGCGGCTGGCCCGCCTTGCTCGGAGAGGGTCCGGGCAAGGGCGATGCTGAGCATGATGCGGTCGCGGGCGGCGTTCCTAGCCGACTCCACGGCCCGACCCGCAAGGTCGCATGCTCGATCAAGCTCGTCGGCTGCACCAGTGCGCTCGTACTCGGCCTTCGCTGCCGCAAGGAGGCGTAGCAGCGTGTACGCCTCGCGTGAATCATCCCGTACGGTCAGCGCGTGGGCCTTCTTGGCGAGCTCAATCGCCCGGGAAAGGTCGGCCGCGTTCCCCGTCGCACGGTACCGCTGCAGGTGCCCTTCGCCGAGATTCGACGCTTGGCGGGCGACATCGGCCGCACCGTCGGGGGTCGCTTCCAGACACGATGCGGCCGCTGCTATCGCTTCGTCGAGTAGGCCAAGCTCGCCCGACTCGCCGTACGCCACAGTCAGCACGCCCGCGAAGTTCGACAGGAGCGTCGTCCACGCGGGGTGCCACCTGCCCGAGTCCTCGGTGACGGAGGCTCTGCCGAAGGTGACGGCCTCTTCGAGATCCTGCGGCGCCCGGTGCAGCCGGTATCTTGCGACCAGCATTCCCGACAGATTGCCTTGAACGCTCCGACGCTGCATGGTATTGGTTCCGGATACCGTCTTCAGTGCTTCACGGGTGACCCCGATGGCCTCGTCCAGGTCGGCCGCGTCGTCGAGATCGTCGAATCGGCGCCGCAGGATCGTCCCCAGGGTCGAGAGGATCCCTCCGCGCCGAATGGACGACTCTTGCACAAGTCCGACCGCCGAGCGCGCCGCGGCGGCGGCCTCGTCGATGTCTCGTCGGTCGCCGGAGTGCTCGAAACGACTGGCCAGGACGGCGGCCAGGTTCGAGGCGACCACGCAATGGTTCGGGTCGGACACGGGCGTGGTGTCACGGGCGCGGCGCATCAAGTCGATGGCCCGGTCGAGCGCGGCCGGCTCCCCGTGCCGCTCATACTGGGAGCGCAGTACGATGCCCAGGTTCGACAGGGTGTGGGCATCCTCGGCATGCGACGCTTCGACTGCGCTTTCGGCGGCTTCGATCGCCTCCGCGAGGTCGGTGTCCGATCCGGTCTGCTCGAAGCGGGTGTGCAGCGCCAACTGCAGCAGTGTCAGGCGTGCGGCGAGGTCGAAATCGCTGGGGCCCGTGTGATTCGCGAGCATGCGGCCGAGCTCGATCGCCAGGTCGAGATCGGCGGGATCCCGGTCGAGTGCGAACTTCGCCTGTTGTGCCCGGCAGAGGACGTGCATCGCGGTGAACCCGTCACCGACCTCGACGGCATTCTCCATCGCCTCCATCGCCCGATAGGCCGCCATGTTCAGGTCCTCGACCGCTTCGAAGTGCTCGTATCTGGATATCAAGGCGAGGGCGAGGCCGCTGAGGTAGCGTGAGCGCCGCTGATCTCCGCCCGGATCGACCTCGTTCAATCTCGCAATGAAGAGCCCGAGTTCGATCGCCTGGTTGATGTCGGCCGCGGTTCCGGCCGATTCGAACCGCGATCTGAGCAGAAAGCCTAGTGAGTAGAGCACGTAGAGGTAGTTCGGATGGTGTTCGGGGATGACTCCGGTGAGTGCCCGTATCCCGTCGATGGCCTCGCTCAACGATTCGATCACCGTACTGTTCAACGCTGCGAAGAACAGTTCCATGGCCCTGTTCACGGCGGCATCGGGCTCGCCGAGGAAAGGGGCGGCCCGGTCGTCTGCAAGGTGCCCCATGAGCGGCTTGGGGACCAGCCAGGGCTGCGTCTCGGCGATGGGGCTGAACCATCGGATCGCCTCCGACAGCTCCTCCTCGCCCTTTTCTGCAGGCAGGGCTTCATAACGGCACCAGTGGACGAACGCGATCAGCCTGGCAGCCTTGATCGGCACACGGCCGTGGTCATCGACAATCGCGGCATGCAGGGCTTTCACCTCGGCCAAGGTGCGCCGACTGAGTACGGCTCGGGGCTCGCCTCGCAGACACGCGTCGACTCGGCCCCACAATCTCTCCTCAAGGGACTCTATCTCCATCCGTGTCCTCCTCAGCCCCAAGCATCTCGATGCCATGCACCCCATACCCAGGGTACGGACTCCGATCAACCTGTGCGGTGCAAGCTGATCGCGCTTGCAGCCGTGGGCCATCATGAGTTGGATCGGTCGAGGCCACCGATCACAGCCCTCACCGGACGGAGGTCGGTCAGTTGGATGCCGAAGCAAATGCGAACGCCATCACCGAACGCGACTGGAGCGTCCGGCTATGGTGCAGCCAGTACCACCGCCTGACTGCACTAGCCGCGCAAGCGCCCTCGGACCTGCTCGACAGGTTCGAGGCGGTCATGGCCGAGGTCCGCGACGGCGCACCGCCTGCGGACGCCGCTGCCAGGCACGACATCACGCTGGTCGAACTGGATCCGGACGAGGTCAGCCGGACCGGTCGGCCGGAGACCGGCGAGGCTGGCCTCAGTGCGGGGACGCTCGGCGCGATCGGGGTCGACGACCGTCCTGTGGACGGGGAGTACCGGTGCCCTCGAAGTCCGCGATGCGGCCGCCGCGCCACGGCCGAGGCCAGGACCGGGTACGAGCCCGAATGCGCGGTCGCCGATCGCGTCATGGATCGCATCGCGCGCTGAGCACCGATGATGAATACACTCCTCGATACCTTCGGCACCTCCCTCACCAAGCGGCTCCTCTCCCGAGTCGCTCTGCCGGGCCTGCTCTTCGTCGCCTGCTGCTCCTGGTTCGCGGCCGCGGGACACGCACGGGTCCTCGACTTCGCGGCCTACTCCTCCGAAGTCGACTTGCTTTGGTCGCAGACCCGCACGGCTCCGCTCGCCCTGCTCATCGCCGCGGTCTCCACCGCGATCGCCGCAGGAGTGATCGCATCCCTCCTCGGACGCGGCGTCCACCGCGTCTGGATCATGCGCCTCTCCTGGGACGACCTGCCGCCGAACTCGAAGCGATCCCGCCCCTTCCGCCGCGGCGGAAAGCGATGGATCGAATGGCGACGCCAACGCTATTCGGCCCGCAATCGCAAGCGGGGAGTCCAACCGCCCAGAAACTACCGGCCCCAGTGCACCACCGCGATCGGCGACGCATTCCGCCTCATCGGCACCCGCATCGACGCTCAGTACGGACTCTCAGCCAACGCAGCGTGGCCGCGCCTGGTACTGCTGGTCAACGCCGACACCCGAAGCCTCGTCGACGAGGCCTACCAGCGATACCGCTCCGACACGATCCTCGCCGCCTGGTCGCTCCTCCTGCTCCCCTGGTCGGCCCTGAGCTGGCCCGCGGCCCTCATCGGTACCGCAGGCCTGGTCACCGCGCACCTCCGCGCCCGGGCCAGTTCCACCGCACTCGCAACTATCGTCGAATCGGTGTTCGACGTCCACCAGCTCCCCCTCGCCGCCAGCGTAGGAATCGAAGTCTCCCAAGGACGCTTGACCCGAACCGAAGGCAACCACATCACCGACATCCTGACCAAGCGCGCACAAACCCCGTCTTCGAGAACCGCCCAAACCTGATCCGAATCCACCGAACGGTCCGACGCAACTGTTCTCACATCCCCTCGGCGAACGTGTCTCAATTGGAGGGTCTTCAGTTGGGAAAATCACTCTTCAGTAGGCGACATCCTCACATTAGAAATGAACGCTTTGCCTGATTAGTGTGACTTGACCGAAATGCCGGGACCGCTATAGGACCGTAAATTGGCCGTTTGCAGCCGGATTTCACCGGTCGGAGCCGGACACAAGCAAACCCCGCCTTCCAGTGTTCATCCTGGTAGACGGGGTGTTTCGCCTGGTTATGAGGGTGGCCAGGGCCGGGGTCGAACCGGCGACCTTCCGCTTCTCGGACGGACGCCCACTTCTACTCACCTCGAAACTCACTGTGCGCCTGAGCGGGTGTGACCGGCGGCGGTCATGCCTCTGCATCGCGGGCCAGGAGCGCGATCTGGACTCGGGTGTCGAGGCCGAGTTTGGCGAGGATGCGGCTGATGTGAGCCTTGACGCTGGCGGTGAGGCCGAGGGCGCGGGCGATCTGGGCGTTCGAGGCGCCTCGGGCCACTTCGGCGGCAACGTCGCACTCGCGCGAAATCAGCGCCGACAGGCGGTGTTCGCGGCGCGAGCTGCCGCGGGCGGCTGCTTGTGCGCAGATGCTGCCCAATCTGGCCGGACGGACGCAGGTGCAAGCTCTCGCCGAAGTGGCCGAAAGTTCGGACTGACCCTGACCCGAGCGTCCGGCGCGAGGAGGACGGCGAGCACCCACGGTCGTGAGCGCACCCGCCGATCCTGTGTACGCACCGGAGGTTCGTTATCTGGCCCCGGGTCGTTGATCCCGGCCGCAGTTACAGGGCGTCTGGATGTTCGGCGTCCGTGCGGGGCATGTCGGGATCGGGCGTGGGGTCAGTAGAGGTTCCACCGGTTGTATTTGCGGCGCGGCACGGGCAGCAAAGGTGTCTGTTCGGGCGGTGCAGGGCGATGGTTGCGGTGGCGACGGCGAAGAGGGCCGCGGTGATGACGATGGTGTTACTCGTCGCAGCCAGGGCCGCGAGCGTTGCGGCACAAAGGATCTCACCAACGTACTCGGATTGGGCGAAGAAGGAGTGCGTGGTCGCGCGGATGTCGCTGGTGGTGCGGCGGTTGACCCAGATGGTGGTGATGGTGCGAGTCAGGGGCATGGCGATGCCGCTGGTGATGATCACGGCGGCGACGGCGAGTTCGAGGTCGGGGGCCAGCCCGGTCAGTGTGAGGCCGAACGCACCGGTGAGGCAGGCGCTGATGAGACCTACGCGGGCACCGCGGTCGGTGTGGAGTCCGCGTTGGACGATCGTGAGGGCGAGGGCCGCGAGGACGTACCCGGCGAGTGCGATCGCGGTGAACCAGGCGGTGCCGACCGGCCCGGCTGGCAGCCCGAGGTCGGCGAGGGCGACCGGGTAAAGACGGCCGAAGGCGTCGGCGGCGCCGTTGACGAGGATGGTCACGGCGACCAAAACGAGCAGGGTGCGGTCGCGGACGGCTAGCCGCGCGCCCCGGCGCGCGATGTCGAGGGCGGCATGGAGGTGCCGAGTGCGGACGCGGGTGAATCGGCGCTCGGGAAAACGCAGGGTGAACCAGGTGCCGAGGGCGAGCATCAACGCCCCGGCGGTGACGATGGCGGTGGGCCGGCCGGTGAATGTGGCGAGCGCGCCGAAGGCGAGGATGCCGATCCCGGCGCCGATCATCTGCCAGCGGCCCTGGGCGGCGAGGAGGAGATGGATGCGGTCGGGCTGGTCGATCTCGTCGGTGGCCCAGGCGATGTCGGAGCCGCTGGCGAATGTCCAGGAGATGCCCCAGAGCATCTGTGCGACCAGGAGCGGGACGAAGCCGGGAGCGAGCCCGGTGGTGATCATCGCCGCGGCCATGAGGAGGTGAGACACCGCGATCGCCGGTTTGCGGCCGATCGTATCGGCTACGACACCGGCCGGGATCTCGAACACGAAGCTCGCAACGCCTTGGGCCGCGGCGATCATGAGCAGGTCGGCAGGGGATAGACCGGCGTCGACGACCATGTAGAGGCTGGTGACCAGCCACCAGCCTTGGTGGAGGACGGCCCTGAGGAAGTTCCAGACCAGGAAGCGGCGTGCGAGGAGGTCCGGGTTCATCGGGCGCTCCTGGTCGGAGCGTAGTGGTCGAGGACGGTTTCGAGGACGGCTTCGCCGTGGGCGGCGGTGTGGAGGCCGGTGCGGAGTGCACCCGCCTCGGCTGCGGGGACGGTGCCGGTGATTGTGGTGAGGGCGCCGGTCGCGTGAGGCGGGCCAGGGACCGCGCGGTGTCGGCCGAGGAGGGCGAGGACGGGTGAGAGGGTCGCGGAGGGGATTTCGAGGTCGAAGCGGTCGACGGGTTCGCACACGAGGGTGCCCGCACGCCGGACTGCCTCGCGGACGACGGTTTCGGTGGTGCGCTTGACGTCGACCGCGCGCGGGCCCGCGGGCGGGTAGTCGCTATCGGTGACGGTGACGCGCAGGTCGGTCACCGGCCAGCCGTGCGGGCCGTCGGCGAGGGGCGTGGCCAGGTACTCGCCGATCGCGGCGCGGTACCCGTCGGCGTTGCCGTAGACGTGCATCGGCAGGGTGATCTGGTTCGCGGCGACGACCAGTTCGACCCCGCTGCCCGGTGCGGCCGGTTCGACCGTGACGCCGAGGCTGTAGTGGTATTGGTGGCCCGGATCGCCCATGCGGGCCGCGGCGTCGGCGCGTCGGGCGAGGCGCTCGACGCAGACCACCGTGACGGCCTCGAACCGGACGTCGATGCCGTACTCAAGGGCGAGCGTGTCGGTCAGGACCTCTTGCTGCACTTCGCCGTAGAGCCGGATCCGGGCCGCGCCGCGGTCGGGGCGGACGGCGATCAACGGGTCGATGTCGGCCAGGTCGGCGAGCGCCCGGTGCAGGTCGGCCTGGCGCGCGGGATCGGCGGCGACCACGCGCGCTTCCAGGCCCGGCTCGGGCAGGACCGAGGCCGCCGCGGTGTGCTCGGCGCCGATCCAGTCGCCGATGCGGGCGGCATCCAGCCCCCGCACGCGGGCGATCTGACCCGCGGCCACAAGACCGCTCGCGGCGGTGCCGCCGGGCGCGAAGACCTCGATGCCGGTCACCGTGGCGGCCCGGCCTGCGCCGAGGACGGCACGGTCGCGGACGTGTAGCGTCCCTTCCCTCATCCGGAGCGTGCAGACCCGCTGCCCCGCCGCCGAGCGCTCGATCTTGAAGACCTGCGCGACCGCCGGGCCGTCGTCGCTGATGGAGGCGGGGAGGAAATCGGTGACCGTGCCGATCAGCTGCTCGACCCCTTGTCCTGTTCTGGCCGAGCCGAACAGGACGGAATGGACGGTCCCGGAGCGGGTGAGCGCCGCGAGCGAGGACCGCAGGCGTGTCGCGTCGAGCCGCTGTGCGGGGTCGATCCATGCTTCGAAGAGGGCGTCGTCGTGGTCGGCGAGCTGGGCGCTCGCCTGCTCGGCCCAGCGCGGGTCGTCCCAGTCGAGCGGCTCGGCCTGCGCGGCGGCCGTGCCGGGGCGGCGGACCCGCGCCAGCGGCACGAGCGCGCGCGTCAGCCGCTCGGCGATCGCGGTGCGGACGCGGTCGGGGTCGGCGCCGGACCGGTCGATCTTGTTGATGAAGAAGACCGTCGGAACGCCGAGGCGGCGTAGGGCGCGGAACAGCACGATGGTCTGGGCCTGTACCCCCTCGACGGCGGACACGACGAGGACCGCGCCGTCCAGCACTGCAAGCGAGCGATCGACCTCGGCGATGAAGTCGGGGTGCCCGGGCGTGTCGACCACGTTGACGGCCACGCCGTCCGCAGCGAACGTCGCCACCGCGGCGCGGATCGTGATCCCCCGCTGTCGCTCCAGCGCCATCGTGTCGGTCTGGGTCGTGCCCTCGTCAACGCGCCCGAGGCGCGCGATCGCGCCGCCGCGCAGCAGCAGTGCCTCGGTCAGGCTGGTCTTGCCCGCATCGACATGGGCGACGACCCCGAGGTTGACGCAGCGCCGCGGCGCTCCGGTGTCAGGTCGTGCATGGGCGGACTCGTTCGATCGGTTCATGGCTCCTCATGTGCTGGTCGGACCTGGGCTCGCACATGAGTTGGCGCATGATCAGTTTCCTTCGCTTCGGCGGATGACGCAACGTCCGGACCCGCCGATCCTCCACCCGCGATTCCGGACGCGTCAACCGAATTGCGCCCCAGCCGGAGCAGACGACTCCGAGCCATGCGACCCATCGAGTCAACATGCCGGTTCTGCCACTCTGCCTGATTCCCAACGCAAAGCCTTCCTCCTACGCGAAGCGTCCGAAATTGCCTCGGGAAATGTCGGACCCCTCGCGTATCCTATATGTAGTGCTTGCTTCGACTGTTCAACACAAGATATGGATGTATCCGCAGTCGCCTCCGGCGACTCATGCACAGTCGGACCAAGCCTGCTTCGGCCTCGAAGCAGACGCCTCCCGTCGGCACTTCCCCGGCGTCGAGGCCGAACACAGGGGGATGCAATGGCTGCACAACTGGAAGAAACACCAGGAGCTCGAAGCGAGGTTGAACTCGCTGCGTTCCATCTGGTCGACCTGGTCTATCCCGATTCGCCGCACCGGTGCCAGATCACCGATGAGCTACGCGAACTCGACAGCATGCGGTTCAAGGCGATGCGCGTCTGCAACGAAGCGCTGCTCATCATCGAGGCACTTGTGGTGGGATGCCGCATCCTCGATGCCGGAGACGACCTCGACACCTGGTACGACAGGCTCGACGAGGCCACGCGAGAGCCACATGCCCAGGCCGCTCTCAAAGCCGCGCTCCTGAAGGTCGACGTGTTCTTGCAGGATGGGCTGAGCGCACTGATCGAGCGGATCGACACCCCTGCCACGAAGCGGTATCACCGGCGTCTCCTCGGCGCTGCCCGCTACGACCGGCTCGCCGAAGCCGTCGCCGACGACCTCGCCGCCGTCCTCCGCGCACTCAAGCGTGCCATCGAATTCATCAAGCCGCTGGCCGTCGCCCTCCAGGACGCGGCGCAGATCATCTCGGAGAAGAAGATCGAGCAGAGCGGCTTGTCGCTGCTGTTCTCACGCCCGCTGCTAGAGATGCTGACGCAGCTTGACGCGGGCCTTGACCATTTGCTGGACGTGCTCGCTGACGGGAGGTTCGACTTCAAAGTCGACCAGCCGCCCGAAGGTGCTAGCCCAGACGAAGTCACCGAGCTCATGACTGCGTTGCGGGAATGGCTGTCCGAAGACCTCCGCGTACGTGTCACCAAGCTCAACAAGGTGCTGGAGCGAAAGTACGTCGGTGCGAGTGAGGCGCTCGCCATGTCCTGTGACGGGCCTTCCCAGGCGTCCAACTCGCTTGTCGAGCTCATCGATCGGCTCCTTCGCGGTGTCGCCGATAAGGAGCAGGTTCTGGCCTGGGCCGATGCACACTACCCGGTGCCGCTCACCAAGTCCTCATTCGTCACCACGGCCGGGGAGGTGCTGCCGACCAAACGCACCGAGGCGCTGTTCCTCGTGTACGGCGGTGGCCATGTGGACGAGATCCAGCCGCTGAACGAGTTGGTGGCTACGGCGATCGCCGAGACGCGTGCGCAGCTCCAGGCCGTCAAACACGCTGATGAGGATCTGGAGCTTGCCCGTGCGCAGGTGGAACAGGGTTTGGGGGCGGTGCGAGGCGCATTGAGCATTGCACTGCGCTTGGCAGGGCCACTACTCACTGAGGAGAAAACCGCCGACATCGAAGACGCTGTCGACCGATAATCATATTCTCCCCCAGCCGGGGCCCGACTCCGTGCGGGCGCCGACCCTGCCGTCCGGGCACGAACAGCAAATATGCAATCTTCGGCTTCACGGAGAACGGTCGGCATCCTCTGTCGGAACCTGGTCGGTTTCGTCATCGAACAAGGCTGGCACTTCTGAAGGCTGGACTTTCGACGTCGCATGCCGGGGCACCGTGTCGTGGCCGCATCGGAATGAGGAGCGGCACTACGTTCAGGGCCAGGAACACCCTCGCTCGATCCGAGAGAATGGGGAAGTGCATGTCGAGGAAGCAGTTGCGGGTCCGGGTGACCGGCGACCAGCGCGAGGATATCGATCCTCACCAGATCGGGCAGATTCTGCTGGACTTGATTCTGGCGGAATCGGATGCTGAGCGGACAGCGCCGGACGAGCGGGAATCTCCTCCAGCGTCATGGGGTAGCGTCCGTCGGATCGAGCGCCGATGATCGGGGACTCCATGCTCGAGGCATGTCCAGGCGGCGCCGTGATGAGGTTGGCCTGGCGACCTTCTTGCCGCCAGACCCGTCCCGCTCTCAGCCGCGATTGGCGTACTTACGGACTCCGGCGTCGCGGAGAATGGTCTTGACGCTGGAAAGTCCGATCGCGTATCGCGCGGCGAGGTCCCTCTGGAGTGCCCCATCGAGATAGTCTGCGATAAGTCGTTGGCGGTCCTTCGGGGCCAGTCTTTTGCGGAGCGGACGCGGTGCCGTCCGCACTGGAGATTGCAGACCTGGACTGCGTTCCTGGCTTTTCGTGTCGGGTTTCGCATGGTTCGACAGGTCGGATCACAGCGCTTTGACCAGCGGAAACGTATGCGGATAAGCATTCAGTACCTCCACCATTTTGTTTGAATCACCCCGCCTCTGACAAGGTGAAACAAGTTCTGGTTTTCGAGAAGATCTTGAAATACCCGGCATTGCGTCCGGAAGCGGCCATCGATTCAATGGCCGCTTTCTCGTTGTGTCGGTGCGGTGGTGGTTTTCGAGGGTCGACTTTGGCCGGGGGAGCTTGCAGCCGGGTGGGGGGGTCTGGCGGCAGCTTTGGGGGGGGTTCAGGTGCGGGCGAGGATTGCGGCGAGGTCGGGTGGGACGGGCATGGTCTGGGCGAGGGGGATGCGGGCGCGTCCGGTGTTGCCTTCGGGGTAGCGTCCGAGGGCGGAACCGGGTCCTGCCACCAGCATCCGGACCACTTGGCCGACGGCTTCGATGCGGTCTCGCTCCCGGAGGGCGCGGCGGAGCATGACCGCGTGCGCCCAGGTGTGGGGCCAGGGCCAGGGTTGGGACAGGATGTGGGCGCGTTCGGCGGCGGTCCAGAACGCGGCGCCGTCCTGGGCGTGCCGTGCGATCGCCAGCTCGGTTGCGAAGGCGGCCTTGACGACCGGCGGCATGGGTTTGAAGATCATGCCCGTCCCTTCTCGTGGTCGCAGCAGTCGTCCTCGTGCGGGGCGGTGGTTTCGAGGCGGTCGCCGGTCGGTGCCGGGGTGCAGCATTCATCCCCGCAAGCGGCCTGGTCTGCGGCGAGGGCGGCGTTCGGGGCGCAGCAGTTGTCGCCCTTCCATGCCTCGACGCCTTCTTTCACGGCGACGGCCGCGATGACGAGCGCCGCGAGGGGTCGGCCCAGGTCCAGCCGAAGAGGCTGTTGAGCGCGAGCCCGACCAGGAGGACCGCGGAGAGGTAGGTGCACAGCAGTGTCTGCTTGGAGTCGGCGACAGCGGTCGCGGAGCCGAGTTCGCGTCCGGCGCGGCGCTGGGCCCAGGACAGGAACGGCATCACGGCGAGGGAGACGGCGGCGAGGACCAGGCCGATGCTGGAGTGCTCGGCCTCGGTGCCGAAGAGCAGGCCGCGCACCGATTCGACCGTGACGTAGGCGGCGAGGGCGAAGAAGGAGAGGGCGATGATCCGCAGCGTCCGGTGCTCGCGGGCTTCGCGCACCGCGGGGTCGGCGGCGGAGAACTGCCAGGCGACCGCGGCCGCGGAGGAGACCTCGATGACCGAGTCGAGGCCGAACCCGATGAGCGCGGTCGAGGACGCGATCGTGCCCGCGGTGATCGCCACGACGGCCTCGACGACGTTGTAGGTGATGGTCGCGGCCACGAAGATCCGGATCAGGCGCGTCAGGTGCGCGCGGCGCTCGGGGCTCGGGCCGGTCGGCTTGCGGGCGAGGGTGATCGACTCGGCCATCAGCAGCAGCCGTTTTCCTCGGTTGCCGCGCATGCGGCCGGGTCGACCGCGAGCACGGTGCTGAGCAGGCTGCCCAGCGCGGCGGCTAGGCCGGGGTCGGCGAGTTCGTAGCGGGTGCGCCGGCCTTCGGGGACGGCCACGACCAGGCCGCAGCCGCGCAGACAGGCGAGGTGGTTCGACAGCGACTGGCGCGAGACCCCGAGGGCCGCAGCGAGCTCGGCCGGGTACCCGGGTGCCTCGCGCAGCGCCAGCAGCAGGCGTGAGCGGGTGGGGTCGGACAGGGCGTGGCCGAAGCGGGCGAGGACTTGGCCGTGGGTGAGCGTCTCCATGAGCCTGACAGTACATTGAATCGTGTATTCACGCAATGATGTACTATCCAGGTCTTGTGTCGGTGGTCACTTCGGGTTGCATCCGGTTCTGCGGTACAGGTTTACGGTTGATGCCTGTTCAGGAGGGATCTGATCGGCAAGGAGCGACGGCTATGACTGCTCTTCCTCTCGCTGAAGTGGCCGAGGCGGGATTCGGGCACGAGGTGCTTGAGGCCGAGGGCCGGACCGTGGTGGCGTTCTATGCGACCTGGTGCGGCAGTTGCCACCGCATGGCCCCGGTCCTGGAGGGTGTCGCAGTCCACTCCGGCCGAGACCGCCGTCCTGGTCACCACCGACGCCTTCACCGCACAACTGGTCCTCGAACCCGGCCGCCCCGGGCCCAACAGCGTCCGCATCCTCGCCGACACCCCCGAAGGCGAAGCCGCCATCGACATCAACTGACCACCTCACGCTGCACCGCAGCCCTCCCCCGACCGGAGTCCGAACAGACCGCCGATCCCGGGTCATGACCTGCCGACCGGTCTGGGGACGCGGCGTGGGTCGATGAGCACCAGCGTCGTGACCACGGCGAGGACCGCGAGCACGGCCCCGACCGCGAGCACGGCGCGGACGCCGTCGGCGACCGCCTGGGGGTCGGTCCCGCCGGTGCGGGCGTAGACCGCGCCGAGGGCGGCCGTGCCGACTCCGGCACCGATCGAGGCGAGGGTGGACACGGTGCCGGCGACCATGCCGACCCGTTCTGGCTCGGTGACGTTGACCGCGACCGCCATCACGGGAGCTCCGGCGATCCCACCACCAGCGCCCCAGGCCAGGAGCGGGGCGAGCAGCGCCCACCACGGCGTCCCGGGCGCGATCGTGCACGCGAGGACGATGAGCCCGGCTGCCTTGAGCGCGTAACCGAGCCCGATGACCAGGCCCGGCGCCCAGCGGCTGAGCAGTCTGGAGCCGACCATGCCGGTGACCATCTGCGCGGCGAAAATCGGGGTCATCAGCAGCCCGACCGCGGCCGGGCTCAAGCGCATCGACTCCGCGAAGTGGAGGACGAGGTAGACGGTGCCGCCGATCGTCAGGACCCGGGACAGGAACACGGCCAGCATCGCACCGGCGAAGGCCCGGCGAGCGAACATCCGCAACTCCAGGATCGGTGCCGCCGTACGCGACTCGACGACCGCGAACACCGTCAACGCCACACCGGCGACAGCGAGGATGAGGGTGTCCGCGTTGCTCCAGTTCCGGTCGAGGCCGAGCATGACCATCGTCGCCGCGCCCAGGCCCAGCATCAGCAGCAGCCCGCCCGGCCAGTCGGTCCGAGCCCCGGTGGTCCGGCGCGGCGCACTCGGGAGCAGCCGCGCCGCCGTGATCCAGGCGGCGATCCCGAGCGGGAGGTTGATCGCGAACACCGCGCGCCAGCCGAACACCTCGACCAGCAGTCCACCGAGGACCGGCGCAAGGAGCCCGGCCGCGGTCGCGACCGTGCCCCAAGCGCCGATCGCGAGATTCCGGTCCTCGCCGGAGTACCGGTCGGCCAGCAGCGGGATCGCGTTCACCATGATCACCGCCGCCCCGGCGCCCTGGATGACGCGGGAGGCGTTGAGCCACAGGAGGGTCGGTGCCGCGGCCGCGGCGAGCGACGCCAGCGTGAACAGCGCGATCCCGGCCAGGACCGTCGGCCTGCGGCCCCACCGGTCCGACAGGCTCCCCGCGACCTGGGTGAGTGCGCCCATCGCGACCGTGTACGTCACCACCACCGATTCGGCGGACGTTCCGGCCGTGAACTCGGCGCTGATGAGCGGCAGGCCGATCGTCACGATCGTGATGTCGATGATCACCAGCGCGGTCGAGGCCATCACCAGGGCCAGGACACCGCTGAAGGGTGGTAGACGGCGGGACTTCACGGCGGGCATGCATTCCTCGGCTTCCGTGCGGCGAACGGGGTTCGCGTCAAGCCTGCCGCCCCTCCCCACGAAAAGTCAACATGTGTGAAGTTTAATGTGAGGGCGGGTACGCTGACCCCATGTCGACTTCCCCGCGCCGCCGCCCGGCCACCCGCAAGGGCCGCCCGGTCCTCACTCGCGAGGCGATCGCCGCCAAGGCGCTGGAAATGGCAGGCCGTGAGGGGTTCCGGTCGATCACCATGCGCGCGCTCGCAACCGAACTCGACGTCACCGTCAGGGCCCTGTACAACTACGTCGAGGACCGCCAGGAGGTCGTGGACCTCGCCGTGACCCAGATGCTCGCGGCCTGGAACCCCCCGGCCCTCGAACCCGGGGACTGGCAGGCTTCGGCCGCCGCCTACGCCCGGTCCTTGCGCGAGCTGTACCGGCGCTGGCCCCGTGCCCTCCTGATCGCCCTCGAGGAGGACGCGCCCCCGACCTCGATCCACCCCAACCGGCTCCTCCACCTCGACCGGTATCTGGCGTTCCTGCGCAAGGTCGGCCTCACGCTCCCGGCCGCCATTGAGGTCCACCGCCACCAGTCGCTCCTGGTCCTCTCGTTCGCCCTCATGGTCGACCAACCGACCGGCCCCGGCCCCACCAGCCGATCCCCACTCGTCCCCGGCACCTGGCTCAACGCCCACGCCGATCTCGACCTCCCCGTCCTCCGTGAAGCCGCCGCCCTCGAACCGCCGACCCCCGACGAGCAGTTCACCGCCCTCATCGAGGCAGTCCTGACCCTGATCCGGGCACACCTGCCCGGCGAACGATGCGCATCTTGAAGTAGGTCGGGAGGGCCGATCTCGCTCGGGCGAGGGCGCGGAACCCTCCCGCGGCCCCGCCCGGTTGCGGGTTGCGGCGAGCGGGCCGGACTCCCGGCGTTTGGTCCGGCGCCGGGGATGTGGCTACCCTTCGGTGGTCAAGGCGCGCGGCATCGCGGCGCGAAAGCCGTCGGGCACCCCGCGGTTCGCGGCGGGCGCAGGGGGAGGGAATCGTGGAGGACTCGCCGAAAGGACCCGCCACTCGTGCGGGGCTCACCCCCGGGCGGGTCGTCGACGGTGCGGTGGCCCTGTCGCGGGACCGGGGTCTGCACACCTGGTCGCAGCGGGACCTGGCCAAGGCGCTCGGGGTCTCGACCTCGGCGATCTACCACCATGTCGGCGACAAGGAGGAGTTGTGCCGCCGCGTCGTCGAGCGCGTGGTGGCCGAACTCGACCACCCCGATCCCAGACTCGGCTGGAAGGACTGGTTTCGGGCGCTGCTGTTCCCCGCCCGGGCCAGGATGGCGGCGGTCCCCGGCAGCGCGATGTGGGTGCTGATGCACGGCCCGACGTTCGCGAGTCTCGTGCCGATCATGGACGACGGCGTCACCGTCCTGCGCAGGGCCGGGCTCGGCGAGCAGGTCGGCATGGCCTACGCCGCAGTGGTCAATTGCGCGCTGCTGACCATCGCGGCAGGCGACGAGCGCCTGGTCAAGGCGGATGACGGCGCTCGCGACCGGAGCCGGATCGCAGGCGGCCTCAAAGAGGTCGGCGCTGGCAGCGGCGGGGCGTCCGAACTCGGCGCCGTCGCCGCCTCCTTCACAGAGGACGCGGCGGTCGACCACTACTACCGCTATGTCATCGAGACCATGCTCGACGGGCTCAGCGCGCAGATCAGCCGCTGAGCCGATCGAGCGTCGTGATGAGCGCTCCTCTTCCACCGGTTGTGGCCTGCGGCGGCGCGCCGATCGGCGGCGGATGCCTCACCGGCGGCACCCGCCTGGTCCGGATGCGGTGCTATCCGGCGAAGCCGTCGAAGGCGGCGGCGCTGACTCCGGTCGAAAGGACCGCGGGAGGAACGAACTCGGAGCTGAAATCGCCAGCCGCATAGTTCAGCACCTCGTCGAGCGCAGAGGCGAGAACACCCGCCTCCTCCTTTGTCGCGGTGGCGACGTCCTGGAGTTTCTCCAGCATGTCGCCGGTGATGTCGAACCAGTTGTCGCCCTCGGTCGCGGTGGCGACGGCGTCCAGTTTCACCCCCACGGCCCCTAGCGCCCCGAACACGGCTGCCGCGAACGGCGCCTTCGGCCCGCCGACGGTGGCTCCGCCGGCGAGCCCGGTGACGACCGCGGTCACCATCGCCGCGACCGAAGACGCCTGCTCGACCTGCTCAGTGTTGTCGTCGATCGCCTTGGTCGCTTCTTTGAGGATGTCGAGGGTCTTCTGCCGCACTTGATCGAGCACGGCTTCATAGCTCGTCATGATCGCCGCCATCGACTGCATGGCGGCGAGCTGGTTCTCCAGAGCGGTCGCCAACTGGGGAAGGTACGCCCATTTGAACTGATAGGAGGCGCTGCCCTCCGGTCCGTGCCACTCTTCGAGCTTGCCGCGGACGATCTGCACCGGCCCCTCGTTGTTCGACAGCTCGTACTCTTTCAGCCGGGGCAGGACCTGGAGTTCGAGCGCGTCGGTCACGATTGCGGTTCCGCCCGAGATGGATCCGATCTCGTTGACGAACCGGAGGCCTGACTGGACTCTGTTCATCTGCGACTCGAACTGGTCTCGAAGCATGAACCCGTAGGCTTCCCGCATGTTCTTTTCGGACGCTTCCTGGAACTTCTCCCTGACGGCGTCCAGATCGGAGGTGAATGTCGCGTCGTCCTTCGGCATTAGAACCCGCCCCCGGACTGCGGGGCGTCGGCGAGGCCGTTGATCCCGTCGAGATCCGCTGCCGCTTGGTCGTCGGCATCGTCGTAGTCGTCAGCGGTCTGCCGGAGCGATGCGGCCGCATCCTCGATCCGCTCCACCGACAGCGCCATGCCCCTGGCGATCGCCTCGCCGGCCTCGGCCCATTTGCACCTCAAGGAGTACAGCTCCGGCCCCGGAGGGTCCTCGAAGAAGCCGGCGGTGTCGATGCAGGATGCGATGAAGACCCTGCGAGCTTCGGCCAGGTCGTCAGCGATCGCCGCGAAATCGCTGTTCGCGACGTCTCTGATCGCTTCAGTGTCCTGTGTATATCGGCTGGTTTCGGGCATGTCCTGATCTCACTTCCAGGAGTCGCAGGGGGGAAACGTGTCGACCAGCGAGCTTCCGCAGCGGGACCGCCGTGAGGCGGGAATCACTGGAACACTGTTCCAGTAGAGGCTACCCGGTCTTCGCAACCTTCGGATCCCCTGGCGTGCAGGCAGACGCCGACCAGGGAACGAGCTGTCTCCGTCGGCCCCTTCAGGTCTCGGTCGAGTGCGGAACTCGCTGAGGGCCGAGAAGTGAAAGCCCGGGTCGTCCAGCTCCAGACCGAGCAGGTACTTCCAGTCCATTCGGGCCCGGACCGCGTCGGCCGCAGCGCGATCGGACAATACTTCGACATATTCCGGTGGGAGGCGTTGTGCGCTTCCTTCCAGTCGACGAGGGGTTGGTCCTTCCGCTTGCGTCGACTTCGCCGCCACTGTGTGGTCTCTGGTCGGGACCAGGGCGCCGTCGACGATGAGCACCGTTTCAGGCGCGTATCACTGCCTCGGGCGAAACGCGAGCTTGGGGGCGAAGTCGTCGATGACGCGGCCGACGGCCGACTTCGACGTCCCGAACAGCGCCGCGATCTGGCGCATCGTCAGATTCGTGCGCCAGTACGCGGCGACCAGCAAGACCCGGTCGGCGAAGCCGCGCTTCCAGGGGCGGCCCTTGAGCACCGGGTCAGCACCCTCAGCGCGCAGCTGGCGGATAAGTCGGGCGAACTGCCTCGCCGACAGCCAGCTGAAAAGCTCGACCATGATCTCGTCCGCCGTATTGACCGCACCTGGAACTCAGGCATGATCCCATGCGCCCCAACAACATCCTTGAGAGCCATTAGGGTATCCGCCATGATGCTGATCTCCGGCGGAGCACCCGCCCCGGACGCCCCTGTCCTGCGCACGGGAGGCGTGCCGCTCGTACCGCGCGGGTTCAACTGGCCCACCTGCGCCGAGTGCGAGGGGGCCATGCAGTTCCTCGCTCACGTGCCCGTTGACGGCGGCGCGGTCGCGGTGTTCTACTGCCAGAACGACCCCGGCATGTGCGACGACTGGAACGCCACTTCCGGCGGCAACCAGGCGTTCCTGTTCACCGGGGAACTGCATGCGGCCGCCGCCCCGACCGAAGGCCAGACGCTCCTCGGCGCGGTCACATCACTGCTCCCAGACGATACGGTCGCACCCGATGGCGATGGAGTACTCGGGCAGCTCAGCGGAGAGCCGGAGTGGATCCAGAACGATGAGACCCCCACCTGCCCGAGTTGCGCTGACCCCATGAAATTCATGGTCTCACTCGAAGAGGGACTCCACCACACCACAGCGGCGAACTTCGGTGGCAGCGGCCGCGGATACGTCTTCACGTGCCAATGCTGCTCCGAGGCCGCGTTCCTCTGGCAGTGCTGAAACCCAGAACGGCAAGCTCCCGAAGCCATTGCACCGAGCACCCTCTCGAACCGCTTATGGGACAACCCTTAGTGGCGGTGGCGTCCCCGCAATCATCACAGCAGCGAATGTCGCAGCTCTTGAACCACGCACGTCACGGGGCCGACACGCGCGCCCGCAAAGCATGCCCGAAGATGCGGCATGCTGCGAGCATGGGAACCTGCGCTGCTGTCGTCTGGCAGCGAGCGTCTTGAGTGCTGGGAGCGGCGATGGGCAGGGTTTCGCAACTGAACGAGCGCCAGCGCTCGACGCTGCGGTTGGTCGGGGATGGGGATGATCTCAGCGGGGATGACCGGGTGGGTCTGCGGATCACGGCTCGCTCGCTTGCTTCCCGTGGTCTGGTGACGGTTCGCAGGAGCGGCGGGAAGTGGCGGGCGACGATCACTGAGGCCGGTCGGGTCGTCCTCGATCGGGACGGCACCCAACTTGGGGTTGCGACGCGGGTATCTGCATTCGGGTCGCCGCCGAGGCAGCAGCGGCGTGTGGTCGGCGAGGATGCGCGGTCGGATCCGGGACCCGGTGGGCGAACGCGTCCCGCTGCTCCTGGGGCTCGTCGCCGGGAGGCGCTGTCGCTGGTGGAGCGTCTGGTTCGCGAGCGCCGGGTCGTCATCGCCGATCCGGATCAGTCCGAACGCGGGCACTGGCGCAAGACCATCCACTATGCGAAGCGGTACGAGCTGGTCCCTGAGGGCGAGTTCATCGAGTGCACCGGATCCGAACGCGGCGACCTGACCATCAAGCTCGTGGCAGGCGCCCATCCCAATGCCGCTCGCAAACGCGCCGCGGCGTTGGCACGAGTGCCGGTACCGCAGCGCTTGGACCGCCTGCACCCGGTCGTGGCCCGGCTTCGTGACGATGCCGGGAAGCTCGCCATGCCGAAGCAGCTCCGGCACCGGTCCCTGCTGCTGTTGCAGGCGCTTGCTGCGGCCGCCGAAGAGCGCGGTTGGCAGGTCCGGGATCGCTCGGGCGAGGCCGAGCTGCATTACAGCGGGATCCGCCGACAGTCGGAGCATCGTGCAGGCTGGATCTGGGTCGAGGTCGACGGGTACTCCTACCAGGTCACCATCGCTCAGGAGTTCCCGCAGACGCTCGATGCGGTCAAGTCGCAGCTGCTCAAGATCAAGCTGCCCCATACGAAATCGGGCAGCCGGTGCCGGTGGGCCGACCGCAAGACCGGCCAGCTGGAAGACCGCCTTCCCGAAGTCATCGATGGCCTCGCTACCCGGGCGGCAGAAGACCGTGAGCGCACCTCGCGATATCGGCATACTGCGACGCCTTCGAGGAGCAGATCGCCGCGGCCGATCCCGCTACCCCGGGGCTGGAGTCGGCCGTTGCGTGGCTCGAATGGGCCCGGAGACATGCCGCCGAGATCGATCCGCTCCAGACCCTGCCGACCATGCCTACTGCCCCTGTGTTTACCGCCGAGCAACTGGCACCGTATCTGAAGGATGCCGAATCCTCTGCGCCGCAAGGAGATCGTCTCCGTCCCGCGCAGTCGCAGTACCTGGATCCCGCCCTGATGATGCTTCAGCTTCAGGCCGAAAAATCATCCTTCAGGAGGTGGCACCCTCACGTTTAGAATGACCGCTTTATCCGCTTAGTGCGATTTGACTGAAATGTCGGAGCCACGCTGGGGCCACAGATCGGCCGTTTCCAGCCGGATTTCACCGGTCCGCGCCGGACAAGAGGAAACCCCGTCTTCCAGTGTTCGTGCTGGTAGACGGGGAGAAATGCCTGGTGGTGAGGGTGGCCAGGGCCGGGGTCGAACCGGCGACCTTCCGCTTTTCAGGCGGACGCTCGTACCAACTGAGCTACCTGGCCAGGAAACACGCGCTGCGCGTTGCCGTGAACACTGTACAACATCGGCGGTCGGGGGGCCGAACTGGTGTTGCGGAGAACGTGACGTCCGCCCCGACGGGGGCGGCGGGGCGGGGGACCCGATCGGGTGCGATGCGCGGGGCGCGCGACCCGTTCGGGGCGGGGCAAGGCGGGCGAACTGCTGATCAACCAAGTCAAAGCGGCGCAAGCATTTTCGGTGCGACGGTGGAACCCGTCGGCGGTCGCGGGTAGCGTACAGGGCACCTTACCCCCCGAGGAGGTTTCCGTGACCCGACTCGCTGCCGTCCCGCCGATGGGCTGGAATTCGTGGGATGTGTTCGGGACCTCGGTCACCGAGGCCGAGACGCGCGCGAACGCCGAGTTCATCGCCGAGCACTTGGCCGAGCACGGCTGGGAGTACGTCGTCGTCGACATCCAGTGGTACGACCCGGCCGCGCGTGCGGGCGGGTACAACTCCGGGACCAGGCTGGTCCTGGACGAGTACGGCCTCCCGCAGCCCGCGCCGAACCGGTTCCCCTCGGCCGCGGGCGGCGCCGGGTTCAAGCCGCTCGCCGACTACGTGCACTCCCTCGGCCTCAAGTTCGGCCTGCACGTCCTGCGCGGCGTCCCGCGCCAGGCGGTCGCGGCCGACACCCCGATCAAGGGCAGCGAGTACTCGGCGGCGCACATCCCCGACCGGGAGCGGATCTCCGCCTGGATCGATGACAACTGGGGCATCGACCACTCCCACCCCGGTGGCCAGGCGTACTACGACGCGCTCGCCCGCCAGTTCGCGGACTGGGGCGTCGACTACGTGAAGGCCGACGACATGACCGCCCCCTACTGGGAGGACGAGGTCGAGGCGTTCTGGCACGCGATCGACGGCGCCGACCGCGACATCCTCCTCAGCCTCTCCCCGGGCATGAACCTCTCCACCGGCCACGCCGAGCACCTCAAGGCCCACTCCCACCTGTGGCGGATCTCCGCGGACCTGTGGGACCGGTGGCGCGACGTCAACGCCCAGTTCGACCTCCTGCGCGAATGGGCCCCGCACGCCGGGCCGGGCCACTGGCCCGACGCCGACATGCTCCCCCTGGGCCGCATGGGCGTCCGCGCCGAGGTCGGCGAGCCGCGCGAGAGCCTGCTCACCCCCGACGAGCAGCGGACGATGCTCACCCTGTGGTGCATCGCCCGCTCCCCGCTCATGGTCGGCGCCGACCTGCCGAACTCCAGCACTGAAACGATCGAACTGCTCACCAACCCCGAGGTCCTCGCGGCCCAGCGCCACCCCGCCGGGGCCCGCGAGGTGTGGCGCGAGGGCAAGCTCGTGGCCTGGGCCTCCGAGGACGGCGCGTTCGCGGCGCTCTTCAACCGCGGCCCCGAACCGGCCGAGATCCAGGTCCCGTGGGCCGTCCTCGGGACGGCGCAGCCGGGGCGGATCAGGGACTGCTGGAACCGCGCGGACCTGGTCCCCGGGGACGCGCTGCGGGTGAAGCTGCAACCGCACGGCTCGGCGCTGTTCCGGCTCTCCTAAGCGGTCGCCTCCGGGCCGGTCATCCACTGGACGAGCTGCACGACGACCCCGTTGGGGTCGGCGGTCTGGAAGTAGCGCTCGCCCCACTCCTCGGTCTCGATCGGGGTGGTGATCGCGACGCCCTCGGCCTGGATGCGCTCGTACTCGGCGTCGATGTCGTCGACGACGAACGCGAGGAGGAGGCCGTCGGCGTGGCCTTTCGCGCTGTCGGGCTTGAAGGTGGCGAGGCCGGTCCGCAGGAAGATCACGTTGAACCCGGCGTCGGGGCGGGAGAGCGAGACGAAGCCGTCGGCGGCCATGTCCTCGGTGAAGCCGTAGTGGCGCTTGAGGAAGTCGGCGGAGGCGGTCGGGTCGGCGACGTTGAGCGAGACGGCGGACGAGGTGATTCGCATGGGCGCTCCTTGGCGGTGATTTTCTTCGTACGTTGTATATTGTACTTAGTACGTCGTACGGCGTACAACTTTTCCGGCTAGGCTTTCCGCGTGAGTGCCGCCACTGAGACGCCGAAGCCGAACCTGCTCGAACTGCTGTGGAGAGCAGGGCCCGAAGGGAGCCGCGGGCCCCGCAAGGGGCTCACGGTCGACGAGGTCGTCGCCGCCGCGATCGAACTCGCCGACGCCGAGGGGCTGGAGGCGGTGACCGTGCGGCGGCTCGCCCAGGAGCTCGGGAAGGCCCCGATGACCCTGTACACGTACGTCCCCGGGAAGAGCGAGCTCGCCGCCCTCATGCTCGACTTCCTGTTCCGGTCCATGGAGCGAGCAGACATGGGAGAACGGCCCTGGCGCGAGCGGTTGTCGCTCGTCGCCCGGGAGAACTACCTGCTGTACCGGCGGCACCCTTGGGCCGCTTCGGTCTCGCCCGGCCGGCCGCCGCTGGGGCCGGGGCAGTGCGCGAAGTACGAGCACGAGCTCAGGGCGTTCGAGGGCCTCGGGCTCGACGACGTCGGCATGGACGACGCGCTCGGGTACCTGCTCGGGTTCGTGCGGACCACCGCACGGGACGCGGCCTCGGTCGATGCGGAGCGGGCCGCGAGTTCCATGAGCGATCAGGAGTGGTGGGCCCGCAACGGGCCCCTGCTCGCGAAGGTGCTCGACCCGGAGCGGTTCCCCACCGCGGTCCGGGTCGGCGAAGCCGCCGGGGAGGCGCACGGCGGTGCCTACGACGCCGGGCACGCGTTCGAGTTCGGACTCGCGCGGGTGCTCGACGGGCTGGAGCGGTTCATCAAGCGGGACTAAGGCAATGGCCCGGTCCGGAGTCGCCTCCGGGCCGGGCCGTCTTGCTCAGACCTGCAGCGGCTCGTTCAGGCTGTCGGGCTTCCAGCGCCGCCGCGCGGCGACCACCAGCGACGAGAGCGCCAGCGCGCCGACCAGGTAGACCGCGAGGATCACCAGGGCCCTGACGACGTGGGCCGTCTCGCCGCCGCTGATCGTCACCCGCAAGGCGTCCACCACGTAGCTCATCGGGAGAAGCGGATGCAGCGCCTGGAAGAACTTCGGCGTCGTCTCCACCGGGTACAGGCCGCCCGCGCTCGTGAGCTGGAGCATCAGCAGCACGACCAGCAGCAGGCTTCCGGCCGTGCCGAAGGCGAGCTTGAACAGGTGCGCCATCGCCGTGAAGGTGAGGATGACGAGCACCGACAGGCCGACGGTGTCCAACGCGTCCTTCGGGTTCAGGCCCAGGCCCAGTTCCACCGCGAGGTAGAGGACGACCGCCGACAGGACCCCGAGGAACGCGCCCGGCAGCCAGCCGCCGATCGCGATCGGGACGGAGCGCAGCGGCCCGGCCAGGGCCCGCTGGTTCACCGTGGACAGGACCAGGTAGGCCATGAGGCCGAAGACCCACAACGCGATCGCGATGAAGAACGGGGCGAGGCCGCGCCCGTAGGTGTCGGCCGGGTTGAGGTTCTTCTCGCTGATGGCGACGGGGCTGCCGTACGCCTCGGCGTTGTCGGAGTCGTCGGCCGGGTTGGTGCTGGGCACCGACTCGGCCGCCGTGGCGAGCTTGGTGGCGAGGGTGGTGGCGCCGTCCTGGAGGTCGGTGAGGCCGTCGGCGAGGTCGCCCGCGCCGGACTCGGCGGTGGCGGCGGCCGTGGCGACCTGGGAGGCGCCGTCGGCGACGTCGCTCGCGCCGGTCTGGAGGGTGGTGAGGTCCTCCGACGCCTGGTCGAGGGTGTCGGTGGACGTGGACTGGATCCGGTCGTTGGCGTCCTGGATGTCGGAGTTGGCGGTGTCGGCGTCGGAGATGAAGCCCTGGAGCTGCGAGCAGGCGTCGGCGTCCGCGTCGGCGTTGTCGGTGCACAGGGTGCTGTAGACGGTGTCGAGGTCGGTGTCGGCGCGGTCGGCGAGGTCGGCGGCGCTGGAGGCGCCGGTCTGGATGTCGGACCAGTTGTCGGCGAGGGTCTGGACGACGGGCTGGGCGACGTCCACGGCCTGGTCGACGCCGTCGCTGACCTGGGAGGCGCCGTCGGCGACCTGCTGGGCGCCGGTGGTGAGCTCGCCGAGGCCGGATTCGAGGTCGCTCGCGCCGGTCTGGGCGGTGCCCGCGCCGTCGGCGAGTTCGGTGGCGCCGTCGGAGGCTTCGGTGAGGCCCGAGTGGAGTTCGGTGAGGTCGCCGAAGATGGTGGTGGCGAACGTGACGTACACGGCGGTGTTGATCTGGTTCCGCAGTTCGGCCTCCACGGTGGAGGCCATGATGCCCGCGACGTAGCCGTTGGCGTCGTTGAGGTCGAACTCGACGGTGGCCTGCTCGGGGTCGTCGCCGGAGAGGCTCGCGAGGTGCGTGGAGAAGTCCGCGGGGACGGTGATGACCATGTAGTAGTCGCCGTCTTCGAGCCCTTGGGCCGCATTGGAGGCGGAGACGAACCGCCAGTCGAAGATGCGGTCTTCCTTGAGCTGCTCGACGAGCTGGTCGCCGCCGTTGATCTGCTGGGTGTCGCCGTCGACGTCCACTGAGGCGCCGGTGTCCTCGTTGACGACGGCCACGGGCATCTGGTCGAGCTTGCCGTACGGGTTCCAGGCGAACCACAGGTAGAGGCCGCCGTAGACGAGCGGGATGAGGACGATCGCGACGAGCGCGAGGGTGCGGATCGGGTGGCCGCGGAAGCGCCGCAGTTCGGCGGCCGCGAGTTTGAACGGGCTCATCACTGGTGGCCTCCGTTGCGTTCGTGGTGGCCGCGCTCGTGGTGGGTGCGGCGGCGGGTGTGCCTGGCGTGGTCCTGGCCGCGGAGGTCGACGACGGTGTCGGCGGGCGGGTCGGTGCGGGTGCAGGCGGCGATGACGAGCTGGCCGGCGTCGGCGACGGTGCGGAGGGCCTCGAAGACGCGTTCGCCGCCGCAGTGGTCGAGTCCGGTGTCGGCGTCGTCGACGAGGATCGCGGGCGTGCGCGAGGCGGCGGCGCAGGCGATGGCGAAGCGGATCTGGTCGATGCGGGGCAGGAACCCGAAGGTGTCGCCGGTGTCGACGCCGACGGCGAGGCGGTCGAGCCAGGCGTGGATGTTCGCGGGCGTGGCGGTGCCGCCGGAGACGGTGGTCGTCTCCTTGATGCAGGAGGCCACGGTGTGGTACTCCGCGAAGCGGATCGGGGGCCCGGCCTGGGCGACGGTGAAGCGGCGGCGGATCTGCGCGGGGCGGGTCTGGCCGTCGACGGTGAGGGTCCCGCCGGAGGTGCGGAAGCGCCCGGCGAGGGCGAGGAGGAGGGACGAGCGGCCGTCGCCGCCGTCGCCGCAGACGGCGACGACCTGGCCGAGGCGGGCGGAGACGCTGACGTCGGTGAAGATCGCGCCCTGGCGGCCGGTCGCGGTGAGGCCGCGGGCGTCGAGGAACGGGTCGCCGTTCGGATGTTCGAGGAGCGCGGTCCGGTCGATGACCGTCGTGGCGTCGAACGCGGGGACGGCGGCGGGCGGCGGGGCGACGGCGGCGCCTTCGCGCGGGAGTTCGACCGGCTCCGGGACGGCGTCGGCCGCGGGGATCGACTCCGTTGGCGCCGTTTCGTTTTCGGGTCCGGTGGCCCCGGTCCCGCCGGGTTCGCTCGCGGACGTTCCGGGCACAGGCCCCTCGTCGTCGCTCCTGTCGCTCATGGGCACTATCCTCACAGGCCGGTGCGCCCTGGTTCGGGCGTTTTCACGGGATTCCAACCACGCAGATATTACTCGCGAGTAACTTATGATCGAGTGAAGGGAGGCGCGCTGTGACCGGCACGTCCCGCGCCGGGCCCTTATTGTTGAGGCATGTCGGAAACGCAACCCGCGAAACCCGCGGCGCCCCGCCGCGAACACGCGCGAACCCACCACGGCGACACCGTCGACGACCCGTACGCCTGGCTGAAGGACCCCGAGGACCCCGAGACGCTCGACTACCTCCGGGCCGAGAACGCCTGGGCCGAATCCAGGACCGGGCACCTCGCCCCGCTCCGCAAGGCGATCTTCGGCGAGATCAAGGGCCGCACCCAGGAGACCGACCTCTCCGTCCCCGTCCGCAAGCGCGGCTGGTGGTACTACGGGCGCACCGAGGAGGGGAAGCAGTACGGCATCCAGTGCCGCGTCAAGGCCGCCGGGGACACGCCGCCCCAGGTGGAGGCCGGGGTCGCGGTCGAGGGCGAGGAGATCCTCGTCGACGGCAACGAGCTCGCCGCGGGCCACGACTTCTTCTCCCTGGGCACCTGCGACGTCTCCCCCGACGGGAACCTGCTGGCCTACGCCGTGAACTACTCCGGGGACGAGCGGTTCACCCTGCGGTTCAGGGACCTGCGCACCGGGGACGACTTCCCCGACGACATCCCGAACGTGTTCTACGGCGGGTCCTGGTCCCTCGACGGCTCGGTGTTCTTCTACACCAAGGTGGACGACGCGTGGCGCCCCCACCAGGTGTGGCGGCACGTCCTCGGCGAGCACGAGGACAAGGACGTCCTGGTCCACCAGGAGGACGACGAGCGGTTCTGGACCGGCATCGACCTCACCCGCTCCGAGCGGTACCTGTTCATCGTGTCCGGCTCCAAGATCACCACCGAGGTCCGCTACCTCGACGCCGCCGACCCCACCGGCGAGTTCACGGTGTTCGGGAACGGCCGCGAGCAGGGCGTCGAGGTCTCCGTGGACCACCAGGGCGACCGCTTCTGGGTGCTGCACAACCGGAACGCCGAGAACTTCACCCTCGGCTGGACCCCTGTGGACGACACCACGCAGTTCCACGAGGTCATCGCCCATGACGAGGCGGTGCGCCTGGAGTCCGCCGACGCGTTCAACGACCACGTCGTGGTCTCGATGCGGCGCGCGGGCCTCTCGCAGGTCGGCATCCTCGACGACGCGGGCGTCCTGACGGAGATCGCGTTCGACGAGCCGATCTACAGCGTCGGGCTCGGCGAGAACCCCGACTACGAGTCGCGGCAGATCCGCCTCGGGTACACGTCGCTCGTGACGCCGTCCTCGGTGTACGACTACGACATCGACGCCGCCGAGCTGCACCTGCGCAAGCAGACGCCGGTGCTCGGCGACTTCGACCCCGCCGACTACGTGCAGTACCGCGAGTGGGCGACCGCCCAGGACGGCACCAAGGTCCCGATCTCCATCGTCGCGAAGGCCGGGGTCGAGGCCGACGGCACCGCCCCGTGCCTGCTGTACGGGTACGGCTCCTACGAGCACTCCATCGACCCGTACTTCTCGATCGCGCGCCTGAGTCTGCTCGACCGCGGCGTCGTCTTCGCCATCGCGCACGTGCGCGGCGGCGGCGAGATGGGCCGGCAGTGGTACGAGCAGGGCAAGCTCCTGGAGAAGAAGCACACGTTCACCGACTTCGTGGACTGCGCCGAGCACCTCGCGTCGGTCGGCTGGGCCGCGCCGGACCGGATCGTCGCCCGCGGCGGGTCCGCCGGGGGGCTGCTCATGGGCGCGGTCGCGAACCTCGCCCCCGAGCGGTTCACGGGCATCCTCGCCGACGTCCCATTCGTGGACGCGCTCAACACGATCCTCGACCCGACGATGCCGCTCACCGTCATCGAGTGGGAGGAGTGGGGCAACCCGCTCGAATCGCCCGAGGTGTACGCGTACATGAAGTCGTACTCGCCGTACGAGAACATCACCGGGGTCACGTACCCGGCGATCCTCGCGGTGACCAGCCTCAACGACACCCGCGTGGGCTTCCACGAGCCCGCCAAGTGGATCGCGAAGCTGCGCCGCGAGAGCCCCGACTCGGACGTGCTCCTCAAGACCGAGATGGAGGCCGGGCACGGCGGCCGGTCCGGGCGCTACGACGCCTGGGAGGAGGAGGCGTTCAACCTCGCATGGATCCTCGACCGGCTGGGTACCGCTTAACGACCGGAATGCACAGGGGCCCGGCTCCGCAGCGCGCTGCGGGACCGGGCCCTTCTCTGCCTACTGCTCGGGGGACTCGTCGTCCTCGCCGAACTGGATGATCACGAGCTGGTCGGCGGCGTCCGCGGGGTCGGCCTCGTCCGGCGGCTCCGGATCCGTCACGGGCGCTTCGGGGTCGTCGTCACCGGGCGGATCGGCGGAGTTCGCGAGGTCGAACTCCGACAGCTCGTCGTTCTCTTCGGCCCATTCCTGGTGATAATTCATAAACCAACCGTAGTGCCGAGGGCCGCGTCCGGCCAGTGAACCACCAGGTAGCCTGGGACGTGCCTTCACATGTTCGTGGGCGATACTTCACCTCGACGCAACAGTTCGAGGCCATCAGACAGCGGCGTCTGGGTCTGGCCCCCGGTCGGGGAGCAATCATCGACTTGTAAAAGGAGCAGGCAGCATGCCTATCGCAACACCCGAGGAATACAACGAGATGCTCGACCGGGCGAAGGCCGGCTCCTTCGCCTATCCCGCGATCAACGTGACCTCGACCCAGACCCTCAACGCCGCGCTCGCCGCGTTCGCGGAGGCCGAGTCCGACGGCATCGTCCAGGTCTCGACCGGCGGCGCCGAGTACCTCTCCGGCCCCTCGATCAAGGACAAGGTCACCGGTGCCGCCGCGCTCGCCGCCGCCGCGCACGAGATCGCCAAGAACTACCCGGTCAAGGTCGCCCTGCACACCGACCACTGCCCGAAGAACCACCTCGACGGCTTCGTCCGCCCCCTCCTCGCCATCTCCGAGGAGCGCGTGGCCCGCGGCGAGGAGCCCCTGTTCCAGTCGCACATGTGGGACGGCTCGGCCGTGCCGCTCGCCGAGAACCTGGAGATCGCCGAGGACCTCCTCGCCCGCACCTCCAAGGCGAAGGTCGTCCTCGAAGTCGAGATCGGCGTCGTCGGCGGCGAAGAGGACGGCGTCGAGGCCGAGATCAACGAGCAGCTGTACACCACCGTCGAGGACGCCCGCGCCACCGTCGCCGCCCTCGGCTCCGGCGAGAACGGCCGCTACATGACCGCGCTGACCTTCGGCAACGTCCACGGCGTGTACAAGCCCGGTAACGTGCACCTGCGCCCGGAGATCCTCAAGGAGATCCAGGACGAGATCGGCAAGGAGCTCGGCAAGGACAAGCCGTTCGACCTGGTCTTCCACGGCGGCTCCGGCTCCACCGCGCAGGAGATCTCCGACGCCGTCGACTTCGGCGTCATCAAGATGAACATCGACACGGACACGCAGTACGCGTTCACCCGCCCGATCGTCGACCACATCTTCAAGAACTACGACGGCGTGCTCAAGGTCGAGGGCGAGGTCGGCAACAAGAAGGCGTACGACCCGCGCGCCTACGGCAAGCTCGCCGAGGCCGGCATGGCCGCCCGCATCATCGAAGCCTGCCAGCAGCTCCGCTCCGCGGGCACCAAGATCAAGTAAGACTGCGCCGCAAGGCGAACGAGGGTCCGGACGCGATGCGTCCGGGCCCTCCGCCGTACTCAGAGCTCCCAGGGATTGACGATCTGGAGGCCGATGCCCTCGAAGTCCTTGACGTTCCGGGTGGCGATCGCGGTGCCGTGCACCTTGCAGATCGCGCCGATCATGACGTCGAGCGCCCCGACCTGCCGGCCCCGCCGTTCCCGTTCCGCGACGTCCGCCGCGTAGACAGCTGCGGCCGTGAGGTCGAACGGGAGGAGGCGGTCGCCGTAGCCTTCGACGATCTGCCGCTCGATGAAGGTTTCGAGGTGGATGCGGTCACGGCCGTACGGCATTCTCGCCGTTCCCGCCCGCATCTCGGCGACGTTGATGATCGTGGTGGTCGACTCCTCAAGCGGCAGCTGCCGGAGCCACTCCTTGACCTTCGGATCGCCTTTCGGGTGCACGCCTTCGCGAAACACGTTGGTGTCGAGGACGATCACCACGAGAAGTCCGCCGCTCGGGGGAGGTCGTTCCGCTCGGGGAGGTCGAACTCGACGCCGCCCGTCTCCTTCCGGAAGGCGTCGAAGAGTGCGCCGACGGAGCCGTTCCCCTCGGCCTCGTCAACGCGCTTGGCCTCCGCGAGGATCTCGCGCGTTTCAGCCTCCATGGACCGGTCGTGCTGCACCGCACGGATCTTGAGCCACTTGTAGAGCTCGGGGTCGATGCCGCGAACGGACATCGCCTTAGTATCTGCCATCAAAACCACCCCCTAACCTTAAATAATGCTAGCACTGAGAATTCGTGAGAACACGCCGAAGAATCCACATGTCGTGGATCACTTCAAGGTGGCGGCCCCGCGGCCCTTTCGGGCCGCGGGGCCTCCTGCTGCCTGGTTCAGCGCTCCGGTTCTCTGAAGCGGCGGCCCGGGCAGCGGTCCTGGGTGGTGGCGGCGGCCTGGCGGTGGTGGCAGCCGCGGGCGGGCGGGTCCTCGGTGTCGCGGGCGGCGGCGGGGAGCGGGGCGGTCTCCTCGGCGAAGAAGACGTTCTCCTGGAGGTCGCCCGCGCCGATGCCGGTGTTGCCGGTGATGAGCTCGGCGAGGGTGGCGACCGGTTCGACGTCGTAGCGGTCGGCGATGTAGTCAAGGGCGTCGTCGGCGCGGTAGAAGAAGCGGTCGCCGTCGCGGAGCATCGTGAACTCCGCGGCCCACATCGCCTGCTGGAGCTCGCCGAACTCGGAGCCGGGGAGGTGCGGTTCGGCCATCATGCCGGTGATCGCGTCGAGGGAGTCGGTGTCGCCGTAGAGGGCCGCGAGCCGCGCGGCGACCGTGGACGCTCGCTCGGCGGTGATGGCGGTGCCGTCGCCGCGGGCCTCCTCCTCGGTGACCGGGTTCCCGTCGACGTCGCTGAACGCGGTGAACGCCATGATCTCGGGCGAGTCGATCGTCAGGCCCTCGGGGAGCGCCTCGGTGTCCTCGCCGGTGATGTCGGTGAAACTGGCGGCCGGTTCCAGGCCGAACGCCTCGCGCAGCGCGTTGTACCCGGGCAGGCCGTGGTCGCGGGCGCGCACCAGGTCGAGCGCGGGCAGGTCGGTGACCATGGTGAAGCACTCGGAGGAGTCGAGGCAGTCGGTGGCGTCGCCGACCGGCACCTGGTTGAGGACCGAGCGGAGCTGGTTGTCGACCATCTCGTCGTTGTTGTACTCGGTCTGCACGGACATGCCGTGGACGAACGCCTCCAGGCCGACGTCCCGGAACAGGTCGGGGTTGAAGAACATGAGGCCCGCGGGGGCCTCGGCCTCCACGCCGTCCTCGCCCGCCTCGACCTCCAGGCCCGCGGCCTCCAGGGCCTCCAGCTCCTCGTCGGTGTAGTAGCCGTCGGCGACGTCGACGAGGAAGTCGCCGTGGATCATCGAGTGGGCCCGGAACGCGACCGTCGCGAACTCGTTCGAGACCTGCACGTGCGTGTCGGGGTCGTAGCCCTCGTAGTCGGGGAGCTCGACGCCGAGCGCGGGGAGGAACTCCTCGTACGTGATCCGCTGGATCTCGGCGACGACGACGCGGCGGGCGATCTCGAACCTGGCCTCGTCGGTGAGGCGCCGCGGGAGTTCGGCGACGATGCGGTTGTGCTCGCGCGCGAACAGGGTCGAGAGGGCGAGCAGGGACGGGGACTGGTTGGCGCGGATGTCGCCGGTGACCATCGCGGCGGCCGGGTCGGCCATGAGGCGCCCGCTCGCGTCCATGTAGGGCGCGGCGGCCGCGTCGCCGCGCAGGTCGGCGGTGGGGAGGTAGCCGCCGTCGAGCATGAACGTGGCCGCGTTGTCGGCGAGGTCGCCGTTCACCTCGCCGTCGCGGAGCCATTCGAGCCGGTCCTCGGTGCCGCCGTAGAGCTCGAACCCGCCGAGGTAGGACGGCAGGAGGTCCACCTGCTCGCGCGGGGAGTCGACGCCGGTGCCCTCGGCGGGCACGGACCGCAGGAACGGGAGCGTCTCGGCGTCGTTCGTGAACTCCTCCAAGGGGTCGGCGTTGTCGAAGGGGACGGTGACGGCCTCGGCGGCCGGGTCGTCGTGCGCGGAGGTCTGCCGGAGCGCGATGTTGTGGACGACGAACTGGCCCCAGGCCCAGTTCCACTGGGACAGGCCGCGTTCGGAGAAGAGGTTGACGTGGTCGTCGGCGAACACGCGGTTCGAGACGTACCGCGGGTCGGGGCCCTCCTGCATGGCGCCGATCCCGTCTGCGTACGCGGCGGGGGCGAGGCGCTGGTAGGGCTGCCCGGCGGCGCCCCAGTCGGGTTCGGCCTCGTTGTTGCCGGTGCCGTCGAGGGACTCGATGTCGAAGGGGAGGGCCCGGGACAGCTCCACCTGCCGGGCGGGCCGGTTCCCGCGCCCGCCCGCCTCGGCGATCACGGCGAGGGCGGCGGCGAGGAGGAACACGAGGGCGAACGCGGTGAGTTTGAGCGCGGTGCCGCGTCTTCTGCTGCGGCGCAGCGGTTCGGTGCGCGGGTCGCGCGGTCGGGTGAGGACGGCGGGTCGGGTCATGGCGGGTCTCCGTCGGGTCAGCGCAGCGGACCGCGGGCACGGGCGTCGGCTGCGCCCCGGCTCCGCCGGAGGTCGGCTTGTGCGATGGAGAACCTCGGAGGCCGCGCCGTACGGCCTCGCATCGCGGGGGTATGCGATTGAGGCCCCGAATCTAAACCCGGAGGTCGCGGGAGGGCAATACCGCTTGCGTGACGGGGCGACTGCACGGCCGAACGGGAGGTGCGGGGCGGTACGGGTGCGGCGCGGAGGCACTCGCGGGCGTCCGCATCGGACCGCGCGTGCGACATGGGAAGGGCCCGCAGCGAGCGCTGCGGGCCCTCAGGCGCGGATCGTAGATCCTATAGGAAATAGGATCTACGATCCGGTGCTACTTCTTGAACCAGACGGCCGCGCCGCCCGGCAGGTCGCCGTCGACGAGGTCGGCGCTCGCGAGGAGCACCTCCGCGCCGTACTGGGCGACCGGGACGGGCTCGGTGCCGAAGTTGACGACCGCGACCAGGGCGCCGTTGTCGAACGCGAACGCGTCCTCGCCCGGGTCGGACAGCCACGTCAGGCCGGTGGCCTTGTGGGCCTTGCGGATCGCGATGGCGGCCCGGTAGAACTCCAGGGTGGAGCCCGCGACGCCGTCCTCGGCCTCGGCCGACACGCCGCCCCACTCGGCGGGCTGCGGGAGCCAGGAGCCGTTGGTCCCGAACCCGAACGAGGAGCCCTCGCGGGTCCAGGGCAGCGGGACGCGGCAGCCGTCGCGGCCGATCTGCGCGCCGCCCGTGCGGAAGAACGTCGGGTCCTCGCGGACCTCCGCGGGCAGGTCCAGGACCTCGTTCAGGCCCAGCTCCTCGCCCTGGTAGACGTACACGACGCCCGGCAGCGACAGCAGCAGCTGCGTCGCGGCCTTCGCGCGGGCCAGGCCGACTTCGCCGCCGCCGTAGCGGGTGACGTGGCGCTGCACGTCGTGGTTGGAGAGCACCCACGTGCACGGCGCGCCGACCCCGGCGTTGTTCGCGATCTCGGAGTCGATGGCCTTGCGGAAGTCCGCGGCGCTGAACGGCGCCAGCACCAGGTCGAAGTTGAACGCCTGGTGCAGCTCGTCGGGCCGCAGGTACAGGGAGCGGCGCTCGGCCGAGTCGGTCCACGCCTCGGCGACGAAGATCCGGTCCCCCTCGTACTCCTCGATGATGGGGCGCCACGTGCGGTAGATGTCGTGGACGCCGTCCTGGTCGAAGAAGGGCGCCTGCGTGGTGCCGATCATCTCGATCGTGCCGTCGCCGCCGGTGTCGGGCAGGCCCTCGGCCTTGACCATGCCGTGGGCGACGTCGATGCGGAAGCCGTCCACGCCCCGGTCGAGCCAGAACCGCAGCACCGACTGGAACTCCGCGTGGACCTCCGGGTTGTCCCAGTTCAGGTCCGGCTGGGAGGCGTCGAACAGGTGCAGGTACCACTGCTGACCGTCTGGGGTCTTCGTCCACGCCGGGCCGCCGAAGATCGACTGCCAGTTGTTCGGCGGCACTTCGGGGTCGGTGACGTCGCGGAAGTGGTAGCGCTCTCGCTCCGGCGAGCCGGGTGCCGCAGCGAGCGCGGCCTTGAACCACTCGTGCTCCGAGGAGGTGTGGTTGGGGACGAGGTCCACGATGAGGCGGATGCCCGCGGCGTGCGCGTCGGCGAGCATCCGGTCGAAGTCGCCCAGGTCGCCGAAGCGCGGGTCGATCTTCCGGTAGTCGGAGACGTCGTAGCCCGCGTCCTTCTGGGGCGAGGCGTAGAACGGCGACAGCCAGATGGCGTCGACGCCGAGCTCCGCGAGGTAGGGGATGCGGGAGCGGATGCCCTCCAGATCGCCCATGCCGTCGCCGTTCGCGTCGGCGAACGAGCGCGGGTACACCTGGTAGATGACCGCGTCGCGCCACCAGTGTTCACTCATCGGTGAGTTTCCCTTTCAGTCTTCTCGGGGTGCCGCACCGGTGGACCCGCGTACGACCAGTTCGGGCCGGAACAGGTATTCCGACGACGGGGTGGGCTGCCCGGCGATCTCGTCGAGCAGGGCCCGCGCGGCGGCGGTGGCGATGTCGCGCACCGGCTGCCGCACGGTCGTGAGCGGGGGGTTGGTGTGGGCGATGAGCGGGGAGTCGTCGTAGCCGACGACTGAAAAGTCTTGCGGGACGTTGAGGCCGCGCTCCTCGGCGGCGCGGATCGCGCCGAGGGCCATCATGTCCGAGCCGCAGACGACGCTGGTCGCGCCGCGGTCGATGAGGCGCGACGCGGCGGCGTACCCGCCCTGCTCGCCGAAGAGGGTCAGCTCGATGAGCTCGGGGCCGACGGTCTGCATGGCGGCGCGGTAGCCGGAGATCTTGCGGCGCACCGGCCAGTACCGGTCCGGGCCCGAGACCAGGCCGATCCTCCGGTGGCCCAGCCCGGCGAGGTGCTCGACGGCGATCCGGGCCGCGACGGTGTCGTCGCAGGAGAACGAGGCGGCCTCCACGCCCTCCGGGTGGCCCGTGACGAAGGCCACCGGGAGGCGCTTGTCCTTGAGCTCTTGGTAGCGTTCGGTGCTCGCGGACGTGTCCGCGTGCAGGCCCGAGACGAAGATGATGCCGGCAACCGCCCTCTCGCGGAGCATCTCCACGAACTCGTCCTCGGAGACCCCGCCGGGGGTCTGCGTGCACAGCACCGGGGTGTACCCCGAACCGGCCAGGACGTTGGAGATCGTCTGCGCGTAGAGCGGGAAGATCGGGTTCTCCAGTTCGGGCACGACCAGGCCGATCAGGCCGATAGCGTGCTTGCGGAGGGCCTGGGGGCGTTCATAGCCGAGCACGTCGAGGGCAGTGAGGACGGATTGGCGGGTCTGCTGACCCACGCCGGGCTTGTCGTTGAGCACCCGGGACACCGTTGCCTCACTGACCCCGGCCTGCCGGGCGATGTCAGAGAGTCGAAGCCGCATGATGACAGACTAGCCTATCTGAAAGTTGGCAACAGTTTGGTTGCAAGGCTTTCCTGATTCTGAAACATCTTGCTAATGTCGTAGGAAGTCGGGACGCGAGTCCCCGCACCAGCGGCCCCCGCCCCGGGGCCCCTCAATGAGGAGAAAAGAAGACATGCGCAGAAGGACCCTGGGTATCACCGCCGTCTCCGCCGCCGCCCTGGGCGCGGCCGCCGCATGCGGCGACGACAGCGACAGCGGCTCCGACACCGGCACCGAGTTCTCGGGCGAGCTCGTCATCTGGGCCGACGAGACCCGCACCCCCGTGCTCAAGGAGTTCGTCAAGGACTTCGAGACCTCCGTCGGCGTGAAGGTCACCGTCGAAGAGCACGTCGACACCCTGCGGCAGGACTTCCTCACCGCCGCCGAGCAGGGCCAGGGCCCCGACATCGTCGTGGGCGCCCACGACTGGGCCGGGCAGTACGCCGCCGCCGGCGCCGTCGCCCCCATCACCCTCACCGCAGACCAGCAGGCCGCCCTCAACGAGACCGCCGTCAAGGCGTTCACCGTGGACGGCAACCTCTACGGCGTCGCGTACGCCCTGGAGAACCTCGGCCTCATCCGCAACACCGCGCTCGCCCCCGACGCCCCCGCCACCTTCGAGGAGCTCGTCACCGCCGGCCAGGCCGCGGGCACCGACGAGGTCCTCACCATGGAGGTCGGCGTCGACGGCAACGCCTACAGCGCCTACCCGCTGTTCTCCTCAATGGGCGGCTACCTCTTCAAGGACGACGGCTCCGGCAACCTCGACCCGACCGACGTCGGCGTCGACTCCGCCGGCGGCGTCGCCGCGTTCGAGAAGTTCGCCGAGCTCGGCGCCTCGGGCGTCCTCAAGACCACCTTCGACGCCTCCAACGTCATCCCGTTCTTCGTCGACCAGAAGACCGCGTTCATGATCTCCGGCCCCTGGGCCCTCACCGACGTCCAGGGCGCCGGCCTGGAGTACGAGGTCACCGCGATCCCCGGCTTCGAGGGCCAGAACCCCGCCTCGCCGTTCCTCGGCGTCCAGGGCTTCTACGTCGCCTCCGGCGCCAAGAACGCCGTGTTCGCGCAGGAGTTCGTCACCAACTACGTCCTCACCGAGGACCTCCAGCTCAAGCTCGCCGAAGCGGGCGGGCGCCTCCCGGCGCTCACCGCCGCCGCCGAGACCTACGCCGAGGGCAACGCCGACGCGCAGGGCTTCGCCGCCGCCGGCGAGAACGCCGTCCCCATGCCGAACATCCCCGCCATGGACTCCGTCTGGGAGCCCTTCGGCCGCGCCGAGGCCGACGCCATCGACGGCACCACGCCGGGCGCCGACGCGGCCGCGACCGCCGCGCAGACCATCCGCGACGCCGTCGGCGCGTAGCGGCCCCGGCCAGTCCACAGAGCGAAGGAACGCGCAGCAGTGCTCGACCAACGTGCCCAGACGGCCGGCTCCACCACCGCCGCAGGCCAGATCATCAAGATCGCGGTGCTCGCGGCGGTGGCCGCGCTGGCCGTCTGGGCGGCGTTGCCGCTCATCGGCGCCGGGGCCTGGTGGGGCCTCGGCCTCGAGGCGGTCATCGTCGCCATCGTCTTCTACACCTACCTCCAGCGCCGGTCCATCCCCCTGAAGTACCTGGTCCCCGGGACGCTCCTGCTCATCGCGTTCCAGATCGCGCCGGTCGTCATGACCGCCGGGACCTCGTTCTCCAACTACGGGGACGGGCACCGGACCGACAAGGAGGGCGCGGTCGAGGCGATCATCGCCGCGGGCGTCCAGCAGACCCCCGGCGGCGCCAACTACCTGCTCGCCGTCGGCGAGTCCGCCTCCGGCGAGCTGACCCTCCTGCTGACGAACACCGCCGACGGGACCACCTGGGCGGGAACGGAAGAGGGCCTCACCGAGATCGACGGGGCCACCGTGGACGCGAGCGGGCGGATCACCGCCGCCCCCGACTACACCGTGTGGACCCTCGCCGACCTCAACGAGCGGCAGGGCGAGCTCGCCGAACTGGCCGTCCCGACCGGGCCGGACACCGGCATCAAGGTGCAGGGCCTCTCGGCGTTCGAGGGCGTCTCGACGCGCTCCTACGACGAGGGCTGCGACTGCATCACCGACTCGGCGACCGGCACCGTCTGGTACGCCGACGACGAGGAGGGCAGCTTCCTCACCGAGGACGGGCAGGCCGCGCTCGTCGGCTGGCGCGTCAACATCGGCTTCGACAACTACCTGTCCGTCATCACCGACCCCGACATCCGCGGCCCGTTCCTCGGCGTCTTCGCCTGGAACGTCATGTTCGCGGCCGGGTCGGTCCTGTTCACCTTCGTGATCGGCCTCGGCACCGCCATGGCCCTGAACAAGCCGTCCATGCGCGGCACCAAGGTGTACCGGACGCTCATGATCCTGCCGTACGCCATGCCGTCGTTCGCGATGCTGCTGGTGTGGGCGCAGATGTTCAACCGCGACTACGGGCTCGTGAACGAGCTGTTCGGGCTCAGCGTCAACTGGTACGGCGAGACGTGGGCCGCCCGCGCGATGGTCCTCATCGCGAACACGTGGCTCGGCTGGCCGTACATGTTCCTCATCTCCCTCGGCGCGCTCCAGGCGCTCCCGTCGGACTCCCTTGAGGCCGCGAAGATCGACGGCGCGACGGGGGTGACGGCGTTCCGCAAGATCACGCTGCCGCTGCTGCTCATCGCGCTCACGCCGCTGCTGATCTCCTCGTTCGCCTTCAACTTCAACAACTTCAACGCGATCCAGCTGCTCAGCGGCGGCAACCCGTTCCTCGCGGGCGAGTCGGTCGGCGGGACCGACCTGCTCATCACGTACGCGTTCCGCCAGGCGTTCGGCTCCAGCACCGCCGACTACGGCTTCGCCAGCGCGGTCAGCGTATTCATCTTCCTGATCGTCGCCACGATCTCGGCGATCATGTTCCGGACCACCCGCAACCAGGAGGACGTGTACTGATGGCGACTCAAGCGCGACGCAAGCGGTCCAACTGGGTCGCGGAGTTCGGGTGGCGGCACCTGGTGGCCGTGGCGGTCCTCGTGTTCGGGCTCGTGCCGATCCTGTACGTGGTGTCGGCGGCGTTCAACCCGAAGGGGACGCTCTCGGCGACGTCGCTCGTCCCGACGGATCTCAGCCTGGTGAGCTTCGACCGGCTGTTCTCGGACCCGAACATCCCGTTCGGGTCGTGGTTCGCGAACTCGCTGATGATCGCGATCCCGGCGGCGTTCCTGTCGATCCTGATCTCGTCGCTGGCGGCGTACGCGTTCAGCCGGTTCCGGTTCAAGGGGCGGCGCGGGATGCTGCTGTTCCTGCTGCTCATCCAGATGTTCCCGGCGTTCCTGTCGGTGGTGGCCCTGTACCTGATCTTCGGCGCGATCGGCGAGTTCTACCCGGTGGCGGGCCTGAACACGAAGCTCGGCCTGATGCTCGTGTACATGGGCGGGGCGCTGGGCGTCTCGACGTGGCTGATGAAGGGCTTCTTCGACACGATCCCGAAGGAGCTCGACGAGGCCGCGACGATCGACGGGGCCTCGCACGCGCAGATCTTCTTCGGGATGATCCTGCCGCTGGCGGCACCGATCATCGCGATCTCGGGCATCCTCGCGTTCGTCGGGACGATGAACGACTTCATCCTCGCGTCGCTGTTCCTCACGGACCGGCCGGAGATGACCCTCGCGGTGGGCCTGAAGACCTTGACGGCGGACAACTCCCCGGCCTCGTACTTCGGCATCTTCGCGGCCGGAACGCTCCTGACCTCGGTCCTCACGGTCGGGGTGTTCATGAGCCTCCAGCGCTACATCGTCTCGGGCCTCACCGGCGGTGCCGTGAAGGGCTAGACAAGACTGCTGCTCGACACGCGTTTCCCTCCGGGAGGCGCACCGGGCCCGGACCAGGGGGAGCCTCCCTCCCCTCGGTCCGGGCCTTTCCGCTTGCGCGGGCAGGGCCTTGACCGACGGGCCGGGCCCTCAGTCCCGGAAGAGGTCGGAGAGGAGGGCGAGGGGGGTCTTGAGGTCGGCGTACTCCTCCAGCTCGATCACGGTGTGCTGGAGCTGTTCGAGGGCGTAGGCGACCACGGCGATGTCCTGCGCGGGGGATTCGAGGAGGTCGATGACGCGGTCCATGAGGCGGAGGGCGTCGGCGAGGGTGCGGAGGTCGTCGGCGTTCTCGGTGCGGGCGCCGGGGTGGGTGTTGACGGTGACGGCGTCGGGGTCGTCGACCGAGGCGGCCCTGTTACCGGTGAGGCGGTCCCAGTTGACGCGGCGCTCCTCGTGGAAGCGGGCGAGTCCGGCGCGGAGCAGGACGGCGCGGGCGACGAGTTCGACTCGTTCGCCGGGCGGGAAGGCGTCGGACATCGGGTGCCGCCGCTCAGGACCAGTGCGGGGGGCGCTCGGCGAGGAGGTCGCGGTCGCGGGCGGAGAGTTCGCGGCGGACAAGGGGGGCGGGGGCCTCGCCCCAGCCCCGGTCGGTGTCGTCGGAGGTCTGGTCCGGGAGCACCGAGAAGTCCTCGTCGAGTTCGACGGAACGGTCGTCGTCGGAGACTGCCATGCACCGACTGTACGTCAGGGGGTCTCGCCGGGCACAACAGAGCGGCCCTGAACACCCGGTGAACGGGTGGTCAGGGCCCTGCTTCGGCGTGCTTAGGAGGCGAGTCCGACGAGCTCGTACCCGGCCTCGTCGACGGCTTCGCGGACCTGGTCCTCGGTGAGGGCGGCCTCGCTGGTGACGGTGACCTTGCCGGTGTCGAGGGCGACGTCGACCCCGGAGACGCCGGGGAGGGCGGTGAGTTCGGAGGTGACGCTGCCGGCGCAGTGGCCGCAGGTCATGCCCTTGACGACGTAGACGGTTTCCATGTGGACTCCTTGTCAGGTTCTGAGCAGGCGGGCCACCGCGTCCGAGGCTTCCTTCACCTTGGCTTCGGCGGCGGTCGGGTCACCGGAGGTCTGCGCCTCGGCGACGCAGTGGGCCAGGTGGCCTTCGAGGAGGCTGAGGGCGACGGCCTGGAGTCCCTTGGTGGACGCGGAGATCTGGGTCAGGATGTCGATGCAGTACTGGTCGTCGTCGACCATCCGCTGGATGCCGCGGATCTGCCCTTCGATGCGTTTGAGGCGTCGCGTGAGCGCGGCCTTGTCGCCGTGGTACCAGTAGTGGTCGTGCCCGCCGTCGCCGGACTCAGGGGCGTGCGCGGTGTCGTCGCTTGCCATGTCGCTTCCCTCCGTTCGTCAGTGTATACCCCTGCGGGGTATTGCGGCAACTGCTCGTTAGCCCTGAGCAGCGGCCCGTAGTATTCCGTGCCATTGTGCGAGAAATTCTCCCCCCGGGCTTGTCTCGACTCATATTGGCCTCTAACGTGAACCCGTCGCGTCGGAAACTCGGGTGCACCCCGCACCCGCCGCGCGGCACCGCCGAGTCGGCCCGAGTCCCGTCGGGTTCGAGCCGGGGAACCAGCAGTCGGCCGCGTGCAGGGGCCGACGGGGTGAATCGCATGCAGCGTAGGGCGACCCTTCCTTCCGCCCGAACCCGACAGCTAACCCGGTAGGCGGCCAGAGGAAGGAGCGCATCCCTTGGTGCGTACCCGGCGTATCGCTGCCGCCGCCTTGGCCGCAGCACTGATTCCCGCGACGGCGGCGCTGTTCACGTCTTCGCAGGCGTCGGCGCAGACCAGCGACGAGATCCAGGCGGAGATCGACGAGCGCCACTCGGACCTGGAGAAGGTCATCGAGGACTACAACGCCAAGCGCGAGGAGCTGGACGACGCCAACGCCCTGATCGCCGAGATCCAGGAGCAGCTCCCCGCTTTGGAGACCGCGGGCCTCGCCGCGCAGGACCGGATGGCCGAGATCGCCTCGACCGCCTACACGGGCGGCGACTTCGCGATGGTCAACTCGGTGCTGGCGGGCGACCCGTCGGACTTCGCCGACCGCCTCATGTACCTGTCGAACCTCTCGAACGCCGAGAACGCGGCGCTCCAGGACTCCCTCGCGCAGATCGAGGAGCTGGAGACCCGCCAGGCGGAGCTGGAGGCCCTCCAGGCGAGCGCCGACGAGATCCTCGGCGAGATCGACGAGCAGCAGCAGGCGATCGAGGACGAGATCGACGCCCTTGAGGACGAGTACGCCGACGCGTACGCCGAGGAGAACCCCGAGCCCGACTGGGGCGACTACTCGGGCGACTCGGCGGTCGTGGCCTTCGCGTACGACCAGCTCGGCGACCAGTACGTGTACGGCGCCTCCGGGCCGAACGAGTGGGACTGCTCGGGCCTGACGCAGGGCGCGTGGGGCGCGGCGGGCGTCAGCCTCTCGCACAACACCGCGATGCAGTGGGACGAGACGGCGCGGATCTCCCGCGACGAGCTCCAGCCCGGCGACCTCATCTTCTACAACGGCCTGGGCCACGTGGCGATCTACATCGGAGGCGGCGAGATCATCCACGCCCCGAACTCCACCACCGTGGTCAAGATCGCCGACATGGACATCATGTCGATCGACGGGTACGGCCGCCCCTAGCGGCCGCGTCCGTCCCCCGGCCGCGAGGCCGGGCGCCGAACCCCCCGGCGGCGGCGCGGGCGCTCCCGATTGCTGACCCTGCTGCTGACCCGCAATAGCCCGACCGCCGCCGGGGACCACCTCATAGTAAAGAAGCCCTTGCGAACCGCTCCGGCGGGCCGCAAGGGCTTCTCACGTTTTCGTTACCGGCCAGTCGGTTCCGGCCGACCGGTCACTCCGGCTGGTGCTCCTCGAACGTCCACGAGTAGCGGGCCCGGCGGCCCGTGCCGCCGCGCTGCCACCGCTCGGGCCCGGTCGGGGGCCGGTAGTCGATGCCCATGGCGTGCAGGCGCTCCAGGTGGTCGCCGAGGCGGTCCTGCACCGGGTTCGCCTCGCGCACGGCCATCCCGGTCCACCCGACCTCGGCGAGGACCGACAGGCGCGGGAACGCCGAGTACTCCACGTCCCGCGGGGTCGGCAGGTACTCCGACCACAGCTGGCACTGGATGCCCAGGACCTTCTCGCCGTCCACGCCCGCGGGGACCGGGTCCCAGCCCGCGACCTTGTCGACGGTGGTGAGGCCGTGGATGCGCAGCGGCTCCTGCGGGTCGTCGCTCTCGTAGTGGTCGTAGTACGCGTACGGCTCGGGCGAGGCCACGACCATGTGGCCCGCGGCGATGGCCTTCTTGACGTACGCCTCGTTGCGCCACACGTGGACCACGGCCTCGGCGGGCGCGCCGCCGTCGAGGATCTCGTCCCAGCCGATGACCCGCTTGCCCATGCCGGTGAGGTGGTCGCAGAACGCCTTCGTGAACCACGCCTGGACGCCGCGCACGTCCTCCATGCCCTCGCGCTCCATGAGCTCGCGGGCGACCGGGGAGGACTCCCACTGCGTCATCGGCACCTCGTCGCCGCCGATGTGGACGAACGGGCCCTCGAAGACCTCGCCGATCGCGGTGTACGCCTCCAGCGCGAAGTCCAGGGCCTCCTGGGTCGGCTCCAGGACCTCCTCGAACACGCCGAACGTGGGCGAGACCGGCTTGTCCTGGCCCGCACCGAGTTCGGGGTAGGCGGCGAGCACGGCGCGGGCGTGCCCGGGGAGGTTCACCTCGGGGACGATCATGATGTGGCGCTCGCGCGCGTAGGACGCGATCTCGCGCAGGTCGGGGACGGAGAAGATCCCGCCGTGCGGGGTCGGCTCGTACCCGGACGCCTCGTCGCGGGCGTGCCCGATCTTCGTCTCGGCGCGCCAGGACGCGATCTCGGCGAGCTTGGGGCGGGAGGGCACGTCGAAGCGCCAGCCCTGGTCGTCGGTGAGGTGCAGGTGCACGACGTTCATCCGGTGCAGCCACGCCCGGTCGATCATCTTGAGCACGAAGTCCTTCGGCTGGAAGTGCCGGACCACGTCGATCATGACGCCGCGCCAGCGCAGGCGCGGCTCGTCGTCGATCGCCACGAGCGGCACGACCGGGGCGGCCGCGGGGGCCTCGCGCAGGGAGTCCGCGGGGAGGAGCTGGCGGAGGGTGGCGATGCCGCGGGCGATGCCCGCGGGGTGGGCCGCGGCGAGCACGACGCCGTCCGCGGTGATGTCGAGGCGGTACGCCTCGGCGGCGGTGGTGAGGTCCGCGGGCCGGTCGCCTTCGAGGCGCACGCGCAGGACGCGGCCGCCCTCGCCTGTGCCGCCCTCTTCAGGGCCGGCGACGGCGAGCCGCAGGCCGGTGCCCCGGTTGAGGAGGTCCGACAGGAGCCAGGCGAGCGGGTGCAGCTCGGGGTCGGCGGCGATGGCGGCGAGGGTGCTCAGGTCCAGGTCGCCGTCGGCGAGGACGAGCTGCTGCGGTTGCGGGATCAGCGAGATGCGGCGCTGCATGGTTCGGGGGCTCCTGTGGTCGAGGTGCAGTTGTCCGGCCCGCTCGCCGCCGGGGGTGCGGCCGCGCCGGGAGGAACCGGTGTCCGCGGGGTCGCGCCGGTCGGTACGGCGACGCTCCCACGAATTAGTTCAGTTTATTTATAATATAGGACCGCGCCGCGGTCGGCCAGTGCATCGAGCGGGGAAACCCGCCCGGGACCGGCGACCGCGGCGCGCGGTGGAACGTTTCGCGGAACTCTCAGTGCACCTTGGGCAGGTGCTGCGTCGCGTCCAGGTCCTCGGGGGACTCCCGCTGCCGGTTGATCGGCAGCGGCGCCGACTCCGACTCGAACACCCCCGACACGGACGTCAGCGCCGACAGCGACGGCGAGGTCTTCTCCTCCTCGCCCGAGACCAGGCCCAGCTGGCGGCGCAGGTCGGTGAGGTTCGAGCCCGCCGAGTCGCGCTGGCGCTCCAGGGCCGCGACCTCCTCGGAGAGGGGCTGCACGCGTTCGGCCGCGCGCTCCCCGGCGCTGCGCTTGAGCCGCGCCGCCTCGGTCTCGGACTCCGACTTGATGGACTTGACCTGCTCGGTCGCGCGGTGGACGGCGTCCTTCGCCTGCTGGTCGGCCTCCTCGCGGCGCTCGACCGCCCGGTTCTCGGAGGAGCGGGACCGCTCCTCGGCGAGCGCGAGCCGGTCCTCGGCCTCCGAGACGATCCGCTGCGCGGTCGCGATGGCCTGCTGGTGCCGGTCGGCCTCCTCCTTCTGCGCCCGCTCGCGGCGGTCGGCCTCGGTGAGGGTCAGTTCCTGGGTCTTCTTCTTGCGGAACTCCGACGCCTCGGACAGGAGCTGCCCGGCGGCGCTGCGCTGCTGGTCGGACTCGCGGGAGGCGAGGGCGCGCAGCTCGGTCATCTCACGCTCGGAGGTCGCGCGGGCGACGGCGATCTCGCGCTCGGCGGCCGACCTGGTCTTCTCGGCCTCCGAACGGGACTGGCTCTGCGCGGTCTGCACTTCGCGGTGGACGTCGGCGAGGGCGAGGTCGTGGCTGCGGCGGGCGTTCTCGCGCAGCTCGGTGGTCTCGTTGACCGCGCGGGCGCGGATCTCGGTGACGTCCTGGTCGGTGGTGGCGGTGATCTCGGCGGCCTCGGCGTGGGCGGCGCGCATCATCGCGTCGGCCTCGCCGCGGGCCTCCTGGATCAGGGACGCGGCCTGGCGCTTCGCGTCCGCCTTCTGGACGCCGGCGTCCTGCTCGGCGGCCCGGAGGATCTTCTCGACGCGGGCGCCCAGGCCCGCGAGGGTCGGCTGCTCGGCCTCGGCGATCTGCGTGGCCCGCTCGGAGACGCGCCGCTCCAGTGCGCCGATGCGCTCCTCCGCGCGGCGCAACTGCTGCTCGGCGGTGTCCAGTGCCCGCACCGCCTCGTCACGGTGCTGCTCGTGGGTCTTGATGTTCTGATACAGCCGGGTGGTGAACTCGTCGACCTGGTGGCGGTCGTAGCCGCGCATGGAGACGGCGAATTCGGGCCCGGTTTCCTCGAAGAATTTCGACATGGTCTTCCAGAGTCACAGGAAACGGTTGATGAATCATGATCACGCCTGAAGGGCCCGAAACCGGCGACGAACACGCCCGGGGCCGCGTGTCGCGGTGAAAACGTCCAGGCGGCAAGGCGAAGGGCCCCAGCCGAAGCCGAGGCCCTCTTCCGTTCGGACGCGGTTACGCGGTCTTGTCGGTCTCGTCGTAGAAGTCGCCCATGATCTCCTCCAGCAGGTCCTCCATGGCGACCAGGCCGGTGACCTCGCGGTCCGCGCCGGTGACCAGGGCGAGCTGGGCCCGCTGGCGGCGCATGAGGGTCACGGCCCCGGCGACGGTGGTGTCGGCGGCGACCAGGAGCGGGGCCGCGGCGAGGTCCGCCACCGTGGCGTCGGGTGCGGCCTGCACGGCCTCGCGGACGTGGACGAGGCCCACGGGCCGCTCGTCGGGGTCCACGACGACGAGGCGGGAGCGGCCGGTGGCGCGGCTGCGCTCCTCGGCGTCGACGGCGGTCGCCCCGGCCGGGATCGTGACGACCTCGGTCCACGGGATCTGCACTTCGCGGACCCCTTGGCGCTGCACGGCGATGGCGTGGGCGAGCATCTGGTGCTCCTCCTCACCGAGGACGCCCGCGGCCGCGGAGGACCGCAGCAGGTAGCGCAGCTCCTCGGGGGAGTGCGCCTGCGCCTTCTCGTCGGCGGGCTCCACCCTGAACAGCTTCAGCATGGCGTTGGCGCCGTGGTTGAGGCCCAGCAGGATCGGCTTGGTGACCCACACGTAGCCGGTGAACGGCCAGATGAGGGCCATCGCGGACGCCTCGGGGTGGGTGATCGCCCACGACTTCGGCATCATCTCGCCGACGACCATGTGGAGGAACACCACGACGACCAGGGCGAGCGCGAACGCGATCGGGTGCGCCGCCGCTTCCAGACCCACGGCTTTCAGCGGGACCTCGATGGTGCTCGCGAGGGCCGGTTCGGCGAGCGCGCCGAGGCCGACGGTGCACGCGGTGATGCCCAGCTGGGCGCCCGCGAGCATGAGCGACAGGTTCCTGGTGCCGCGCAGGGCCGCGCGGGCCGCGGCGGAGCCGTCCTGTTCGAGGCGGTGCTGCCGGGAGGCGACGAGCGCGAACTCGGCGGCCACGAAGAACGCGTTGGCGGCCAGGAGGATCAGGGAGACCAGGAGGGCGGGGCCGGTGCTCACTTGGCGTCCTCCACCGGGAGCGGCCGCAGCTCGATCGCCTGCGGCACATGGCGTGCGGAGGAGACGACGACGAGCTTCACGCTGCGCGGGGCCGGGTCGGCCTGGCCGTCGCCGTCCTCGTCGTAGAAGTCCCCCGCCGCGGCGGTGGGCACTTCGACGGTGTCGCCGGGGTGGGCGACGCGGCCGAGCTCGGCCATGACGAGCCCGGCGATGGTCTCGTAGTGCTCCCCTTCGGGGAGCTGGATGCCGGTGGCGTCGGCGACCTCGTCGACGCGCCAGCGGCCGGGGATGAGCCAGCCGCCGCCCGCGAGCGAGACCGGCACGGCCTCGAAGCGGTCCTGCTCGTCGCGGATCTCCCCCACCAGCTCCTCGGCGAGGTCTTCGAGCGTGACGATCCCGGCGAAGCCGCCGAACTCGTCCACGACGCACGCGAGCTGGCGGTGGCGCCCGCGCATCTGGTCGAGCAGCTGCGGCAGGGGGAGCGAGGCGGGCACGAGCATCGCGGGGTCGGCGATCTCGGCGACGGTGACCACGTCGCGGGCCTCGCGGGGCACCTCGATGATCTGGCCGATGCCGACGACGCCGAGGAGGTCGTCCACGTCGGCGCCGACGACCGGGAAGCGGGAGTGGCCGTCGGCGAGCGCGGCGACCGCGTCCGCGACGGTGGCCGCGGCGGGGAGGGTCTGGACGCCGACGCGCGGGGTCATGGCCTGCTCGGCGACGGTGTCGGAGAAGTCGAGGCCGCGGTCGAGGAGGACCGACAGCTCCTCGTCGAGGGCGCCCTCGTCGCGGGAGACGTCGATGATCCGGTGCAGGTCCTCGGCGGTCGCGTTGTGCTCCAGCTCTTCGACGGGCTGGATGCCGAGGAGCTTGAGGAGCCGCGTGGAGGCGGCGTCGAAGAAGCGGATGATCGGCCCGCACACCGTCAGGTACGTGCCGGTGGGGACCGCGAGGGCGAGCGCGAGGGCCTCGGTGCGGGCGATCGCGAGGTTCTTGGGGCCGAGCTCGCCGAGGATCATCTGCACGATGTTCGCGATGACGAACGCGACGACCGTGCCGAGGGTGACCGACACGGCCGCGGGGACCCCGGCGGTGCCGAGGAGCTGCGCGAGCCCCTCACCGAGGTAGGGCTCGGCGAAGAAGCCGACGAACAGGGCGGTGACGGTGATGCCGAGCTGCGCGCCCGAGAGGGCGAAGGACAGCTGCGAGGAGACCTTCAGGGCCCGGCGGGCCCGGGACGCGCGCTTGGCGTCGGGGCCGGCGGCGAGGTCCTCCAGTTTGGACCGGTCGACGGCGGTGTAGGCGAATTCGAGCGCCACGAAGAAGCCCGTGGCGGCGGTGACGGCCAGGATGATGACCAGTCCGACGGCTATGAGCACTGCTCACGCCCGCTGGGAGGCTCCGATGCGCGGAGCGGGCGGCCGCCGGGCCGCGGACTTCGGGATCGTCGTCTTCTGCGTCGCATGGGCCCGATCTTAACGGTGCGAGGAAGGGGGGCAAGCGTCGATCATTGTTCGCCCCGCCACAGGACGATGTCCGTGGAGCGGCCGAACGGACCTGCGACGGCGCGCAGCTCGGCGAGCTGGGCGCGGGCCCGCTGGAGCTCCTCCACGACCGCCTGCGCCTCGGCGCGGATCGCGTGGACCTCCCGTTCGAGGTCCATGATCCGCTTGATGCCCGCGAGGTTGACGCCCTCGTCCTGGCTGAGCCGCTGGATCTCCCGCAGGCGCGTGACGTCGCGCGCGGAGTAGCGGCGGCCGCCGCCGGGCGTGCGGGCGGGCTCGACGAGGCCGAGCCGGTCGTACTGGCGGAGGGTCTGCGGGTGCATGCCCGCGAGTTCGGCGGCGGCGGAGATCGCGAGGATCTTCGCGTCGAAGTCGAGGTCCTCGCCCGGTCCGCGCCGGCCGTAGGAGATCTCGACGCGCACGCGCGGACGGTTCGCATCGGACGGTCCGCTGCGGTCGGCGGCGTTCACGCTCCACTCCTCTCTCCGGTGCCCGGGGCGCCGTGCGGCGCCGCGCGTTCGGTACAACGCCGGAGGGCGCACCGGTTGTTCCGGCCGGCCCCGGTAGGGGCCCGCCGTCCTTGCGGAGCCGCGGGTCTCACTGCCCCGTCAGCTCTTCCAGCTTCGAGCGGTCGGCCGCGGGGGCGGCCGCCGCGTACTTCTCCAGGGCCTCGCGGGCCTCGGCGGTCAGCGAGACGGGCACGTCGACGTCGACGGTGACGAGCAGGTCGCCCTTGCCGGGGACGCCGCGGCCCTTGACGCGCAGCACCCGCCCGGTCGGGGTCCCCTCGGGGACCTTCAGGGTCACGGGGCCGTCGAGCGTCGGGACCTTCACCTTGGCGCCCAGGGCGGCCTCGGGGAAGGAGACGGGGAGGCGCACGGTGACGTTGTCGCCGTCGCGCGCGAACAGCGGGTGCGAGCGGACCGCGACGCGCACGAGGAGGTCCCCGGCGGGTCCGCCGCGCTCGCCCGGCGAGCCGCGACCGGCGAGCCGGATGGTCTGGCCGTCGCCGATCCCGGCGGGCACCCGCACGGTGATGACGCGGTCCTTCGTGGTCGCACCGGTGCCGCCGCAGTCGGGGCACGGGTCGGTGACGACGGTGCCGGTGCCCTCGCACTCGGGGCACGGCTGCGCGAAGCTGAACGCGCCCTGGTTCTCGGTGACCAGGCCGCGCCCGCTGCACTTCGGGCACGTGGTGGGCGCGGTGCCGGGCTTGGCGCCCGACCCGTGGCAGGTCTCGCACTCCCCGGGCGCGCGCATCCGCAGCTCCGTGGTGGAGCCCTTCACGGCGTCGGCGAAGTCGAGGGTCACGTTGGTGCGCAGGTCGTTGCCGCGCACGGCGCCCGAGCGGCGCCGCGGGCCGGACCCGCCGCCGCCGAACAGGCCGCCGAAGAGGTCGGAGAACCCGCCCGAGCCGCCGCCGGCGTTCCCGAACAGGTCTTCGAGGTTGATGCCCCCGGGCGCGGCGTGCGCGCCCCCGAACCCGCCCCGGCCGGACTTCATCAGCTGGATCTGGTCGTACTCGCCGCGCTGCTTGTCGTCGTGCAGCACCGAGTACGCCTCAGAGATGCCCTTGAACCGCTCCTCGGCGTCGGCCGCCGGGTTGTGGTCGGGGTGCCATTCGCGGGCGAGCTTGCGGTACGCCTTCTCGATGTCCTTCTTGGAGGCGTCCTGCGGCACGCCGAGCACGGCGTAGAAGTCCTTCTCGAGCCACTCCTGCGATGCCACGGGACGCCTCCTCCGATCTGTTCAGAGAGCAAGGACGATTAGTCCTTGTTCTTGTCTTTTCGCTTCTTGCCCTTGGGTTCGGCGTCCTCGGCCGGAGCCTCCTCGGCTTCCGCCGACTCGGCCTCCACGACCTCGGCGTCATCCGCGTCGACCGTCTCGGCGTCCTCGGTCTCGACGGCCTCGGCCTCGATCACCTCGGGCTCCTCGTCCGGCGCCGCTTCGGCCTCCGGCTCGGGCTCGTCGCTCGGCTCGGCCACAGCCACCAGCGCCGGGCGCAGCAGCTTGTCGCCGAGGCGGTAGCCGGAGCGCATCACGTCGATGCACGTCGGACCGTCCACACCCGGCATCTGCATGTGCGCGACCGCTTCGTGGATCTGCGGGTCGAACGGGTCGCCCTTCACCCCGAAGGGCTCCAGGCCCTGCTTGGTGAGCGCGTTGACGAGCTGGTCCGCGACGGCGCCGAAGGGGCCGTTGAGGTCCCCGTGCTCCCGGGCCCGGTCGAGGTCGTCCAGCACCGGCAGGAGGCTCTGGAGCACCCCGGCCGTCGCCAGCTCGCCCGAGCGGGCCTTGTCGCGCTCGACGCGCTTGCGGTAGTTCTGGAACTCCGCGGTGATCCGCTGGAGGTCGCGCGTGCGCTCCTCCAGTGTCGCCTGGAGCACCAGGACCGCGTCGTCGGCGGCCTGGCCGTCGTCGGAGGCGGCGGCGAGGATGTCCTCGACCGTCAGCTCCTCCTCGGCCCCGCCCTCGGCGGCCGCGCCGTCCTCGGGCGGCCGCGCGTCGTCGGCGTCCTTCTTCTCGTCCGCCACTACTTCTGGTCCTTGTCGTCGTCGACGATCTCGGCGTCCACGACGTCGTCGGCGCCGCCCGCGGCACCGCCGGCGGGCTGCTGCGGGGCGCCCGCCTGGTCGGCCTGGGCCGCCGCGTACATCGCCTGCCCGGCCTCCTGCGAGACCTTCGACAGCTCCTCGGTGCCGCGCTTGATCGCCTCGATGTCGGTGCCGCCCAGGGCCGCCTTCAGCGAGGACGTGGCGTCGTTGATCTTGCCCTTGAGGTCCTCGGGGATCTTGTCGCCGGACTCGGCCAGGAGCTTCTCGGTCTGGTAGACCAGCGACTCGCCCATGTTGCGGGCCTCGGCCTCCTCCTTGCGCTGGCGGTCCTCCTCGGCGTGCTCCTGGGCCTCGGCCATCATCCGCTGGATGTCGTCCTGGGCCAGGCTGGAGCCGCCGGAGATCGTCATCGACTGGGCCTTGCCCGTGGCGGAGTCCTTCGCGGACACGTTCACGATGCCGTTGGCGTCGATGTCGAAGGTGACCTCGATCTGCGGGACCCCGCGCGGGGCCGGGGGCAGGCCGGTCAGCTCGAACGTGCCGAGCTTCTTGTTGTAGGCCGCGATCTCGCGCTCGCCCTGGAAGACCTGGATGAGCACCGACGGCTGGTTGTCGTCGGCGGTCGTGAAGACCTCCGAGCGCTTCGTCGGGATCGTGGTGTTGCGCTCGATGAGCTTGGTGAAGATGCCGCCCTTGGTCTCGATGCCCAGCGACAGCGGGGTGACGTCGAGGAGCAGCACGTCCTTGACCTCGCCCTTGAGGACGCCGGCCTGGAGGGTCGCGCCGATGGCGACGACCTCGTCCGGGTTGACGCCCTTGTGGGCGTCGCGGCCGATGAGGCGCTTGACGAGCTCGGAGACGGCGGGCATGCGGGTGGAGCCGCCGACGAGGATGACGTGGTCGACCTCGGAGACGTTGATCCCGGCGTCCTTCACGGCCTGCTCGAACGGCTTCTTGCAGCGGTCGAGGAGGTCGGAGGTCATCTGCTCGAACTCGGCGCGCGAGAGCGACACGTCGAGGTGCAGGGGGCCGTCGGGGCCTGCGGTGATGTACGGCAGGTTGATCGAGGTCTGCGTCGCGGACGACAGCTCGATCTTGGCCTTCTCGGCGGCCTCCTTGAGGCGCTGCATGGCCATCTTGTCCTTGGACAGGTCCACGCCGTACTGGCCGTTGAAGGTCTTCACCAGGTGCTGGATGACCCGGTCGTCCCAGTCGTCGCCGCCGAGGTGGTTGTCGCCGGAGGTGGCCTTGACCTGGATGACGCCGTCGGCGATCTCCAGCAGCGAGACGTCGAAGGTGCCGCCGCCGAGGTCGAAGACGAGGATCGTCTGCTCCTCCTCGCCCTTGTCCAGGCCGTAGGAGAGCGCCGCGGAGGTGGGCTCGTTGATGATGCGCAGGACGTTGAGGCCGGCGATCTCGCCCGCCTCCTTCGTGGCGGTGCGCTGGGCGTCGGAGAAGTACGCCGGCACGGTGACGACCGCGTCGGTGACGTTCTCGCCCAGGTACGCCTCGGCGTCGCGCTTGAGCTTCATGAGGATGCGGGCGCTGATCTCCTGGGACGTGTACGACTTGCCGTCGATGTCGACGGTCCAGTCGGTGCCCATGTGGCGCTTCACCGAGCGGATGGTGCGGTCCGGGTTCGTGACCGCCTGGCGCTTGGCCACCTCGCCGACGAGCACTTCGCCGTTCTTGGCGAACGCCACGATCGACGGCGTGGTCCTCGCCCCCTCGGCGTTGGTGATGACCGTGGCCTCCCCGCCTTCGAGGACGCTGACCACGGAGTTCGTCGTGCCGAGGTCGATGCCGACCGCACGTGCCATGTTGATCTCCTGATGTAGTCGAACAGATGATGTCTCTGTCTCAAGCGGCCGGGCGGGAACCCCGAACCAAGTTGAGCCGGATAGACTCAATGTTCATCCGGTCGGTATCGACTGTCAAGCCGGTCACAGGAAATGTGATCAGATGCACTAAAGTTGAGTCGGGTCGACTCAACTCTGCGTCAGGCGGTGCTAGCGGGCCGCGGCGGGCGCGCCCCCGGCGGCCTCGCAGCACTCGGTGAGCAGGTCGTCCGCGATCTTCCAGGTGTCGCACGGCCACGCCTGCTTGCACGAGGCGCAGTCGATGCCGAGGAGCTGCTCGGGCAGGTGGTCGCGCCACATGAGGGACGCGAGGTTCCAGCCGGTGATCTCGGTGATCCCCGCCGGGGCCTCCAGGGGCGGCGGCTCCTCCAGGGAGAACAGCTTCGAGGGCTCCTCGCGGCGGGCGCGGCGCGAGCGCGCGGGGATCGGGACGACCATCGAGCCCTGCGGCCCGGGGGCCGCGGGTTCGGCGGTGTGGCGCGAGCGGCGCGGCGGAGCGGTGCGGTCCTGGCGCGGGAGCGCGCGCCCGTGCTCGGGCGCCTCTGCCTCCGGCGCCCCCTGCCTCGCTGAATGCTGCATACTCACGCTATCTCCTCATTCGCCTTCGCTTCCGTGCCTGCGTACTCCTCCATCCGGGTTAACGGTCGAGCAGCCCGGGAGGACACGGGTATGAGCACTCGGCACTCTAGTCCGCCCCCGTCCGGCGAATGCGGAGCAGAACGCGCAATCCTTCGCACATCACATGGAACGGGAATGAGACTCGCATTGCCGTGGGCGCCATTGGCGGGCGCGGGGTAGCCTGGACCGGTCGTTCCGAAACCGCGCGGCGCATGGGGCGGGCCGCGATTCCTGCGCATTGGATATGCTTGCGGGACAAGGGATTCGCATTGGCATCCCCGGGACGCGGCCAGCGTTCTCCAAGGGGCGTAACGCAAACCGCATTTACCGTAGGCATACGGGCGTTGAGCTGGTATTTCAGCCTTGTAACCGAGCCGAACGGGGGATTAACTTTGGGTTACCGCGCCCGATTTGTCGCATAACAACCCTTTCACGTATGGCATCATTGGATGATGCAGTCTCCTTCAGAAGAAGTACAATGGACGGTTGACGGTGGATTGATCACTCCCTTCTCCGAGATCAAGACCGTGCTCGTCCGCAGCGCCGGGGACGAGCCCCAGCGCGACCACGTCTACATCTACGGCATCGAGCTCCGAGGCGACGGCGAGATCGCGCTGCGCCTGCGCCCGGAGCACCGCCACCAGCACTCGGAGGCGTCCCTCGCCATCCGCGTCGACGAGTCCAACTGGGTCCGCACCGGCGCGGAGTACCTCGGCGGGCAGCACCTCATCAGCACCGTCGCCACCCGCGGCCGCACCGACTGGTCCCTGTTCCCGGTGGACACCGAGTCGGACGAGATCTGGCTGCGGCTCATCAGGGCCGGCGACACCGTGACCGTCGCCCACGCCGACGACGGCGTCGACTACACCACCATCGCCTCCACGTACCTGCCCGGCGGCGTCCCCGCCACGGCGGGCATCGCCAGCACGCGTCCGGTCGCCGAGACCTTCTGGGACGCGGGGCTGGACCTCGACATCGACGTCGACTGAATCCCTTAGCGCGCAGCACGTTCAGCGGTCCGGCAGAGGGGTGCCGGACGCCGCTGAGCATAGAGGTCGGGCCCGGTGGGCCGGATGATCCGGGCGGACCCGACCTGTGTGCTCAGCCCGAGCGGCGCAGCAGACGAAGGAGCGGCCGGTCGCATCAGCGACCGGCCGCTCCCCTCATTCGGTCTCCTTTACTCGAAGAGCGCGGCGTAGGTCTGGAAGGCCGTCGCGACCTCGACCTGGTGCCAGTAGCGGTGGTAGCTGAACTCCGGCGCGGGGCCGGTGCAGCCGCCGTCGAGGTACGCCTGGACCTGGTCCCAGCCCTCGAACTCGGTCATGAACGACCGGGTCTCGATGAACGTGACGCCGTTCTCCAGCTGGTCGCCGTTCGGCATGGTGCCGGTCCAGCCCTCGGGGATGTAGACCTCGTCGCCGAAGCGGCAGTAGTCCGCCCGGGCCTCGGTCTGGGTCACGCCGACGCCGTCGTTGGCGGCCCACAGCGCGTCCAGGAGGTTCTTCGCCGCGGTCTGCGAGGCGGTGTCACCGGTGGCCGCGGCGTGGTAGGACAGGATCTTCGCGAAGGCCCCGGCCACGCCCGGGTCCTTGGACATGGAGGTCACCGTGGCGGACAGGCCCGCCCCCGGCTCGCCGTTCCAGTCCAGGTCGCCCGGGATGCTGTAGTCGGTCGCGGAGATGTCGGACTCCGAGAGGGCCCACTCGACCCACTCGTCGAGCAGGTTGCACGCCCGCGCGTCGTCGGTCTCCATGCAGTACTGCGCGATGCGGTCCATGCCCCAGACCTGGAAGCCGAACCAGCGGTTCGACGGCGGGTCGTGCCACACGGGCTGCTCGTCGTAGTACAGGCCCTCGAACTCGGCGTTCGTGGTCGGGCTGCCGTAGTTGCCGCCCCAGTTGTTGGTCGCGCCGCCCGCGATGGCGCCCGCGCCCTGCGAGCCCTGCGGGACCTGGAGCCACTCCAGGAACTCCAACTGCTGGTCGAGGCTCATCGCCCAGTCGCTCGCCGCGGTGGGCGAGTTCGGCTCCAGGCCGCCCTCGGACAGCGCGTACGCCGCCATGACGTTCTGGTAGCCCTGGTGCACGCCCGAGCCGCCGATGCGGAACGACCAGTCGCCGTTGGCGCCGGCGCCCCACGAGTAGTACCAGCTCAGCAGGTAGTGGAAGGAGCTCTTGCCGCTGCCGTCGGGGCAGTTGTTGATCCCGATGCAGTCGCCCGCGATCTGCTTGAAGTACTTGTCCGCGAACGAGTACCGCAGGAAGTCGCCCATCTTGGAGGCGTTGTCGAGCGAACCGGAGATCGCCGACTCCTGGCCCTGGGCCGCGGCCCACTGCTGCGCCATCCACGCGACCTGCACGGCGCGCGCGTCGGCGTCGGGGGCGTCGGTGTACCGCTCCTGCTGGGAGTACTGCGAGTCGCCCACGAACAGGTCCAGGTAGCCGTTGTCGCCGCCGAAGTCGAACGTCTCGCACGAGGGGTGCGCGACGGTCTCCCACGTCGACTCCTGCGAGCCGCGCTGGAACGTGTTCATGTACGCGGGCTCGGTGGTCCCGTCGCCGCACTCGCCGAAGCCGTAGGCGTTGTCCACGTCCAGGATCCAGTGCATGCCGTAGACCTGGTTGGTCCCGTACGTGTTCCGCAGCTCCTGGCCCAGCGGGTCGACGCCGACGGAGGCGTTGAAGTCCAGCTGGGTCGGGTAGTCGGTGACGCTGCCCGACTCGGGCGCGTACGAGGCCGGGGAGGACGGGTTGTACGCGGTCGGGTTCAGGTCCGGGATCGCGTACTGCTCGGTGATGTCCCACGACTCGTTGTAGCCCGACCAGTCGCCGGTGACCTGGCCGTAGGCGGCCTCCAGCCACTGGAGGTAGCTCAGGGCCTCGGAGGTCGTCTCGTGTCCGTAGTCCGGCGCCTCGACGATGAGCTCCTCCACCGAGTGGTAGGGGACGCCCGTCTCGTGCAGGTACGGCGAGTCGGAGCCGGTGAGCTGGTCGTACATCGCGAGGAAGCGCTCCTCGTTCTGCGTGACCTCGCCCAGGTCGGCGACGGTGACCGTCACGGTCTTGGACGCGTAGCCGGGGGACGCGACGGTGAAGACCGCCGAGTCGCCGGGCTGGGCGGCCGCGGTGGCGGCGAAGACGATCGGCTTCGGGTTCACGTCCCCGGCGGCGAACGCCAGCGAGCCCCCGGAGGACACCGAGATCGCGGTGGAGCCGGAGGTGCGGGTCGTGGTCACGGTGGACGCGGCCTCGGTCGCGGCGGAGAAGCCGACCTCGACGGAGGTGGTCGACCCGGCGTCGACGACGACGTTCGCGCGGCTCACTTCGAGCTCGGCCTCGACGGGCTCCTCGGCGCCGTCGCAGGACTCGCCGTTGACGGTGATGCCGGTGGGCGCGGTCGAGGGGCCCGCGCCGATGAAGCCGAAGACCTCGCGGCTCTGGTTGGCCGCGATGGTGCCGTTCCAGCCCACGTCGGAGCCGGTGAAGGTGCGCCCGCTCTGGCTCCAGCCGACGTTCCACGCGCTGGAGACGGTGGTGCCGGCCGGGAAGTCCCATTCGATGTCCCAGCCGTTGAGGCCCGCGGTGCCCGCGGTGAGGACCACGTTGGCCTGGAAGCCCGAGCCCCAGCTGGAGACGACGTTGTACTGGACGCCGCCGCAGTACTGGGCGGCGAAGGCCGACGGCGCGGCCACCGCGGCGAAGGTGCCGACGAGCGCGAGCGGCAGCGTGACCGCCGCCGTCCGGCGCCATCGGCGGCCCCGCCGGCGCGGCGGGGCCAGGTTGTCGGTTTCCATATCGGCTACTCCTATGGCGTGGGGTTGAATGTCCGTTTCCATGGGAGCGCTCATGCCGGGTTCGCGGTCGGTGAATCGCACGAGTGGAACGAATCGGACCAAGATGCGGAAGCGCTCCCAAGTCATGCTCCCAAGCAGGCACCCTGTATGTCAATACATTGACATCCCTAAATTTCTCCCCTAACGAGGCAAACTGTTGCCGTTTGCCAGGTATTTTCCCTGCTAATTGAGTTGTTGATCCGGATTCATAGTTATGGATTCGCGACCATCGATTCGATCGGAGCGATCACGAAGGCAACGATCCGGTAATGACCCTCACATCCGGGCTTGCGTCATGGAACACGCTCCCGTACGATCCTGGTATCGCTCCCAAGGGCGATCGCCTCGGCGGTTTCAGTCCGCGGGCCGCCGCGCACTCATGGCGGCCCGCACCACCACCGCCCTGCGCACCAACCGGAACGAGTCCCTCAAACCCCTCGACAACAGCATGGCGCCGCCGAGGCGCCTGGAAGGAACCCGCAAAGATGCATCTCCTCAACCGCAGGCACGGCAAGGCGGCCCTCGCCGCCGCTGCCGCCGGCGCGCTCGCCCTCACCGCCGCCTGCTCGGACGGCGGCGACGACACCGAGGGCACCAGCGCCGACGGCAAGATCCAGCTCACCGTCTCCACGTTCAACACCTTCGGCTACGTCCAGGCCGGCTTCGAAGAGGCGTACGAGTCCACCCACGAGAACATCGACGTGGTGTTCGAGGGCGACGGCGTCGGCTTCGACGCCGAGTACCGCCCCAACCTGGAGACCTCCCTGGAGACCGGCTCCGGCTTCGGCGACGTCGTCGCCATGGACGAGCAGGCCACGCCGCAGCTGTTCAGCAACCCCGACTACTGGTACGACCTGGGCGCCTACGAGTCCCGCTCGGCCGACTACACCGAGAACACCTGGAACCTCGGCCACACCGCCGAAGGCACCCTCGTGGGCTTCGGCACCGACATCGGCGGCATGGCCATGTGCTACCGCTCCGACCTGTTCGCCGCGGCCGGCCTCCCGACCGACCGCGAAGAGGTCGCCGCGGCCTGGTCCACCTGGGACGGCTTCAAGGCCCTCGCCCAGCAGTACGTCGACGCCGACACCGGCACCGCGTTCCTCGACAACGGCACCCAGATCCAGAACGTGCTCCTCAGCCAGTTCGCCGGCAACGGCGACGGCGAGATGTACGTGGACGACGACGGCAACCTGACCCTCGACTCCGCCGCCGCCACCCAGTCGATCGACCTGGTCCTGGAGCTCATCGAGATGGGCGCCGTCGGCAACTACCCCTCGTGGGGCGAGGAGTGGAACGCCGCCATGGCCGAGGGCGGCTACGCCGTCATGCCGTGCCCCGGCTGGATGGCGACCGCCGTCATCGAGCCGACCTCCGGCCCGGACAACACCGGCAAGTGGGACATGGCCGCCGCACCCGGCGTGGCCGGCAACTGGGGCGGCTCCTTCCTGGCCGTCCCCGCCGCGGGCCCGCACCCCGAAGAGGCCGCCGAACTGGCCTCGTGGCTGACCGAGCCCGAGCAGCAGATCGCGGTCTTCGAGGCCGTCGGCAACTTCCCGTCCTCCCCCGCCGCCCAGGCGGACCCGCGGGTCGCCGACTTCACCAGCGACTACTTCAACGGCGCCCCGGTCGGCCAGATCCTCAGCGCCTCGATCCAGTCGTTCCCGGCCCTGAAGTACTCGTACTTCCACCCGCCGGTCAAGGGCGCGGTCGAGACCACCATCAACGGCATCGTCGACGGCTCCGTGCCGGCGGCCGACGCCAAGAGCACCATCCAGTCCGCGGCTGAAGAGGCCGTGGCGCTGGCGGGCGAAGGACTGTAGCCCCCGGCGGGTCCGGCCGGAGGAACCTGCCACCTCCGGCCGGGCCCGGACCCGGCGCCGCCGCTGAAGCGGCACCGGGTCACGTGCCGCCGGAAGGGGCCGGCGCCGAGCGGTTCCCGGCATCCGCTCGACGCGACCCCCAGGACCGGCCCCGCACCCCTCGGCGGCACCGTGTCGGCCCGCCGCGCCCCAACCCGCGGCGGGCCGGCTCCCTCCCGAAGCTCCGGGCGGGCCCGGCGGAACCGGACCCGCACCACGGCGGCCCGCAGGAGCAGGCGGGCGGCGCGGCAGGCGTCACCGCGACCGTCCCAAGGAAGGCCCACATGACCACCCAGAACGCCGCACCGCGCCTGACCTGGCGCCAGCGGCTCACCCGAGCCGACTTCAAGGCCATGCCGTACGCGCTGGTCTCCCCGTACTTCATCCTCTTCGCCGTGTTCGGCGTCTTCCCCATGGCGTACACGCTCTACGCGTCGCTGCACTCCTGGAAGCTCGGCAACCCGAACCGCGAGTTCGTGGGGCTCGACAACTACGAGTTCCTGCTCACCAGCTACGACCGCTTCAACTGGTCGGTCGTGAACACCCTCGGCATGTTCGTCATGGCCACCGTCCCGCAGCTCGTGGTCGCCATGATGGTCGCCAACGCGCTGAACAAGCGCCTGCGCCGGCCCCTCCTGTGGCGCATGCTCATCCTCGCGCCGATCGTCACCTCCGTGGTCGCCGTCGGCGTCATCTTCGCCCGCATCTGGGGCAACGAGTACGGCATGATCAACGGCGCCCTGGAGTTCATCGGCCTCGACGGCGTCGACTGGCGCACCGGGCGGCTCACCTCCTGGCTCGCCATCTCGTCCATGGTGGACTGGCGGTGGATGGGGTACAACTCCCTGATCTTCCTGGCCGCCATGCAGACCATCCCGAAGAACCTCTACGAGGCCGCCACCGTCGACGGCGCCTCCCCCCGGCAGCAGTTCTGGAAGATCACCGTTCCCCAGCTCAAGCCGGTCCTCATCTTCACCGTCTTCGTCTCCTCCGTCGGCGGCATGACCCTGTTCGTCGAGCCGATGATGTTCGGCTCCGGCGCCCTCAACGGCGGCGCGAACGGCCAGTTCCAGACCACCGCGATGGTCCTGGTCGACATCCTGCGCACGCACGGCAACTACGGCATCTCCGCCGCGGCCGGGTGGCTGCTGTTCCTCGTCATCGCGGTCGTCGCGGCCGTCAACTTCCTCGTCGTCAACCGCATCCAGGGGAACAAATGAGCACCGCAACCGCCCCGCGCCCCACCGCCCCCGCGCAGCGGACCTCGCCGCCGAAGCCGCCCCGGCGCAGGAAGGGGAAGGACCCGATCGAGTCCGACGGCGTGTTCGCGCCGACGGTGATGACCCGCATCGGGCTGGCGTTCGTCGCGGTCCTGTCGGTCTTCCCGCTGTACTGGATGATCGTCATCGCCTCCCGCACCACCGGCGACGCCGCGGACTTCCCGCCGCCGTTCCTGCCCGGCGGGAACCTCGGCGAGCACATCCAGGCCGCGTTCGCCCACCCCGAGGCGGACCTGCTGCTGGGCCTGCGGAACTCGTTCATCATCACCGGCACGGTGACGTTCTCGGTGGTGCTCATCTCGACCCTCGGCGGGTTCGCGTTCGCCAAGCTCAAGTTCCGCGGCTCGAAGCTGCTCATGGGCACCGTCCTGTTCTCCATGATGGTGCCGCTCCAGCAGCTCGGCATCGTGCCGCTGTACATGATCATGGTCGAGCTCCAATGGCTCGACACCCTCCAGGCCGTGATCCTGCCGTTCCTGGTCAACGGCTTCGGCATCTTCCTGATGCGCCAGTACTGCGAGCAGGCCGTCCCCGACGAGATCATCGAGGCGGCCCGCATCGACGGGGCGAGCACCATCGGCATCTGGTGGCGGATCGTCCTCCCGGCCCTGCGGCCCGCGATGGTCGTCCTCGGCCTGCTCACCTTCATGCTGAACTGGAACGAGTTCCTGTGGCCGTTCATGGTCCTCAGCGGGGAGAACCCCACGATCCAGCTCGCGATCCGGCAGGCGTCCACGGCCATGTTCTCCGCGGACCTGTCGATGGTGTTCACCTGCACCCTGATCTCGATCATCCCTATCGCGATCCTGTTCGTCGTGTTCGGACGGCAGATCGTGCACGGCATCATGGAAGGCTCTGGCAAGTAATGACTACCGAATTCAAGGGGGCCGCCGACCTGGCGGCCCGGTTCCCAGCCGGGTTCACGTGGGGCGCGGCGACCTCCTCCTACCAGGTGGAGGGCGCCACCGGCGCCGACGGGCGCGGGAAGTCCATCTGGGACTCGTTCGTGAACGAGCCCGGCCGCGTCGTGGACGGCTCCAACGGCGACACCGCGATCGACTCCTACCGCAACATCGCGGGGGACGTCGCCACCGTCAAGGCCCTCGGCCTCAACAGCTACCGGTTCTCCCTGTCGTGGCCCCGGATCTGCCCCGACGGGGACGGGCGGGTCAACCCGGCCGGCCTGCGCTACTACTCCGACCTCGTCGACGCCCTCCTCGCCGAGGGCATCACCCCCTGGATCACCCTCTACCACTGGGACCTCCCGCAGGCCCTGGAGGACAGGGGCGGGTGGCCCGTGCGCGACACGGCGCTGCGCTTCGCGGACTTCGCGCTCATCGCGCACACCGCGCTCGGCGACCGCGTCAAGCACTGGATCACCGTGAACGAGCCGTGGTGCGCCGCGTTCCTCGGCTACGCGTCCGGGGAGCACGCCCCCGGGCGCCGCGAGCCGGCCGAGTCCATCGCCGCCGCCCACCACCTCATGCTCGCCCACGGCCTCGCCGCGCGCGCGATCAAGGCCGCCGACCCCGAGGCCACGGTGAGCATCGGCATCAACTTCTACCCCGTGTACGCGGCGACCGACGCGCCCGGCGACCTCGACGCGGCCCGCCGCGTCGACGGCGTCCAGAACCGCTGGTTCACCGACGCGGCCCTGCGCGGGGCCTACCCCGAGGACGTCGTGGAGGACTTCAAGGCCCTCACCGACTTCGAGTTCATCCTCGACGGCGACATGGAGCTCATCAACGCTCCCGTCGACGTCCTCTCCGTGAACTACTACAGCCGCTTCACCGTCACCGGCAACGGCGGCTCCGCCTCCGCCTCCGCGGCGCCGACCGGTGCGGGCTCCGCGTGGCCCGCGAACGACCACATCGGGTTCGTGCCCGCCGGGCTGCCCGTCACCGACATGGGCTGGGAGATCGAGCCGTCGGGCCTCACCGACGTCCTCACCCGCCTCCACGGCTCCTACCCGGGGGTCGGGCTCGCGGTGACCGAGAACGGCGCCGCGTTCCCCGACAAGCTCGACGACGGCCGCGTGAAGGACCCCGAGCGGCTCGACTACGTGGAGCGCCACCTCGCGGCCTGCGCCGACGCGCTCGACTCGGGCGTCCCGCTCGTCGGGTACTTCGCCTGGTCGCTGGCCGACAACTTCGAGTGGGCCTGGGGCTACACCAAGCGGTTCGGACTCGTGTACGTCGATTTCGAGACCGGCGAGCGCATCGTCAAGGACTCCGGACGCTGGTACGGCGACCTGGTGCGACGCGCGCGTACGAACCGTGAGGCAGAATAGTTCCACGCGACAGAGCCCGAGGTGATGCACGATGACCGAGACCCGACTTGAGGCGCCAGGCGAACCTGGAGAGCGCACCGGCCGCAGGCGCAGCGGCGGCCGGCCGACGCTCGACACGGTCGCGCGCCATGCGGGCGTCGGCCGGGGCACGGTCTCCCGCGTCATCAACGGCTCCCCGAAGGTCGCCGAGGACACGCGCGCCGCGGTCCTGGCCGCCATCAAGGAGCTGGGGTACGTCCCCAACCAGGCGGCCAGGACCCTCGTGACGCAGCGGACGGACACGGTGGCGCTCGTCGTCACCGAGTCGCAGGAGTGGCTGTGGTCGGAGCCGTTCTTCGCGGGGGTGCTGCGCGGGATCACCGAGCAGCTCGCCGAGGAGAACATGCGGCTCATGCTCACCTTCGCGCCCCGCGACGGCAACCGCACCGACCTGGAGTCCTACCTCATGGGCCAGCACGTCGACGGCGTCATGATGGTCTCCAGCCACTCCGGCGACCCGCTCCCCGAGCGCCTCGAAGAGGCCGGCATCCCGATCGTCCTGTGCGGCACGCCCGTGGGCTTCCGCCCCGTCGCGTACGTCGACTGCGACAACCGCTCGGGCGCCCGCCAGGCCGTCGAGTACCTCGCCGAGCGCGGCCACAGGCGGATCGGCATCATCGCCGGGCCGCAGGACATGGCCGTGGGCGTCGACCGCCTCAACGGCTACCGCGACGGCCTCCGCGGCCACCGCCTCCCCGTCGAGGAGGGGCTCGTCTCCGTCGCCGAGGGCTTCGACGAGGCCAGCGGCATCAAGGCCGCCCGGCACCTCTTCGACACCGCCGGCGACCTCGACGCGGTCTTCGCCAACTCCGACCCCCTCGCCATGGCGACGCTCCGCGTCGCCCGCGAACGCGGCATCTCGGTCCCCGACGACCTCGCCCTCGTCGGCTTCGACGACTCCCCCCTCGCCGAGTTCGCCGAGCCTCCGCTCACCACGGTCCACCAGCCCACCGAGACCATGGGCCGGGAGATGGCCCGCCTCCTCTGCGGCCGAATCCGCGGAGAAGAGGCCGGCCCCCTCGTCACCATCCTCGGCACCCGAATGGTGGTCCGCGAATCCGCTTAGGATGCAACGCGAAAGGCCCCGGCTCCTGGAGGAGCCGGGGCCTTTTCACTTGCGCGTCAGGCGATGATGTCGATCGCGTTCCAGCCGGTGCCGATCGCGACGGCCGACGTGAACCCGCCCTTGCCGTCGCCCTTGTACAGGAACAGCTTCCCGTCCGAGGTGCGGCGGGCGACGAAATCGCCGTGGCCGTCGTTGTCGAAGTCCCCGACCGAGGCGAGGGCGTCGAGCCCCGCCCAGCCGCAGCCGACCTTCACACCGGCCTGGAGGGTCCCGGTCCCGGTGCTGTCGTACCGGTACAGGCAGTTGTCGGACTTGCGGACGGCGAGCAGGTCGGCGCGCCCGTCGTGGTCGAGGTCGCCCGCGGCGACGATGTCGCGGAGCTTCTCCCACCCGGAGCCGATCTGCACGCGGGACCCGAGCTTCCCGGCCCCGGTGCCCGGGTAGAGCCACAGCTTGCCGGTGGCCTGCTCCCGGGCGAGGACGTCGACTCTGCCGTCGGCGTTGAAGTCCTGCCCGGAGACGACGGCGCTCATGGCGTTCCAGCCGGTGCCGATCTTGATGCGGCCGGTCTCGTAGTAGGACTGGCCGGTCCCGGGGTAGGCGTAGAGGGTCCCGTCGGCGAACCTGACGAGGACGTCGTTGGCGCCGTCGCTGTTGATGTCGCCCGCGGTCTCGACCAGGGTCGCGCTGCCCAGGCCGGAGGTGAAGGGCGCGGCGCCCATGAACCCGGCCCCGGTGCCGTGGTAGTGGGTGATCTCCCCGGTGGACTTGCGCCAGGCGAGGACGTCGCTGTTGCCGTCGCTGTAGTAGTCGTAGGACCGCTCGTCCTCGCCGATCGGCAGTTCGTAACCGGCCCATCCGGATCCGACGGTGACCGCCTCTTCGAGCACGAACGGGTAGGCGTCGTAGCTGCGGAGCACCATCGTGCCGGTGCGGGCGTCGACGGCGAGGAGGTCGCCCACGCCGTCGCCGGAGTAGTCGCCGTTGCCGACGATCTGGACGTACCGGTTGCCGTCGTCGCTGTAGCCGGGGATCAGGTCATCTTCGAGCTGCCGGTTGTAGGTGATGCCGCCGTCGCCGTCGGCGCAGTAGATCCGGTAGTCGCCGGTCGTCGGGGCCCAGTCGAACAGGAGGCCCGGCGTGGCGTCGCGGCAGATGCCGACGGTGGTGAGGTTGTCCCAGCTGGACCACTCGTCGAGCCAGTTCTCGGCGATGGTGCTGCGCGCCGCGAACCTCCCGTTCCCGAGGCCGGGGTACAGGTACAGCTTGTCGGTCCGGTCGGAGACGGCGATGAGGTCGATCTTCCCGTCGCCGTCGAAGTCGGTCGCGGAGGTGAAGTCGGCCATGAGGTTCCACCCGGTGCCGACCTGGATGCGGGCTTCGAGCCCGCCCTCCCCGTCGCCGGGGTAGGTGTACATGACGCCGGTGCGGGTGTCGCGGGCGAGCAGGTCGGGGTGGCGGTCGCCGGTGAGGTCCCCGGCCATGACGACGTCCATCGGGCCCCAGCCGGAGCCGAGGGACACCGGGGCCTCGAATCCGCCGGCGCCCTTGCCCTTGTGGAACATGAGGCTGCCGTCGGCGCGGCGGACGGTGACGAGGTCCTGGTACCCGTCGACGTCGTAGTCGTTGCTCGGGGCGGTGACCGTGAGGGTGAAGGTCTTGACCGTCCTGTTCCCGGCGTCGTCGGTGGCCGAGACGGTCACCGAAGTGTGGGTCTGGACCGCCTGGACCCTGATCTCGACCGGTTCGCCGCTGGTCACGTCCTGGCCGCCCCAGCAGTTGAGCCAGGCCGAGCACCACAGGCGCACCGAGCCGTACGCGTACGACTCGTCCTCGATCGTCACTGCGATGGGGACGGTCTCGCCGACGTAGTACGGGCCCTCGGGGACGTCGATCTCGATGATGTCGGGCGCGTCGGTGTCGATGCGGAGCGCGCAGCTCCAAGTCTTGGACTGCCCTGCGGGACCGGTGATCTCGTGTTCGAGCGTGAAGACGCCGTCCTGGATCTCGACGGTCGCGGTCGGGTTCACGCCCTCGGCCACCGGAGCGGGCCCGGTCGTGAAGACGGTCTCGCCCGTGGCGTCGTCGGTGATCGTCGCGGTCCAGGTGAGGCTGGGGTCGATGAGGTCGGGGCGCCAGAAGTCGGTGGTGAACTTCCCGTAGGCCACAGTGGAGTCGGCGCGGTCGGCGGCCGGGCAGGAGTTCGCGGAGACGGTGTAGGTGTCGCCGACGGTGTAGTAGACGTCGAGGCGGGCCGAGCCGCCGTCGAAGCGGGCGGTCTCGGCGGCCTCGGTCATCGCGAACGTCGCGGCGACGGGGCTCGGGTGGCCGTAGACGGAGTCGAGGCCGTAGACGGCGGTCCCGTCCAGGCATTCGCCCGCGACCGCCGGCCGCGGGTTGAGTCCGGGGGCGTTGGCCCACGTGGTCGACGCCCGGTAGACCTCCGAGTACTGGAGGGGCGGCGCCGTGCACTCGGATCCGGCGGCCGCGTCGACGCTGAACGTCGCGGAGGACTGCCGGTAGGTCAGGCCCGGGGCTCCCTGCGGCGTGATGCCGGTGAGGTACCGGTACCAGAAGTTCCAGTAGACGGCCGCAGTCGAGTCCGCGGTGCACCCGGGGTCGGCGAGCGCGTCGCAGTAGCCGCCGACGACGGCGCTCGCGTCCTGGCCCGCGGCCTCGAAGTAGGGCTGGTCGAGACCCGCGTCGCCGCGGAAGACCGAGAGGTCGGGGGCGGCCGAGGTGGTCGCGCCCCATTCGTTCACGCCGTAGAGGTGGTAGGCCCATTCGGCGGTGACGGTGAGCGGGTAGGCCGCGCCGTCGACGACAGCCTGGTCCAGGCCGAGGGTGAGGGCGGCCCCGACACCGCCGGTGAGCGCCACGGTGTGGGCGGCGCCTTCGGCGTCCCGGACCGTGAACGGCGTGGACTCCTCCCAGGTGGCCGGGACGCCGGTCTCGCGCTCGTGCGCTTCGAACAGGCCGTTGTCGTAGACCCTCGCGGTCGTGGTCAGCCCCGTGGACAGCGCCGACCAGGCGTCGGGCCCGTCGACCGTGAACCGGAGGGCCGCGGCGGCGATGCGGGCCTCGATGTCGAGGTCCAGGCCGTCGGCCAGACCGCTGTAGTGGACCGTCGCGCCGTCGACCTCGGGCTCCGGCTGGTCGCCGATCCAGTCGAGCCCACCCGCCCGCGTCGCCATCAGCGCCGCGTCGACCGCGGTGCCGCTGAACGAGAACGCGGCCGGGGAGTTGGCCTGGACCAGGGTGCCGTCGGCTTCCACGAGGGTCGCGTCGGCCGGGCCGTCGAGGTTCGGCTGCACGGGTTCGACGGTCTGGACCACGTGGAGCCTGCCGTCGGGGGTGACGAAGGTGGAGTCGTAGGCGCTCGAACGCCAGTCCAGGCGGACCTCGACGTCGCAGGCCACGGCGATCTCAAGGGCCGCTTCGAACCCCGCGGCCCTCGGGTCGGCGCCGAGCGCGGCGCAGTCGGTCTCAGTGGTCTGGGCGGCGGCCGCGGCGGGGACCGCGAGGAGGGCCGCCACGACGGCGGCGGCGGTGAGGGCCGCGGTGCGGTGCGGCCTTCTATGGGGTGTGTGCATGCGGGTGTCCTGGGGTTTCGGGGGGTGCGGCGCGGGTGGCGCCGTCTGCAACACGCGCACTGCGATCGGCCGGTTGCAGACGGCTCCATGGTAGACGAACCGTGACCCGGCCGCTGTCCTCGCGGACGGCGGCCGGGCCGGTCGGGAGGCGGGTCAGACGATGGTGCTGAGCGTGTTCCAGCCGGTGCCGATGCGCACCGAGGACAGGAAGTTGCCGTTCGCGTCGCCGCGGTACAGGAACAGGTTGCCGTCGGAGGCGCGGCGGGCGACGATGTCGTTGCGCCCGTCGCCGTTGAAGTCGCCCACAGCGGCGATGGCGTTCATGCCGGACCAGCCGCAGCCGATCTTGACGGCCTGGCCGACGCCGCCGCCGGTGTTGCCGCGGTACAGGTACAGGCACTCGTCGCCCTTGTTGATCGCGACGATGTCGGGCTGGCCGTCCCCGGTGAGGTCACCGGCGAGGGTGATCTCGCGCAGGATGTCCCAGCCGACGCCGAACTGGAGCGCCGTCCGGAACGTGCCGTCGCCGCGGCCCGTGTACACGAACATCGAGTGGGTCTCGGTGCTGCGGGCGACGATGTCGGTCCAGCCGTCGCCGTTCACGTCGTGCCCGGAGACGATGGCGTCGAAGGAGTTCCAGCCGGTGCCGATCTTCACCGGCCCCTCCAGGCCGCCGTCCACGCCGGTGCCGCGGAAGAACCACAGCACGCCGTCGGCGCTGCGGGCGAGCACGTCCTGGTGGCCGTCCTCGTCGATGTCGCCCGCCGTCTCGACGAGCGTCAGGCCCGCCCAGCCGGTGCCGACCTGCACGGACCGGCCGAAGCCGCCCGCACCGTCACCCGGGTAGTAGAACAGCGCGCCGTCGGAGGACCGGACCGCGTACACGTCGGTGCGGCCGTCGGCCCCGAAGTCGTACTCGCCGTTGCTAGGCACGGACGGGAGGCGCTCGTCGCTCCACCCGGTGCCGAGGCTCTCGGCGTCCACGACCGGCGTCGGGTCGTCGGTGAGGGTGCTCAGCGACAGCTCCCCGGAGCGCCCGTCGACCGCGAGCACGTCGGGGAGGCCGTCCCCGTTGTAGTCGCCGCCTCCGGACACGTCGGAGGCGTGGCCGCCGGAGCGCGTCACCAGGTCGCCGTCGATCGCGATCTCCGCGCCGAAACCGGAGGTGCAGTCGCCGAGGAGCACGGTGTACTCGCCGGTGGCCCGGTCGCGGCCCAGGATGTCGTCGCAGCCGTTCGCGTCGACGTCGCCGAGGACGGTGAGCACGTCCCGCTCCTGCCAGGCCGACCCGACCGAGGACCGGGCCCCGAAGGTGCCGTTCCCGAGGCCGGGGTAGAAGAACAGCTCGCCGTCGGACTCGCGCACGGCGAGGAGGTCGGCGGTCCCGTCGCCGTCGAAGTCCCCTCCGGCGGCGAACATCCCGATGGAGTCCCACCCGTACCCGACGAACACGCGCTGGCCGAAGCCGCCCGCGCCGTTGCCGGGGTAGGTGAAGAGGGTGCCGGTCGCGTTCTCGCGGGCGACCAGGTCGGGGAGGCCGTCGCCGGTGAGGTCCCCGGCCGCGGCCATGTCGTACCCGCCCCAGCCGGTGCCGATGGAGGTGCCCGGGTCGAAGGTGCCGTCGCCGTTGCCGGCGTGGAGGATCAGCCGCCCGTTGCGGCGCAGGGTGAGGAGGTCGTCGACGCCGTCGCCGGTGTAGTCCCGGCTCGCGTCCGCGGAGGCGGGCTCGACGGCGTCGGCAGTGGGGTCGGTGACTTGCGCGGAGGCGACACCGGGCGCGGCGATGACCGCCGCACCCGCGGCGACGACCGCGGATCGAAGGAGGTGGAGGCGGCGCCTCCGGGAGGAGAGTCGTTGCATCGCAATGCATCCTGTCAGGTCAAGGGATCCTGGTCGGGCCGCTTTCGGCGACCCTGTAGATAGGACGCTCACGCAGAGCGATCTGACGCACCCGTTTCCGTAAAAGGGGCCGAACGGATGAAGAAGGCCCGGTCACCCCCTATGGGACGACCGGGCCTCAAATGAACCAGCGGTTAAGCGATGACGGACATCCGGTTCCACCCGGTCCCGATGGCGACGGCGGACGTGAACCCGCCGGCGCCGTTCCCCTTGTACAGGAACAGCTTCCCGTCCGATTTGCGCCGCGCCACGAGGTCGGCGTGCCCGTCTCCGTCGAAGTCCCCGACACTCGCCAGCGCGTCCAGCCCGGCCCACCCGCAGCCGACCTTCACGCCGCTCTGCAGCGTCCCGGTCCCGGTGCTGTCGTACCGGTACAGGCAGTTGTCGGAGGTGCGGACGGCGAGCAGGTCGGCGTGCCCGTCATGGTCGAGGTCCCCGACCGCGGTGATCCGGTCCAGCGCGTTCCATCCGGACCCGATCTTCACGCGCGACCCGACCGTGCCGTCCCCGTTGCCCTTGTACAGCCACAGGTACCCGGTGGCACTCTCGCGGGCGAGGACGTCGATCCGCCCGTCCCCGTTGAAGTCGTGCCCGGAGACGATGGCGCTCATGGCGTTCCAGCCGGTGCCGATCTTGACGAGCGCCTCCTCCTCGAACTGGCCCTGTCCGAAGCCGGGGACGAGGTACAGCGCCCCGTTCGAGGTCTTCCGGGCGAGGAGGTCCGGGTTGCCGTCGCCGTTGAGGTCTCCGGCGGTCTCGACCAGGTTGTAGCCCTCGAAGTGGGGGTCGGTCCAGGTCTGGCCGGTGAAGCCGCCGGTCCCGTTGCCCAGGAAGGTGGTCGAGGTCCCGCGGGAGTCGACCGCGACGATGTCGGAGCGGTTGTCCTCGTCGTAGTCGTAGGTCCGGTCGGCGACGGTCGCGGGGAGGCGGTACGCGTACCAGCCTGAGCCGACGACCTGCTCGGCGACCGTTGCGATGGAGTTCTCGTCCCAGGAGCGGAGGACCATCTGCCCCGTGGCGTCGTTGACCGCGAGGAGGTCGGCGTAGCCGTCCTGATTGTAGTCGCCGCCGCCCAGCACCTGGTCGTACGACTCCGGGCCGTGGTAGTCCTCGCCCAGGAAGTAGGGGAGGTACTGCTTCCCGTTGAAGCCGCCGTTGCCGTCGTTCATGTACACGTAGTAGTGGGAGTCCTGTTCGGACCTGGTCAGCAGGTCCGTGTACCCGTTGCCGTCGAGGTCGCCGTAGGTGCTGAGCATGTCCATGGCGCCCCAGCCGGTGCCGACCGCGGTCGCGGCGCCGAAGGTGCCGTCCCCGCGGCCGGGGTATCGGTAGAGCTTCCCGTCGGACTCGCGGACGGCGAGGAGGTCGAGCTTCCCGTCGTTGTCGTAGTCACCGGCGGAAGTGAAGACGCTGATGCGGTTCCAGCCGGTCCCGACCGCGATCGGGTCGCGCAGTGTGCCGTTCCCCGCGCCCGGGTAGGTGCGGAGCGTCCCGGTGCGGGTGTCGCGGGCGAGCAGGTCGGGGACCTGGTCGCCGGTGAGGTCCCCGGCCATGACGATGTCGCTGCCGCCCCAGCCGGTTCCGGCCGCGACGCCGCTCTTGAACGTCCCGTCGCCGTTGCCGGCGAAGAACACCAGCTTGCCGTCGGACTCTCGGACGGTGAACAGGTCCTGCGCGCCGTCGCCGTTGAAGTCGAAGCGGGAGTAGGAGGCCCGGATGTACATGTCCACGGTGTCCGCGGTGTTCCCCGCCTTGTCGCGGAGGCTGATGCGCAGCCAGTTGGAGGTCCGGTTCATCGGCAGCTCGAAGGTCGCGGTCGTGCCGTCGCTGAGCACCTCGGAGCGGGAGTCGCAGCTCTCGTAGCCCTGGCAGAAGACCGTCAGGTCGTTGTCGCCGTCGGGGAAGCCCGCGTCCGCGACGTCGACCTCCACGGTCATCGTGTCGCCGACCCGGGACTTCCCGCCGTCCACGTCGACGTCGAGGATCTCCGGGGCGGACCGGTCGACGACCATGTGGCAGGTCGCGGACCGGTACTCGAAGTCGGCCTCGGAGGCGGTGAACTCGTAGACGACCTCGTACCGGCCGTCGTCGAGCTCGATGGCGCCGAAGGGGTTGATGCCGAACGCGAGCGGCTCCGGCTCGGTCGTGACGACCGCACCGGTATCGGCATTGCGGATGTCGGCGGTCCAGGTGACGCCGAGGTCCTTGACCGGGGAGCCCCAGGTGTCGGCGTAGAACCCGGCGAACTCGGCCGGGTCGTTGCGCTGGAAGCGCGGGGCGGCTTCCGTGCCGCAGGTGCGGGGGCTGAAGTAGCGGAATCCGACGGCGTCGAACGTGACGTCGAGGCGGGCGGAGCCTCCGTCGAAGCGGGCGGTCTCGGCGCTGTCGGTCATGCCGAAGGTGACGGCGGCGGCGTCGAGCGGGTCCGCCCAGACGCCGGCGATGGTGTCGGTGACGTCGTACACCGCGGTCCCGTCCTCACAGGTGCCGGAGGTGTCGGCGCCGATGGCGGCGGGGCGCGTGTCCCACGTCGTGTCGGGGACGTACGCCGAGGCGGGCTCCAGGTCCGGCGCGGTGCAGTCGGCGCCGTCCGCGGCGTCGACCCGGAAGGTCGCGCTCTCGACGGGGAAGTCGGTGTCGAAGGCGTCGGCGGGGAGCTCGTCCAGGAAGGGCCACTGGAAATTCCAGTAGGCGGCCGCCGTCGCCGGGGCGGCGCAGTCGGCGGCGGCGAGCGCGTCGCAATAGGGGCCGACGACCGCGTCGGCGGATTCCCCGGCGGCCTCGAAGTACGGTTCGCCGAGGCCCGCGTTGCCGCGGAAGAGCGGGAGGCCGGGCGCGGCGGAGGTGACCGATCCCCACTCGTTCACCCTGAAGTCGCTCTCGGCCCACTGGGTCGAGAGGGTCAGCGGGAACGCGGCGGTCTCGACGGCGCCGTCCGGGAGGGCCAGAGTGACCGACCGGTCGGTCCCGAGCGCGACGTCGGCGGCGGCCGTCTCGCCGTCGCTGCCGCGCACGGTGAACAGGCTGGACTGCGCGGACCGGTAGTACGGGGCGAGCGGGTTGTCGATCCGCAGGACGCCATCGGAGGCGCTGGCCCGGTCGCCGGTGTAGGGGTCCATGCCCTCGCCGATCGAGAGCCCGGAGGCGAGCTCGTTCCAGGCGGCGGCGTCGGCGATGGTGAAGACGAACTCGACCGAGGAGGCGTCCATGTCCGCGGCGAGGTCCAGGCCGGGCGCGAGCTCCTCGTAGACGGCGGTGGAGCCGCTGTACTCGGGCGTGGGCACCGCACCGTCCCAGTCGAGCTCGGTGGACCCCGTGAGCAGCAGGAACCCGACTCCATCCGTAAAGGGAAGGCGCATGCCCCGGCCGCCGTTGGCGGCCGTGAGCGAGTCGCCGGTCGGCACCAGGGTCGTATCGGTGTACCCCCGGTCCTCCTGCTCCTGCACCGCGTCGACGGTCGCGGTCAGGTGGAGCCGGCCTTCCGGAGTGACCGACACCGTGGAGTGCGGGTCAGCGCGGTTGTCCACGCGCACTTCGACGCCGCAGGCGGCGGCGAGTTCGAGTGCGGTCTCGGCGCTCTCCGCCATTGGATTGTCGCCGAGGGCGGCGCAGTCGTCCTGCGCGGTCGCGGTGCCGGGGGCGGCGAGCATCGCCGCGCCGATCGCGGTCGCCGCGACCGCGGCGATCCGCCTCGGGCGGCGGTTACGGGGGGCTTCGTTCATTCAGATGTCCTGTGGGTCCGGCGAGGGGTTCTCGGTTGTGGGTGCCGCTGTGCGGCGAGGTGTACACGCCCGCACGTCACCGGTGGTTGCATCCGTTCACTTGCGATCGGCGCGGCCACAGTGGCCCGGAAACGCGCAGGGCCCGCCCGCGGTGCGGACGGGCCCTGCGGCAGTGCGGTCAGACGATGATGTCCATGGCGTTCCAGCCGGTCCCGACCGTGGCCGCGGACGGGAAGTCACCGGTGCCGTCGCCCTTGTAGAGGAACAGGGCGCCGTCGGACTTGCGGCGGGCGACGAAGTCGGCGTGGCCGTCGCCGCTGAAGTCGCCGACCGCGGCGAGGGCGTCGAGCCCGCTCCAGCCGCAGCCGACCTTGACGGCCGCCTTCAGGGTCCCGTCGCCGTTGCCGCCGTACCGGTACAGGCAGTTGTCGGAGGTACGGATCGCGAGGAGGTCGGCGTGGCCGTCGTGGTCGAGGTCGCCGACCGCGGTCAGTTCCCGCATCGAGTTCCAGCCCGATCCGGCCTTGACGCGCGCCCCGCCGGTGCCGTCGCCCCCGCCCGGGTACAGCCACAGATACCCCGTCGAGGCCTCGCGCGCCAGGATGTCGACGTCGCCGTCCCCGTCGAAGTCGTGCCCGGAGACGATGGCGCTCATCTTGTTCCATCCGGTGCCGACGAGCAGCTCCGTCCCGTAGGGGTGGACGTTCCCGTTGACGCCGGGGACGAAGTACAGCCGCCCGGTGGCGGCCTCGCGTACGAGCAGGTCGGAGCTGCCGTCGGCGTCGAAGTCCCCGGCGGTCTCGATGAGGTTCAGGTCGCCGTCCTGGGACCACAGGGCGCGGCCGGTGAAGCCGCCTTCCCCGTCGCCCTCGTACAGGTAGCGGGTGCCGGTGGACGCGGCCCGCGCGAAGAGGTCGGGGGTCCCGTCGTAGTTGTGGTCGTATGCGGTCGTGATCGAGGCCGACGGCAGCCGGAGGGCGTTCCAGCCGGTCCCGACGACCTGGAACTCGTCGAGGGCGCGGATCTGGTAGTCGAAGGTGCGGAGCGTCAGCTCGCCGGTCCGGGAGTCCGTGGCGAGGACGTCGACGTACCCGTCGCCGTTGTAGTCGCCGCCGCCCGCGATCTGGTCGTACAGGGCCGCCGGGTCCGGGGAGTACATGCCCGGGAGGAGGCTGCGGTACCTGGTGAACGCGCCGTTGCCGTCGCCGGTGTAGAGGAGGTAGCCGCCGTTGTGGAGCTCACGAGCGAGGAGGTCGTCGGCGCCGTCCTTGTTCTGGTCGCCGATGGAGATCAGCGACTCGGCGACGTCCCAGCCGGTGCCGGAGGCGACGCGGGCGCCGAAGGTCCCGTCGCCGTTCCCAGGGTAGCGGTAGAGGGTGCCGTCGGACCGGTCCACGGCGAGCAGGTCGATGGTGCCGTCGGTGTCGAAGTCCCCTGCGGAAGTGAAGGTGCCCATGGCGTTCCAGCCGCTGCCGACGCGGACCGGAGCGGCGGTGAAGCCGCCGCGGCCGGTCCCCGCGTAGGTGTACATGACGCCGGTGGCGCGGTCGAGGGCGAGGAGGTCCGCGTTGCCGTCGGAGGTGAGGTCGCCGGCCATGGCGAGATCCATGCCGCCCCATCCGGTCGCGATCGGGACGCCTGGCGCGAAGGTGCCGTCGCCGCGGCCCGAGTAGAGCATCAGCGCCCCGTCTGCGGAGCGGACCGCGATGAGGTCCTGGTTGCGGTCGCCGTCGTAGTCGAAGCGGTTGCGGGTCGCGGGGATGTCGATCTGCTGCCGGGTGACGCGCCCCGCGGGGTCCTCCGCCTCGATGTCCACCGAGTTGTCGGTCATGTTCAGCCGGATGCCGAACACGGCGTCCCGCTCCTCGAAGAGGGCGGCGCCGCCGGGATCGCATCCGGGGTAGTTGCGGCAGGTGAGGTACATGTCGCTCCAGCTGCCGTCGTCGACGTGGACGGCGAGCTCGATCTCGTCGCCGACGTAATTGGGGCCGTCCGGCGCCGTGATCTCGATCGACGGCGCGGCGGTGTCGACGAGGGTGCTGCACTGGATCACCTTGACGGTGGTCCCGTCGGATGCGGAGATCCGCAGGTCCTCGATGTAGTAGCCGTCGGGGACGTCCTCGACGACGGCTCCGGCGCCGCCGCCGTCGGTGACGGGGGCCGATTCGGTCCGGGCGATGACCGTGTCGTTCGCGACGTTGTAGACCTTGGTGGTCCAGGTGAGCCCGGGGTCAATGAGGTCGGGGCGCCAGAAGTCCGCGGCGAAGACCCCGTACCGCACTTCGGGGGTCTCGACGGGTTCGGCATAGGAGGCGGGGCAGGCCGAGGCGACCGTGTAGGTGCGGACCTGGAAGTAGGCGTCGAGGCGGGCGGTGCCGCCGTCGAAGCGGGCGGTCGTGTCGCCGCCGGGCATGGACAGCGGGACGTTCGACTTCCAGGAGTCCTTCAGCGCGGACGTGAGGTCGTACACGGCCGTGCCGTCATCGCATGCGCCGGTGGCGGCGCGCGCGCCGGCGAGGTTCACCGGGTGGTTCCAGTCGGTGCTGGGCAGCAGTCCGGACGTTCCGTAGAGGACGTCGGGCGCGACGCAGGTCGTTCCGGCCGCGGCGCCGACCTGGAAGACCGCGGATTCGAGCGGGAATGTCAGCCAGGGCGCCTCGTCCGGCCTGAGACCGGCGGGTCCCGGGTTCCAGAACAGCCAGTAGGACGTCGACTGTGACGGCGTCAGGCATTCGGGGTCGAGGAGCCGGTCGCAGTAGGCGCCGGACAGCGCGTCGCCCGTTTCGCCCGCGGCTTCGAAGTACGGCAGGTCGAGGCCGCCGTCGCCGCGGACCACCGAGAGGTCGGGTGAGGCCGAGGTGATGGACTGCCAGGTCGCGACCTCGGTGCCCAGGTAGGACCAGGCGGTGGTCAGGGTCAGCGGGTACACCGCCGCCTCTGCGGCCTCGGTCGGCAGTTCCATGGTGAGCGCGCCGCCGGTGATCGTTAGGGCGGGGAGGACGACGGATCCCGCGGCGTCGCGGACGGTGAACGACTCGGAGTACTCGGCGGTGCCGGTGCCCGCGCTGGTGTAGAGCATGCTGCGGTTCTTCCGCACGGCCGGATCGGCCTGGAACACGAGTCCGGTCGCGAGGGCGTTCCAGGCGTCGGGGTCGGCGACGGTGAAGGTCAGGTCGGTGGCGGCGATACCGGAGCCGACGGTCAGGTCGAGTCCGGCGGCGAGGTCGTCGTAGACGGCGGTGGTGCCGTCGTACGAGGGCACGGGCTTCTCCCCGGTCCAGTCGATCGCGGTGCCGTTCGTCTGGATGAGCGGGGCGCCGGTGTCGGTGTGGCTCAAGGTGATGGGCCAAGGGGTGTTGGCCTGGGCGAGGGTCCCGGCGTCCTCGGTGAGCGTCGGGTCCGCGAGGCCGCGGTCTTCGTACTGCTGGGCCGGGGCGGTGGTGCCGGTGTAGTGGAGTCGGCCGTCGGGGGTGGCTGCCGTCGTGGCGTAGGGGCCGCTGCGGCCCTCGATGCGGACTTCGACGCCGCAGGCGGCGGCGAGGTCGAGCGCGGATTCCAGACCGGCGGCCATGGGGTGGTCGCCGAGACTGCCGCAATCGGCTTCGCCGGTCTGCGCGGCAGCGGACGCGGGGACCGCGAGGAGGGCCGCGGCGACCGCGGCCGCGGCGAAGGACGCGGCGCTCAGGGCGCGGCGCGGTCGCCGGTTGGGTTTGTTCATTCAGATGTCCTGGGGTTCAGAGGGGTTCGGGATCGGGAACGGACCGTACCGCTGCGAACACGCATGCAGCCGGGGCCCGGTTGCGTTCATCGGCCGGACGGAGGTGCGATCTGGTCGCGGTCCTTGCGGTGCGGTCAGGCGATGTACTCCATCGCGTTCCAGCCGGTGCCGATCTGGGTGCGGGCGCCGAGACTTCCGGTGCCGGTGCCCGCGTAGAGGAACAGCGCACCGTCGGAGGCTCGGCGGGCGACGAGGTCGGCGCGGCCGTCGCCGTTGAAGTCGCCGACGGCGGTGGCCGAGTTGTACCCGCCCCAGCCGCATCCGACCTTGACACCGCTGTTGAAGGACCCGTTCCCCTTGCCCGCGTAGAAGTACATGCAGTTGTCGGACTTCCGGATAGCGAGCAGGTCGGCGCGGCCGTCGTGGTCGAGGTCGCCCGCGGCGGTCACTTCGCGCATGGAGTTCCAGCCGGTGCCGATCTTCACTCGGGAGCCCAATCGACTGTCGGCCGCGCCAGGGTACAGCCACAACACGCCGCTGTAGTCGGTGGCGAGGACGTCGTCCCGACCGTCGGCGTTGTAGTCGTGTCCGGCCACGACGACGGCCATCGAGCCCCAGTCGCTGTTGCCGAAGAAGAGGCTGGTGCCTTCGATGCCGGTTCCATCACCCCGATAGACGAAGAGGGCACTGTTGGTGTCGCCGATGAGGATGTCGGCGAATCCATCGTGGTCCAGATCCCCGCCCGTAGTGAAGTCCCTGATGAGATCACCCTCCATGGCCACGCCCTGGGAGATGCGGCCGCCGACTGCGCCTGCTCCAGTGCCCGGGTATATGTACATGGTGTCGCCGTCTTGGGCAACGAGGTCACTTCGGCCGTCACTGTTGTAGTCGTAAGTACGGTTTGGAGAGGCGGTGGGGAGCCGGTAGGCGCCCCAGCCGAGGCCCGAGCCCGCGAACTCGCCGACCTTCCCTGCAGAGGTGAGTGCAAAGTGCACCAGCACCCCGGAGTCGAGGTCGAGTCCGACGAGGTCCTCATCGCCGCCGCCGGTGACCTCGGTGAACACATTTGCGGGGTTGCCCGGGTTGAGGCTCGCCGTGAGCGAGACGCGGGTGCCGAAGGAGCCGCCGGCCTTCCCGGGGTACAGGTAGTGGACGCCGGTGCGGGAGTCATGGGCGTAGAGGTCGTCGTAGCCGTCGCCGTTGTAGTCGCCGACCGTCGACAGCGTGTCCATGACGTTCCAGCCGGTGCCGACCTGGACGCGGGAGCCGAATCCACCCGCGCCGTTGCCGGGGTAGAAGTACAGCTTGCCGTCGGATTTGCGGACGGCGAGGAGGTCGAAGTCGCCGTCCTCGTCGAAGTCGCCCGCAGAGGTGATGGCGCCCATGCCGTTCCAACCGGTACCCGCGCTCACCGGGGCGGCGAAACCGTCGCCGTCACCAGGATAGAGGGAGAGGGCGCCGGTCCGGGTGTCGCGGGCGAGGAGGTCGGGGATGCCGTCGCCGGTGAGGTCCCCGGCCATGACGACGTCGCGCCCGCCCCAGCCGGTACTGAGCACGGTCGGGCCCGTGTACCGGCCGGTGCCGTCGCCGGAGTGGAGCAGGAGCGCGCCGTCGGAGCGGCGGACGGTGACGAGGTCGTGCAGGCCGTCCTGGTCGTAGTCGAATCGGAGGCCGTTCCCGTCGAGCGCGGACTGGCCGTGCCCGGGCACGGCCGGTTCGGCGGCGATCGCAGCACCGGGGGCGGCGAGGAGGACCGCGGCCAGGGCGGCCGCGGTGGCCGCCACGGCGGGCAGGCGGCGCCTGCTGAGAGGTTCGTTCATTCAGATGTCCTGTGGGGTATGCGGGGTCGTGGGCCGGTGATTCGGCCTCGGATACACGCGGATGCCGGGGAAGCGGTTGCACCGGGACCGGGCCCGGGAGGTGCGGGGTGGTTCGACAGGATGGCTACTGGTCAGTAACATGTAGGGTGATCGGCAGCACCGGGCTGTTGTTTGAAGGCACAGTCGTGTGACAGCACGTGTGAACACAAGCGTCGAGAGGTCGCCATGGGAGTCGTCCAAATCGTCACGGCCGTGATCGCGTTCGCGTACACCGCGCTCGCCATCTGGCTGTTCGTCCGCGCCGGGCTGGGGATGCTCGCGCTCGTCAGGCTCGGGGCGCCGGACCTGACGCGGAAGGGCGACCGCGGGACGCGGGTGAAGACGATGCTGCGGGAGACCCTGGGGCACACCAGGATGCTCCAGTGGAGCGGCGTCGGGCTGGCGCACTGGGCCGTGTTCTTCGGGTTCTTCCTGCTGTTCCCGGCCCTCGTGCAGTCGTACTTCGAGGTCCTCGACCCGCACTGGGCCCTGCCGGTCATCGGGCACTGGAGCCTGTGGCTGCTCGGCTCGGAGCTCCTGACGGTGCTCACCGGCGTCGCGATCCTCGCGCTCTTCCTCGTCCGGATCTTCCGGCTGCCCCGCTTCCGCAAGGTGCCGCCGGAGGGCACCGCCTCGGACGCGGGCCAGCGGCGCTCCTCGTCGCGGTTCGAGGGCTCCCGGCAGTGGATGGCCTTCTACATCGAGGCCACGATCTTCACGATCGTCCTGTCGCACATGACGATCCGCACGATCAAGGTCGCCCTCGGGGACGTCGAGCACGAGTGGACCTCCCCGGTCTCCTCGCTCGTCGCGGGCGTGTGGAACGGCGCCTCCGATGACGCGCTGCTGACCACGATCACCCTGGTCGCGCTGCTCGACATCCTCGTGTCGTGGACGTTCTTCCTGATGCTGGCGCTGCACCCGTCGATGGGCATCGGCTGGCACCGGGTCACCGCGTTCTTCAACATCTACTTCAAGCGCAACGCTGGCGGCGCGGTCTCGCTGGGCGCGGCCAAGCCGATGCTCGTCAAGGGCGAGCCCGCGGACTTCGAGCAGGCCGACCCGGAGACGGACCCGTTCGGCGTCAACGTCATCACCGACTTCTCGTGGAAGGGCCTCCTGGACTTCTCCACGTGCACCGAGTGCGGCCGCTGCCAGTCCCAGTGCCCCGCATGGAACACGGGGAAGCCGCTGTCGCCGAAGAAGCTCATCACCGACCTGCGCGACCACCTGTACGAGCAGGCGCCGTACCTGAAGGCCGCGGCCATCGCGAAGGAGCGCGGCGCCGACACCGTCGAGATCGAGCCGATCTCGATCATCGGGACGGTCATCGACCCGGACGTGCTGTGGTCGTGCACGACCTGCGGCGCGTGCGTCGAGCAGTGCCCGGTCGACATCGAGCACGTCGACCACATCCTGGACCTGCGCCGCAACATGGTCATGATGGAGTCGGACTTCCCGGCCGAGGCCCAGACGATGCTCCGCAACCTGGAGAACAAGGGCAACCCGTGGGGCGAGAACCCCGCGCAGCGCCTCAAGTGGGCCGAGGGCCTGGACTTCGAGGTGCCGATCGCGGAGGCGGGCGGCGACTTCGAGTACCTGTACTGGGTCGGGTGCGCGGGGGCGTACGACCCCAAGGCGCAGAAGACGTCCCGGGCCGTGGCGACGCTACTGCACGACGCGGGCGTGAAGTTCGCGGTCCTCGGCGAGGCCGAGACGTGCACGGGCGACTCGGCGCGGCGCATCGGACACGAGTTCATGTTCCAGATGCTCGCCGAGCAGAACGTGGAGACGCTCAACGAGGTCGGCGCGGTGAAGATCGTCGCGACCTGCCCGCACTGCCTGAACACCATCGGCAACGAGTACGAGGACCTCGGCGGGAACTACGAGGTCGTGCACCACACCGAGCTCCTCGGGGACCTCGTGCAGGCCGGGAAGATCACGCCGGTCGAGGAGCACGAGGGGAAGCTCACCTACCACGACCCGTGCTACCTGGGCCGCCACAACCGGATCTTCACGCCGCCGCGCGAGCTGCTCGGGACGTTCTCGGAGGTCACGGAGATGCCGCGCAACAGCGAGAAGTCGTTCTGCTGCGGCGCGGGCGGCGCCCGCATGTGGCTGGAGGAGCCGATCGGCAAGCGCGTCAACCGCGAGCGGGCCGACGAGGCCGTCGCCACGGGCGCGAACACGGTCGCCGTGGGCTGCCCGTTCTGCTCCACGATGCTCCGCGACGGCGTCGCCGACGCCGGCCGCGAGGACGTCGAGGTCATCGACATCGCCCAGCTCCTCGCCCGGAGCCGCGAAGTGAAGGCGGAGAAGGCGGCCTCGGCCAGCGAGTGACCTTGCGCGGGAGGGCGGTACGAGTTCGTACCGCCCTTTCGCCTACCGTCCGCTGTACCGCTAGTTCGGACTCCGTCCGAAGTGCTCCCGCAGGAGCGCCGCGGACTCGGCTTCGAGGATGCCGGCGTAGACGTCGGGGTTGTGGTTGAGGCGGGGGTCGCGGACGACGTCCCAGAGGGAGCCGACCGCGCCGGTCTTGGGTTCCCAAGCGCCGAAGACGATTTCACCCACCCGGGCGAGCACGGCGGCGCCCGCGCACATCGTGCACGGCTCCAGAGTGACCACGAGGGTGCAGCCTTCGAGCCGCCAGCCGTCGCCGTGGACGGCGGCGGCCGCGCGGAGCGCGAGGACCTCCGCGTGGGCGGTGGGGTCGCCGAGGGCTTCGCGGGCGTTCGCGGCGACGGCGAGCTCGCGCCCGTCCGGGCCGACGACGACCGCGCCGACCGGAAGATCGGGTCGCGGAGCGGCGAGGTCGGACCGCGGTGCGGGGGTGGTTTCGGCCTGGCGTGCCGGGCTGCCTGGCCGTGGGTGCGCCTCCGGGCCCGCCGGGAGGCCGGTGCCGCGCGCCGCGTCGAGGGCGCGCCGCATCCAGTGCTCGTGGACCTCGCGGCGGGACTGCATGGGGGCTACGCGCCGGTGGCGTCTTCCAGGGCCTCGGTGAACCCGATGGACTTGGCGACCTCGGAGACCACGTCGGAGGGCATCATGCCCTCCTTGGCGCACAGGGCGAGCAGGGTCGAGCCGGGGACGCCCAGGTCGCCCATGAGGTCCGCCTCGCCGACGGGCTCGGCGTCGAGCTCGGTCGGGCGGGCCGCGATGGACTCCTCGTCCTCGGAGTCGATCTCTTCGGCGTCCTCGGGTTCGAGGTCGCCCAGGAGGGCCTCGCCCAGGCGCGACTGCGACGCGTACTCGGCGTCGGACCCGAAGGTGCGCAGGTCGTCGCCCTTGTCGAGGCGCATCACCGTCAGGTACTCGTCGTCGGCGTCGACGAAGAGCAGCGTGAGGTCGGCGTCAGGGAATGCCTCACGCATGGCCTCGGCCGCGTCCTCGACGTCGGCAACAGCGTCCAGGTCGACCTCTGCGGCCTCCCATTCACCGCCCTCGCGGCCTACGGCCACAGCGAAATACGACACGATCCGTCCCCGTCTTCTCACTCAATGGAACCAGTCGCGCGTGGCGACTGCTCAAAACGACCTACTGAAGGATGTGGCGGCGGCCCGCGGTCGATGTAACCACAGGATCCAGTCGCCGGTCAGCAAAAGATACAGCTCGCATGAGAGCCCTGCGACCCCAGCGGCAGTCCCTGCGACGGCGGCTACGCCGACCGCAGCTCCGCGGTCACCGTAGCGCGCCAGCGCGGCTGCGGCGACAGCCCCGATCGTACTCGCGGCCAAAGTCACCCAGGCGAAGCCCGCCCCTGTCAGGCCGGTCTCCGACCCCTTGGCGTAGGCCAGGAGCCACAGGAGCACCCACAGGCCGCACAGGGCCGCGCCCGCGGCCACGGGGCCGACGCGGACGGGGTGGGGCTCCCTCCAGGAGGGGCGTCCGGTGTACGCGGGGGGCGCGGCGGGGCCGGTCCAGGAGGTGGGCCCGATGGGTCCCTCATGCATGGGTGACAGGGTATGCGACGAGGTAGGCGGGCGGTGGCGGCGGCGGGGCCAGCGGGAGGGGCATGACCGGCTGCGCGGGCGGGTCGACGGGGCGCATGACGCCGTCGGGGAAGGCGACGTGGTAGCGGCGGCCGTCCCAGAGCGCGGGCGGGGTGCGGGGGTCGCGTCCGGCGTAGGCGGTGCGGGCGGTGTGCATGCGGTGCACGCCTTCGTGGACGGTGGCCTCGTTCCAGGGGGCGCCGATGCTCGCGAGGTCGTACTGCTCGGCGACGTCGGAGGCGGCCCGCTGGAAGTCCTTCATGGCGTCCTCGCCGGGCTTCCCGGCCCAGCGGCGGGCCCAGGCGCGGGCGGCGGTGCGGCGGGAGAAGCTGGCGAGGGACGCGAGTTCGGGGGGCGAGAGCTGCGCGGCGTTGACCAGGGGGAGGAGGCTGGTCTGGGTGCGGCGGGCGTCGGCGGCGCGGAGCCAGAGGGCGGCGCCGACCATGGTGAAGAAGAGGGGCGCGAGGAACGCGGGGTAGAGGGCGAACCAGAGCGCGGGCATGTCGAGGGCGACGCCGAGGACGGAGGAGCCGTTCCAGAGGGCGTGGAGTGCCATGCCGCACAGGAGCATCCCGATGATCCAGGCGGTCTGCCTGCCTTTTCGGCCGGGGAGGCGGGCGGCGCGGCCGAGGCCGATCGCGGAGAGGCCGGTCATGAGGGGGTGGGCGAACATGGTGGCGAGGCCGCGGACGGCGACGAGGATGGTGACCTGGGCGATGCCGGCGGCGTCGCCGAGGGACGCGCCGTAGACGTAGGCGCCGGAGGCGTAGAGGACGTTCTCGGAGACGGCGAAGCCGGCGCCGGCGAGTCCGCAGTAGACGATGGCGTCAAGGGTGCCGGTGAGGTGGCGGCGGGCGGTCCAGTAGACGAGGAGGGGACCGAGGAGTTTGGCGATCTCCTCGATGACGGGGGCGGAGACGACGGCGGCGAGGTTCTGGTCGAGGCCGGCGCGGTGGAGGAGGTAGGCGGCGCCGGTGTTGACGCCGAGGGCGATGGCGGTGGCGACGCAGGCGCCCCAGCCGAAGCAGAACGCGAGGACGAGCCAGGGGCGGCGGCGGTAGCGGCCGAGCCAGAGGAACGTGCCGACGAGGATCGGGGCGGGCAGGAGCGCGGCGACGAGGCCGACGGCGGCGGCGCGCGCCCCGGCGCCGTCGACGATGGCCCAGCCGAGGACGGTGAGGCCGCCCGCGAAGAGCAGGGCGACGCCGGTGACGGTGCGGCCGCGGGCGTTCCGGGCGGTGCCCCACCAGGCGAGGGCCGCGCCGGTGATGGCGAGGCCGACGGCGACGCCGAGGACCGTGATGAGGGTGAGGAGTTCGTCGGAGAGGGCGAGGTTCACGGGGCGGTCCCCCGGTCGGCGTCCGCGCCCTCGGGGCCGTCGCCGTCTTCGCGGATGACGAAGTGGTCGCCGATGCCGGAGACGGCGAGGAGCCGTTTGAGGAAGTCGCCGAGGTTCGCGAGGACGAGGACGGCGCGCGCCCGGGCGGCGGCCCTGGCGAGGATCACGAGGGTGCCGAGTCCCCGCGAGTCGCAGAACGTCACGCCGCGCATGTCGAGGACGACGCGCACGGGGTCGTCCGCGAGCGCGGCGTCGACGGCGCCGGTGAGACGGGGGGCGGTGTGCAGGTCGATTTCTCCGCTCAGCGCCACGATCGTCTCGTTCGACTCGCGGTATACCGAGATGTCGAGCTTCTGGTGCACCACGGCACAACCCTAGCCGGTTTTCCGCCGGGACAGGAGGCCCGAGGACATCACGAACGCGAATCGTTGTCGCGGTTGCGGTCCGGGCACGGCCGGTCACGGATTGTCGTACCCCCGAGGGAGGCTTGAATATCGGGGGAGCTCGCGCCCCCCACCAAGGGGGGTGCCCTCGAACGGCCCGGGCGGTCAGGCGGCTCCGGGTTCGAGGAGGTCGAGGATGCGTTCGATCTCGGGGTCGGTGGCGCGGCCCTCCTGCCAGGCGGCGAGGGCGTCGCGGGCGAGGTCGAGGCGGTGGGTGAGGTGGCCCTCGCGTTCGCGGAGGTCCTTGGTGCGCTCGGAGGTCTGGCGGAGGGCCTGGCCCTGGGCCCACAGGTCGATGAAGACCTTGACCTTGGTGCGGAGCATCCACGGGTCGAACGGCTTGGTGATGTAGTCCACGGCGCCGACGGAGTAGCCGCGCATCGCCAGGTGCGCGTCGCGGTCGGCGGCGGTGAGGAAGATGATCGGGGTGTGGCGGGTCTTCTCGCGCTGCTTGATGTGGCGGGCCGTCTCGAAGCCGTCCATGCCGGGCATCTGCGCGTCGAGGAGGATCGCCGCGTAGTCCTCCGAGAGCAGCCGCTTGAGCGCCTCCTCCCCGGAGGTGACCGCGATCGTGTTCACGGGCAGCCCTTGGAGGATCGCCTCAAGGGCGAGGAGGTTCTCGGACCGGTCGTCAACGAGCAGGACGCGGGCGGTGCTCATGCGGTGCCTCCAGAGGTCGGTTCGCCATTGTCGCGCCCGGCGGCGCGGCGGCGGGCCGCGGGTGCCGCGCCGTGTGCGCCGCCCCGCCCCGGGCCGTCGGCGCCGATCCAGTGGGACATGGTGTCCAGCAGCAGGTCGAGGTCGACGGGCTTGGTGAGGTACGCGCTCGCGCCGGCCTCCACTGACTGCTCGCGCTGCTCGGCGAGCGCCTGCGCGGTGAGGAACACGATCGGCAGGTCCGCGAACTGCGGCATGCGGCGGATGACGCGCGTGGTCTCGTTGCCGTCCATGCCGGGCATCATCGAGTCCATCAGGACGATGTCGATGCCCGGGTGCTGCTGGAGGGCGTCGATGCCGTCGGCGCCGTTCTCGGCGTAGTGGACGTCGATGCCGTGCAGCTCCAGGGCCGCGGTCAGCGCGAACACGTTCCGGATGTCGTCGTCGACGATGAGGACCGTGGTCCCCTCCAGGTGCTGCGCCGCGGCGGAGGAGGACGGCGTCTCGGGGGCGCCGGTGAGGATGCCGGGCTCCACGACGGGCACGGGGAGCTCGGCGGGGACGAGCGGCAGTTCGCCGTCGGCGTCGATCTCCACGGGCACCACGAACGTGAACTTCGACCCGGCGTCGCCGGTGTGCTCGATGAACACGTCGCCGCCGAGGGCGTTGGACAGGGACTTGGAGATCGACAGGCCCAGGCCGGTGCCGCCGAAGTTGCGGCGGGTGGTGCCGTCGGCCTGCTGGAACGGCTCGAAGATGATCGACTTCTTGGCCTCGGCGACGCCGATGCCGGTGTCGATGACGCTCAGCGCGATCCGCTCGGCGGCGGTGTTCAGGTGCGGGGCGTCGAAGCGGAGGTCCGCGGGGATGCGCCGCACGGCGAGCGTCACGGAGCCGACGCGGGTGAACTTGACCGCGTTCGACAGGAGGTTGCGCAGGACCTGCTGGAACTTCTGCCCGTCGGTCTGCATGAGCTGCGGCACGCCGGTGCCGACGTCCACGTTGAACTCCAGGCCCTTGTCCTCGGCCTGGGGCCGGAACGCGGCCTCGATGTCGCCGAGGACCTCCGCGAGGTCCACGGGGTGGACGGACACGACCATGCGCCCGGCCTCGATCTTCGACAGGTCGAGGATGTCGTCGATGAGGGTGAGCAGGTCGGTGCCCGCGTTGTAGATGGTCCGCGCGAACTCGACCTGCCGCTCCGAGAGGTTCCCGTCGGTGTTCTCCGACAGGAGCCGCGCGAGCAGCAGCAGCGAGTTCAGCGGCGTGCGCAGCTCGTGCGAGACGTTCGCGAGGAACTCCGACTTGTACTTGGACGCCTGGGCGAGCTGGTCGGCCTTCTCCTCGATGTCCTTGCGGGCGGTCTCGACCTCCTCGTTCTTCAGCTCGATGGCCTTGTTCTGCGCGGAGAGCAGCTGCGCCTTCTCCTCCAGTTCGACGTTGGTCTCCTGGAGCCGGTTGGACTGGGCGCGCAGCTCCTGCGCCATCCGCTGGGACTCGCGCAGGAGGACCTCGGTGCGGGCGTTGCCCTCGATGGTGGCGAGGGTGACGCCGACGTTCGGGGCGAGCGCGTCGAGGAACCGCTTGTGGAGCCCGGAGTACGTGTTGAACGAGGCGAACTCGATGACGCCCCTCACCTTGTCGCCGAACTGGACCGGCAGGATGATGAGGTCGGTCGGGGTGGCCTGCCCGAGCCCGGAGGAGATCTCCAGGTAGCCCTCGGGGATGTCGTGCAGGTGGATGGTCCGCTTGGAGGCGGCGGCCTGCCCGACCATGCCCTCGTTGTCCTCGATGAGCTTCTTCTCGCCGGGGTTGGGGTGCCCGTACACGGCGTTGAGGCGGTACGTGACGTGCCCGGCGACGTCCTCGTGGCGGACGTAGAACGTGGACGTCTGCGCGTCGATGAGCGGCGTGACCTCGTCGAGGACCATCCGGGTGACCTCTTCGACGCCCCTGCGGCCCTGGAGGAGCGAGGAGATCCGCGCGAGGTTCGAGTTGAGCCAGTCCGCGTCGGTGTTCTGGCGGGTCTTGTCGCGCAGCGCGGTGATCATCTGGTTGATCGACTCGGTGAGGTCGGCGATCTCGCCGGCGGCCTCGAAGTCCACGGACTGGGTGAGGTCGCCGCGGGCCACGGCGTGGGCGACGTTCGCGATGGCGCGCAGCTGGAGCGTCAGGGTCGCGGCGAGCGAGTTCACGTTGCGGGTCAGCGCGAGCCAGGTCCCGGAGACCCCGGCGACCTCGGCCTGCCCGCCGAGGTTCCCCTCGACGCCGACCTCGCGGGCCACGCGGGTGACCTCCGTGGCGAAGCTGGACAGCTGGTCGACCATGGTGTTGACGGTGGTCTTGAGTTCGAGGATCTCGCCTTGGGCGTCGACGGTGATCTTCTGGTTGAGGTCGCCCTTGGCGACGGCGGTGGTGACCTTCGCGATGTCGCGGACCTGGCTGGTCAGGTTCGACGCCATCGAGTTGACGTTGTCGGTGAGGTCCTTCCACGTGCCTGAGACGCTCGGCACGTTCGCCTGCCCGCCGAGCTGCCCCTCCGTGCCCACCTCGCGGGCCACACGCGTCACCTCGTCGGCGAAGGACGACAGCCGGTCGACCATGGCGTTCATCGTGGACTTCAGTTCGAGCATCTCGCCCTGGGCGTCCACGGTGATCTGCCGGTTCAGGTCCCCGGCGGCGACCGCCGAGGCGACGGAGGAGATGTTCCGCACCTGGCTGGTCAGGTTGGAGGCCATGGAGTTCACGTTGTCGGTGAGGGCCTCCCAGATGCCGGACACGCCCTGGACGTTCGCCTGGCCGCCGAGCTTCCCGTCCGTGCCCACCTCGCGGGCCACGCGCGTGACCTCGTCGGCGAACTGGGAGAGCTGCGCGACCATCGAGTTGAGCGTGGACTTCAGTTCGAGCATCTCGCCCTGCGCGTCCACGGTGATCTGCCGGTTCAGGTCGCCCATGGCGACCGCGGAGGCCACGGAGGAGATGTTCCGCACCTGCGCCGTCAGGTTCGCGGCCATGAGGTTGACGTTCTCGGTGAGGTCCTTCCAGGTGCCGGACACGCCCGGCACGTCGGCCTGCCCGCCCAGGCGGCCCTGCGAGCCCACTTCCCTCGCCACGCGCGTCACCTCGTCGGCGAAGCGGGAGAGCTGGTCGACCATCGTGTTGACGGTGCTCTTGACCTCGGCGACCTCGCCCTGCGCGTCGACGGTGATCTTCTGCCCGAGGTCGCCCTTGGCGACCGCGGTGGTGACCTTCGCGATGTTGCGGACCTGCTCGGTGAGGTTCGCGGCGAGCTGGTTCACGTTCTGCGTCAGGTCGCGCCACGTCCCCGAGACGCCGAACACCTGCGCCTGCCCGCCCAGACGGCCCTCCGTGCCGACCTCGCGGGCGACACGCGTGACCTCGTCGGCGAAGTTCGACAGCTGGTCGACCATGGTGTTGACGGTGGTCTTGAGTTCGAGGATCTCGCCCTGCGCGGGCACGGCGATCTTCTGGTTCAGGTCGCCGCGCGCGACCGCGCCGGTGACCTTCGCGATGTCGCGGACCTGGTCGGTGAGGCTGGACGCCATGTCGTTCACCGACTCGGTGAGGTCCTTCCAGGTGCCGGACACGCCCGGCACGTCCGCCTGGCCGCCCAGGCGCCCCTCCGTGCCGACCTCGCGGGCGACGCGGGTGACCTCGCCCGCGAACACCTGGAGGGTCTCGGTGAGGGAGTTGATGGTGTCGGCGAGCTCGGCGACCTCGCCGGACGCCTTCACGGTGATCTTCTGGTTCAGGTCGCCCGAGGCGATGGCCTGCGTCACCGTCGAGATGGACCGGACCTGCTCGGTGAGGTTCGACGCCATGGTGTTCACCGCGTCGGTCAGCGACCGCCAGGTGCCGGAGACGCCCTGGACGTCGGCCTGCCCGCCGAGCGCGCCCTCGGTGCCCACCTCGCGCGCCACACGGGTCACCTCGCCCGCGAAGGACCGCAGCAGCCCGACCATGCGGTTGACGGTCTCGCCGAGGCGCCGGAACTCGCCGCGCAGCTGCGTGCCGTCGATCTCCAGGGCCGCCTCCTGCGACAGGTCGCCCGCGGCGACCGCCTCCAGGACCCGCCCCAGTTCCGTGGTGGGCCGCACCAGGTCCTCGACCAGGCGGTTCACGCTCGCGGCGCCCTCGGACCAGCCGCCGTCGAGGTGCTCGATGACGAGCCGGTGGTTCCACGACCCCTCCTGGCCCACCGCGCGGGCGATGAGCGCGAGGTCGCGGGTCTGCCGGTCGGCCTGCTCGACCACGGCGTTGAACCGGTCGACGACCTCCCCGGCCAGGCCCTCCCCGCGTGGCAGCCGCACCGAGAAGTCGCCCCGCTCGACGGCGCCCAGCGCATCGGCAAGGCTCCTGAGCAGGTCGGACTCATCGGTCGGGTTCGCTGTACGGGAAACGGTGTCCGTCATGGCGTGGTTCCTCAGCTGCGGTGACAGGCGGCCCTTCCAGGTTGTCACACCGAGGGGGCAAACGTGAAGGCAGGTTACTCAGGGGGAGGTATCCGGTCACGACACGTCACGGGAAGGGGACGGAGCGGGAGCCGCGCCGGCGCCACCGGGTTCCCCCGTCCCGACCAGCCCAAACCGTGCCCGTCTCCTCAAGCGGCGCAAGGCGGCCGGACCGGGACGCACCCGGCGCGGGCCGCGCCGCCCCCGCGGGACCGTTCACACGTCGAGCGGCAGGTAGACCGCCCCGAACGGGTGCAGCGGGCCCGGGCGGCGCGGGCATAGACTGGCCCGGTGACGTACCCCGAGAGGGCCGCCCGTCGGCTGCGGCTGCCGGCCGACGACCGCTCCCCCGCCGCAGCCCGCGCTGCCGTCCGCGCGGTCCTCGCCGAGGCCGGGCTCACCGAGCTGCTCGACGAGACCCTGCTGCTCACGACCGAGCTGGCGACGAACGGCGTCGTGCACGCCGGCACCGACATCAACCTGACGGTCGCCGCCGACTCGATCGGCGTGCGCGTCACCGTCACCGACTACCGCTCCGGCGGCATCGACCCGCTCGACACGTCGATGCCCGAGGTCACCGCCGAGGGCGGGCGCGGCCTGCTCCTGGTCGACCGGTTCGCGTCCTCGTGGGGGACCACCCACGACCAGACCGGCAAGTCCATCTGGTTCCGCATCGACCGCGACCCAGACGCGCCCCCCGCGCCGCGCCCGGTCCCCGACGACGGCGGCGAGCCCGAGCCCGACCTGGGGCAGCTCGCCGCGCTCCTCACCGTCGCCCCCGCCCTCCAGTCCCGGCTCCCCGTCGACCAGATCGTCACCGAGCTGCTCGCCCGCTGCCACGACGCCACCGGCGCCGACGGCGGCGCCATCGAGTACGACGCCGGGGACGGCATCGGCACGCAGGTCATCGCCAGGTTCGGGGAGTTCGAGTCGGCCGCGGTCACCGCCGCGCTGCCGCTCACCGCGCCCGCGAACGGCCGCCTCCTCCTCGCCGGGGACCCGAAGCCGTCGTGGCGGCCCCTCGCCGACCTCGTCGCCGAGCGCGTCGCCCTCGCCGTGCAGATCGACCGGATGCGCACCGACGAGCAGCGCCGCTCCGGCTGGCTCACGTACCTCGCCGAAGCCGGGGAGCTCCTCGCGCACTCCCTCGAAGAGCACCTCACGGTCGCGCTCATCCCGCAGCTCGTCGTCCCCCAACTCGGCCGCTGGGCCGCCGTCAGCCTCACCGGCGACGGCCCCGGCCTGCGCCTCGCCGCCCTCACCCACGTCGAGGAGGGCGAACTGGAGCACCTGCGCACGCGCCTCGACGCCGCGGCCGAGCCGCTCGGCGCCGCGCTCACCTCCGACGGGTGGACCGGCATGGAGCTGCCCGTCCCCCGCGGCCTCGACGGCATCGCCGTGCCCCTGTCGGCGCGCGGCGCGACCATCGGCGTCCTCACCGTCGGCCGCCACGCCGACCGGCACCACTCCTCCGAGGAGCGCGCCGTCATCGCCGACCTCGCGAAGCGCTCCGCGCTCGCCCTCGACAACGCCCGCATCCACGCCGAGCGCCAGGCCGTCGCCCACGAGCTCCAGGCCGCGCTCATGCCCGGGTCGCTCCCGGACGTCGCCGGGGTGTCCTTCGCCGCCGAGTACCTGCCCGCGACCGCCCGGCGCCTGCCCGGGTCCGGCCCCGGGCCCGTCGTCGGCACCGAGGTCGGCGGCGACTTCTACGACGCGACCGAGCTGCCCGACCACCGGCTGTGGGTCGCGATCGGCGACGTGTGCGGCAAGGGCGCCCAGGCCGCGGCCGTCACCGGCGTCGTCCGGGACGTGCTGCGGGTCATGGCCCGCGACGGCCGGCCGCTCCCGCGCGCCCTCGAACTGCTCAACGCGACCCTCCTGGAGCAGCCCGGCGACCTCCGCTACGCGACCATCGCGTCCGCGCTCCTCGACCGCGGCACCGCCGGGTCGGTCACCGCGACGCTGTGCCTGTCCGGGCACGAGCGGCCGCTGCTGCTGCGCGCGTCCGGCGGCCTCGAATGGGTCGGCCGCGAGGGCACGGCCGTGGGCCTGTTCCCCGACGTGAAGGTGAACCCCGAGGAGGTCCGCCTCGACACCGGGGACGCCCTCGTGTTCTTCACCGACGGCGTCACCGAGCGCCGCGACGGCGCCGCCATGTTCGGCCACGAGCGCATCGAGCGCGCCGTCCGCGGGGCGGCGGGCAAGAGCGCCCGCCAGATCGCCACGGCACTCCTGGAGGCCGTCGAGGCGTTCTCCCCCGAGTCCCCCCGCGACGACATCGCGATCCTCGTCGTCCGCTGCGACCCCGAGTAGCGGCCGCGCCAAGACTTCTCACCGGCCCCCGGACACGGGAAAGGCCCCGCGGCCGGGGCCGCGGGGCCTGAAGACTGTCGGACCCCTAGTGCAGGATCGTCGTGGCGCCGTAGTACGAGTTCCCGTGGTGGAGCGGGACCACCTTGACCACCGTGGTCGAGTTCGGCGCGTGCACGATGTACCCGTTGCCGATGTACATGCCCACGTGCGCGAGGTTGTTGTAGAACACCAGATCGCCCGGCCTGAGCTCGTCCTCGGAGATGTTCGCGGTCTGCCCGTACTGCGCGGCGGCGTTGTGCGGCAGGTTGATCCCCAGCTCCGCGTACGCGCCCATGATCAGGCCCGAGCAGTCCCACGAGTTCGGCCCGGCCGAGCCCCACACGTACGGGTCGCCGAGCTGGTTCAGCGCGAACTTCACGACCGTGTACTCGTCGTCGGTCATCGCCGGGAGGTCGTACTCGCTGAAGCTCGGCACCTCCTCGCCCGCGACGGTCATCCACTCCTCGTTGAGGTCGTCGATCCGCGAGGTCAGCTCGTCGGTCTTCGCCTCCAGCGCCGCTTGGTCGGTCTCCAGGTCCGCCTGGAGCTCCAGCAGCAGCTCGTTCTGGGTGTTGTACTCCTCCGAGGCGGCGCGCAGCTCGTCCATCAGCTCGAAGTTGTACAGGTTCGCCGAGTTCAGGCGGTCCATGCGCTCCACGAACGCGTCCGGGGAGCCCGAGTCCAGCAGCATCGCCGCGTCCCCGATCCCCTGGTCCACATAGGCCGACTGGATGTACGCCGACAGCTGGTCGCGCAGGGCGTTCAGGTTCTCCTCGGCGTCCGCCAGGTAGACCTGCGTCTCCTCGATGAGGTGCTGGTTGTCGTCGATGTCCTCGGCGAGCTGGTTGTACTCGTCGACGACCGCGGCGAGGTCGTCGTTGGTCTGCTCGACCTCGTCGCTGATGTCACCGGTGTCGCGCTGCGCCCAGGCGGGCGCGGAGGCCGCGGTGGAGACCAGGAGACCGCCGATGACGGCGGCGGATGTCCACTTGCGGCGGACGGACGACTGCTTCACGAGGAGGGTGCTCCTTCGGGATTCGGGAGGTCGGGATGGACCGGGGCTACCGAGGGCGGGGCCGGGCGCTACGACGGCGCGGCGAGGCCAGACATGAGCCTAGCGCGGCCGTTTCGGCTCCGGTAGACCCCGGTCGTGACAAATTCGCAGCGTAGCGACCCTCCCACCGGAGGTGTGTCGCTCCTGTGAGTTGCCTGGGAATTGCTACGATGGGCCCATGGCCTTCATGTCGTGCCCCTGTCGCCGCTGTCACCAGCGCTGACCCGCCTCGTGCGGCTCGGCGCGCCCAGACACCGACAACCGTTCCGACGCACCGAAGGTCCATCAGACACATGCGCACGCCCGCCATGATCTCCGCCGCACCCGCCGTCCTCGACACCGAGCGTCTCGAAGCGCTCGCCGGGTTCTACGCCGCGAACCTCACCCTCAGCCCCCGCTTCACCAAGGCCAGCCGCTGGGCCCGCCGCGTCCTCGCCGGACCCGACCACGAGGCGTGGCTCCTCGCCTGGCTCCCCGGCCAGGGCACCGACCTCCACGACCACGGCGGCGTCGCCCGCCCCGCCGCCGCAGCGGTCGCCGTCGTCTCCGGGAACCTCACCGAGTTCACCGTCAAACCCGGCGACTTCCCCGGCCTCCACCGCCAATCGCTCACCGCGGGCGACGTCACCGCCGTCGACGACCGCACCGTCCACGCCATGCGCAACGACTCCGCGGCCCCCGCCGTCAGCCTCCACGTCTACTCGCCCGGCCTCCAGGCCATGCGCACCTACCTCCTCGACGAGACCGGCCTCGCCCCCTCCCGCATCAAGCGGGCAGGCGAAGACTGGTAACCGCGGGCACCCCAGCTGGCGGGGGGCGCGAGCTCCCCCGATACTCAAGCCTCCCTCTCGGGTACGACAACCCCCGCAGGCGCTTACGTCCCGCCGGGACCGGCTTACGCCCGCGCCGCCGTCAGGACTTCGCCCACCGCACCCGGCAGGGCCCGGGCCACGTCCGTGGCCGTCACCGTCCGGTGCCCGGCCGCCGCAACGCCACCCGCCCGGCCGTGGAGGAACGCCGCCGCCACCGCCGCCCGCACCCCGTCCATCCCTGACGCCAGAAGCGACGCCATGAACCCCGCGAGCACGTCCCCCGACCCCGCGGTCGCCAACTGCGGCCGCCCCGTCGGGTTCGCCCACACCGCGCCGTCGCTCGACGCCACCACCGTGTGATGGCCCTTCAGCAGCACCGTGCAGTTCAACCGCTTCGCCAAAGCCGCCGCGGCCGCGCCCCGGTCCTCGCTCGGCGGCGACCCGTACAGCCGCTCGTACTCCCGGTCGTGCGGCGTCAGCACCACCGGCGCCTCCCGCCGCGACAGCACCGACGGGTACTCCCCGATCAGCGTCAGCGCATCCGCGTCGAGCACCACCGGAGCGGGCGACACCAGCACCGACCGCAGCTCCCCGAGCGCCGCCTCGTCCGTCCCGAACCCGGGCCCGGCCAGCCACGCCTGCACCCGCCCGGCCTCCTTCACCGTCGGCGTGCACACCACCTCGGGATGGCTGCGCCGCACCGACTCCGACGCCCCGCCCGCGTACCTGACGTACCCCGCCGGGCCCGCGAGCGCGCCCGCGGTCGCCAGGACCGCCGCGCCCGGGTACCGGTCCGAGCCGGCCGCGACGCCCACCACGCCCCGCGTGTACTTGTCGTCGTCGGGCCCCGGCCGGTGCCACCACTCGGCGATGTCCGGCTCCCCGGCGACCCGCACGGCCGGGTTCGGGTCCAGGTGCGGGCCCAGCCCGATGTCGATGAGGACGAGGCGCCCGGTGAGCAGCGCGGCCCGCCCGAGCACGTGGCAGGGCTTGCGGGAGCCGAACGCCACGGTGGTGTCGGCGGTGACGGCGCTGGCGGGGACGGCGCCGGTGTCCACGTCCACGCCGGACGGGACGTCCACGGCGACAACGGTTCCGGCGTCGAGGCGGGCGAGCTGGTCGATGGCGCGGCCGGGGAGGCCGGGGCGTCCGCCGATGCCGAGGACGCCGTCGAGGAGGAGGTCGCAGCGGCGGGGCGGCTCGGCGACGAGGCGCCCGCCCGCGCGGGTGAGCGCGGCGGCGGCGACGGGGTGGACGCGGCCGCCCATGACGGGGACGGCGAAGACGCGGGCGCCGCGGCGGGCGAGGCGGGCGGCGGCGAAGAGCGCGTCGCCGCCGTTGTCGCCGGGCCCGGCGAGGACGGTGACGGTGGCGCCGTAGACGCCCGCGCGCTCAGTGCGCGTCGCGCGCTGTTCCTTGAGGATGGCGGCGCATTCGGCGGCGAGTCCGGCCGCGGCGCGCTGCATGAGGGTCCCCGGCGGGAGTGTCGCCATCAGCTGGGCTTCCGCGCGGCGGACCGCCGCTGCCGTCCATGCACCGTCCATGGCTGTTCCTCTCCGGAACGTCGTTGGCCGTCAGGCCGTCTCGGCGATCACCACCGCTGTCGCTATACCGCCATCATGCGACAGCGAGACGTGCCAGCGCGAGACGCCACGCTGGGCGGCGACGGCGGCCACCGATCCGGTGATGGTGAGGGAGGGCCGGCCGTCGGGCTCGGAGAGCACTTGGCAGTCGGCCCAGCGCATCCCGCCGGGGGCGCCGAGGGCTTTGGCCACGGCCTCCTTGGCGGCGAAGCGTGCGGCGAGGGACTCGGTGCGGCGTCGGCGCCCGTCGGGGGCGCTGCGCTCGGCCTCGGTGAAGAGCTTGTCGGCGACGTGGGGGGTCCGTTCGAGTACGCGCTCGAACCGGTCCACGGCCACGACGTCTATGCCCACGGCGACGATCACCCGTCAAGAGTGCCACGGGATCGGGCGTCCCGCCCCTGTTCGGGCGGGTTCATCCGCGAGCGTGGTGGTCTGACCGGCCGTCAGGTCAACGCCGGTTGTGGACGGTGCGGGACCGTCTGGGGCCGTTCGGTGTCGGGTGTCAGTGGGCGGGGACGGGGAAGGGCCCGGTCGCGGGTGCGGCCGGGCCCTTGTGTCGCAAGGGTTCTAGCAGGTGCTGGGCTCGTACCAGGAGCATTCGAGGCTCGCGGGCATCTCGCCCTCGGCGGGGAGTTCTTCGGCTTCGGCTTCGAGCTCCGCGAGGTCGGGGGTGTCGATCTCGGAGGAGAGCGTGCCGATCTCGGCCTCGGTGGTGTCGGCGGAGTGGGCGGCGACGGCGGCGGCGATCTTGTCCTCGATGTCCTTGACGGTGGAGTAGAGGAAGTCGTTGAGGACGATGCTGAAGACGAGTTCGCGGCCGTCGGCGTCGGTGGCGTACCCGGAGAGGGCGGAGACGCTGGTCATGGACCCGGTTTTGGCGCGGACGTTGTCGGCGGCGGGGGTGGAGCACATGCGGCTGGCGAGGGTGCCGTCCTCGCAGGCGATGGGGAGGGCGCCGTACCAGGTGTCGAACCAGGGGGCGTCTTTGGCGCCGACGAGGAGGTCGGCGATGGTCCCGGCGGTGAGCATGTTGTGGCGGGAGATCCCGGAGCCGTCGGCGATGCGGATGGGGCCGTTGTTCACGCCGTACCCGTCGAGGGCGGCGTAGACGGCGGCCTTGCCGGACGCGAAGGTGCCCTGGCCGGAGGCCTCGTAGCCGAGGGTCTTGAAGAGCGCTTCGGCCATGGAGGCGTTGGAGGGCTTGAGGATGTCGACGACGAGGTCGGAGAGGGGCGCGGAGGCGTGGGTGGCGAGGACTTCGCCCGCGGCCTGCGGGGTGGCCTCGCCGAAGCGCAGGTCGCCCTTGAGGTCGATGCCCGCTTCGGCGAGGGAGTCGGCGAAGACGTCGGCGACGAGCTGCGTCGGTTCGATGACGGCGCGGGTGGCGTAGGTGCCGCTGCCGCCGGCGGCGACGGTGCCGGAGATGCGCACGGTGTTGTCGTGCGGGTCGCGGTTGACGTTCACGCTGGTGGAGGTGCCGGTGGTCGCCGTGGAGACGATGTCGAGGTAGTCGGTCTCGGGCACGGTGGTGATGACGGCGGGGTCGCCCGCTGCCGCACCGGGTTTGATGAAGATGCGCACGGACCCGGCCTGGTAGTCGTCGCCGGAGGCGATGTTCAGGGCGGTGACCTCGGCGGCGTAGGTGAACTGGAGGTCGGACCAGCCCCATTCGGCGCCGGAGCGGACGGAGTCGAAGGCGGTGTCGTCGGCGACGAGGTCGCCGTCGATCGCGGTCACTCCGGCGGCGGCGAGGTCGGCGGCGAGCTGGTCGTAGTCGGCTTCGAGGGCGGTGGGGTCGCCGGTGCCGCGCAGGTAGAGGTCGCCGGAGACGACGCCGTCGACGGGCCGGTCGCCGATGACGTCGGTGGCGTAGGTGTAGTCGCCGCCGAGGGACTCCAGGGCGGCGGCGGTGGTGAACAGCTTGTCGTTGGAGCCGGGGATGGCGCGCTTGTTCGGGTTGCGCTCGTAGAGGACTTCGCCGGTGCCGGCGTCGGCGACGACGACGCCCGCCTGGGAGTCGGTGAGCCTGGCGTCGGCGAGGATCGCGTCGAGCGCGGCCCCGAGGGCCTCGTCTCCGGTCTCCTGGGCCTGTGCGACGACGGTGCCCGCGAGGGTGATGGCGCCCGCGGCGGTGATCGCCACGGCGCCTGAGATGAGGGTGCGTTTTTTCACCCCGCGAGCATAAACGCCGCGCACGCCTTGCGGGGGTTCGCACGCAAGTGTCCAATCTCGCCGCGGCACCGGGCAACCGGAACGGCGGCGGGGGCGCGGCCCCGCCGCCGTCGACGGATCGTGTTGCGGCGCTGCGAAAGCGCCCCGCGTCTTACTCCACGGTGACGGACTTGGCGAGGTTCCGCGGCTGGTCGATGTCGCGGCCGAGGGCCGTGGCGAGCTCGGCGGCGAACTCCTGGAGCGGGACGGCGGTCAAGAGGGGCGCCAGGAGCGTCGGGGACGCGGGCGTCTCGATGACGTGGTCGGCGTGGACGGCGGTGATCTTGTCGCCCTCCTCGCACACCGCGATGACCTTGGCGCCGCGGGCCTTCACCTCCTGGATGTTGGAGATGATCTTGTCGTGCAGGAGGGACCGGCCGCGCGGGCTGGGGACGATCGCGATCACGGGCGTCCCGGTCTCGATGAGCGAGATCGGGCCGTGCTTGAGCTCGCCCGCGGCGAAGCCCTCGGCGTGCAGGTACGCGAGCTCCTTGAGCTTGAGCGCGCCTTCGAGGGCGACGGGGTAGCCGACGTGGCGGCCGATGAACAGCACGCGGTCGCCGTTGGCGGCGCATTCGCGGGCCATCTCGCGGACCGGGTCGAGGTTCTCGATGACCTTGGCGATCTTGCCGGGGGCGGCCACGAGCTCTTCGAGGATCGCGGAGACCTCGTCGGCGTACTTGATGCCGCGGACCTGCGCGAGGTGCAGGCCGACGAGGTAGCACGCGGCGAGCTGCGTCAGGAACGCCTTCGTGGACGCGACGGCGACCTCGATCCCGGCGCGCGTGTACAGGACGGCGTCGGACTCGCGGGGGATCGTGGACCCGACGGTGTTGGAGATGGAGAGGACGCGGGCCTTCTGGTCCTTCGCGTGCCGCACGGCCATGAGCGTGTCCATGGTCTCGCCGGACTGGGAGATGGCGACGACGAGCGTGGACCGGTCGAGGACGGGGTCGCGGTAGCGGAACTCGGAGGCGAGCTCGACCTCGCAGGGGATGCGCGTCCAGTGCTCGATGGCGTACTTGGTGACGAGCCCGGCGTGGTAGGAGGTGCCGCACGCGACGATGAAGACCTTGTCGATGTCGCGGAAGTCCTGGTCGGACATGCGGACCTCGTCGAGGACGATCTGCCCGGACTCGTCGATGCGCCCGCGGAGGGTGTCGGCGACGGCCTGCGGCTGCTCGTGGATCTCCTTGGCCATGAACGTGTCGTAGCCGCCCTTCTCGGCGGCGGCGATGTCCCAGTCGACGCTGAACGGCTTGCCCTCGGAGGGCTCGCCGTCGAAGCCGGAGACGGCGACGCCGTCCCGGTTGATCGTGACGATCTGGTCCTGGCCCAGCTCGATCGCGTCGGTCGTGTAGGCGATGAACGCGGCGACGTCGGAGGCGAGGAAGTACTCGTCCTCGCCGAGGCCGACCACGAGCGGGGAGTTGCGGCGGGCGCCCACGACGGTGTCGGGGTCGTCGGCGGCGACCGCGAGGAGCGTGAACGCGCCTTCGAGGCGGCGGCAGACGCGGGCCATGGCGGCGGTGAGGTCGCCGTCGGCGGCGTACTCGGCGCCGAGGAGGTGGGCCGCGACCTCGGTGTCGGTGTCGGAGAGGAACTCGACGCCGTCGGTTTCGAGCTCGGCGCGCAGCTGCCCGAAGTTCTCGATGATGCCGTTGTGGATCAGGGCGATCCGGCCGTCGTGCGAGCGGTGCGGGTGGGCGTTGCGGTCGGAGGGCACGCCGTGCGTGGCCCAGCGGGTGTGGCCGATGCCGCACGTGGAGTCGGGGAGCGGGTGGTCGGCGAGGGCCGCTTCGAGGTTCGCGAGCTTCCCGGCGCGCTTGTCGACCTCGACGCGGCCGTCGGCCGACACGAGCGCGACGCCCGCGGAGTCGTAGCCGCGGTATTCGAGACGGCGCAGGCCGTCCAGCACGACGTCGACGGCGCTGCGGCGGCCGACGTATCCAACGATTCCACACATGCGAGAAACACTACCGCAGTTTCGCGCATCACTCGTGCGCGGTTCCTCGGTAATCGATCACACAGTTTGATCATTGTCGGCGTTCGCGCCGCGGCCCCGATCCGGTCGCGCGGCGTTCACCGCCCGGTCACGCAGCGTTCCGCGCGGGAAGCGCAAGCGGTGGTTACGGGGCCGGTGCGTTCAGTGCGGGCGCGTTCAGGAGACGACGGCGATGCCGCGGGTCCCGTCCTCGTCCACGTAGCTGATGGCGGCGCCGGTGGCGACGGCGCTGATCTGCGCGTCGTGGCACCAGTTCGCGGGCACCGCGGTCCCCTCGGTCCCGGCCGCGGGCAGCGCGACCTCGGCGACGTCGCCCCCGGCGACCTCGTACAGGTGGCAGTCGGGCCGGTTCGGGTCGAGCGACTGGTCGGCGGCGAGCACTGCCCGGTTGTCGGGCAGGACGGTGCCCCAGCCGCGCGCGACCTCCGGGTCGAGCGGCGTGTACCCCAGGCGCACGGCCTTCTTGTAGAGGCGCTCGCCGGTGTCGGCGTCGTAGGACATGACGCCCAGCCAGGAGCCCTCGCGGTCCTTCGCGGTGTAGCACTCGATGATCTGCACGGTGCGCCGCTCGGCCTTGGGGACGTCGGCGCGGGCCCCTCCCCCGGCGGCCACGCCCTCGCCGAGCGCGGCGGTCGGCTGCGACAGGTGCAGGGTCCCGCCGCAGGCCGAGGAGTTCGTGGACCCGAAGGACTGGTCCCGCATGTGCCAGCGCTCGGCGCCGTCCTCCAGGCCGTAGGCGATGAGCTTGTGCTCGAAGCGGCGCGCGGAGAACGGGCCGTCGGTGACGCGGTGCTCGATGCGGCTGTCGATGAGGACGGTGTCGCCGGAGACGAGGAACGAGTCGGGGACGACCTCGGCGGTCTTGTCGACCTCCTGCTCCCAGGCGGTGGCGCCGTCGTCGAGGTCGAACGCGAGGACGTAGTCGCGGGCGACGGGCCGGTCGGGCGCGGGCACGCACTTGGCGAGGAGGGCGACGCGGCCGGCGGCGACCTGGGCGGCGTTCCCCTCGCAGCCGGGCGGCATCTCGGCGTCCCACAGGAGGTTCCCGCCGAAGTCGTAGACGTGGAAGAGGGCGCTGCCGTCCTCGGCGAACAGGAGCCGGTCGTCGGCGAGGGCCAGGAGCGTCCCGGGGGAGCCGTCGAACCCGGCGGTGGCGACCTCCTCGCCGTCGCGGGCGCGCAGGACCCGGACCTGGAAGTCGCCGCGGTCGTCGGCGCGGGGGCCGGTGAGCGCGACGAGGTCCTGCGGGTGGGAGAGCACGGGCGGCTGGGAGGCGAGCCAGTTCCAGCGGCGGTGGTACCAGACGGCGGCGCCGGTGGCGGGGTCGAGCATGGTGACGGCCTGCGGGGTCGGGTCGGCGGGGTGGTCGGTGCGCAGGAGCCCGTAGGGGGTGTCGGTGAAGCGCTCGACGCCGGAGAGCGCGGCGAGCCCGTCGAGTCCGGCCTCGTTGACGGCGGTGTCGCCGGTGCGCACGTCCTGGTTGGCGAGCTCGGCCCACCGCTGCATGGCGGGGGCGAGGGCGGCGGCGAGGAGGAGGACCACGGCGACGGCGAACACGCCGACCTTGCGGCGCATGGACTTCGGGGGGCGGGCGCGCCCGCCCGCGTAGCCTTCGACGACGAACTCGGAGAGCGCGAGGAGCCCGCCGCCGACGACGCCGAACCCGTACGCGAGGGCGGCGACCCCGGCGCGGTGGGTGATGAACTGGCCGGGCCCGGCCTCGGGCATGGAGGAGTAGACGGCCCACCCGGCGGCCGCGGCGAACACGGCGGTGGCGAGCGCGGCGATGATGATGCGCAGTCCGGTGTGGGCGGCGGCGGTGGCGATGACGGCGGCGGCGATGAGCACGGAGCCGACGGTCCCGATGATCATGTACACGCCGGAGGACCCGGTGCTGGTCGCGCCGGTCCCGAACGACGCCCAGACGAGGAGCACGGCCCAGCACGCGAGTGCGGTGATCCCGGCGGCGCGGAGGAAGACGCGCGCGAGCGGGCGCCCGTTCTTGGGCGCGCGCGGCGGCGCCGCGTCGGTGCTGGAGCGGCCGGCGCCGGAAGCGTTGTGGGACATGCCCTCTTTCTACCGGTCACCGGCCCCCCGATCCGGGCTTTCGCACAGATCGCGAGCGGGTTTCTCCCTTGAGGGCACCCCGAATGGCGATCGGCCCGACGGGCCCCCGATCAAAACCCTGACACAGGGGTCCGACCGTTCCGGCGGCGTCCTGAAATGCGCGCAGCCTTCATGGCTCGGAGTGCGCTGGGCCCCCGGTCAAAACCCTGACACGGGGGTCCGACACTTCCCGTAAGGGCGGTCAGCCGCCGAGAGGGGCGGCCGCCATCGGGGTGTAGTGGGGCTGGGTCCCGGCGGGGGCCTTGCCGAAGTCGGAGCGGTAGAGGACGAGCTCGCCCGCGGTCCAGCTCGGGCCGTAGTACCGGCGGAGCGTGAGCAGGTCCTGCGCGGCCTGCTGGTTGGTGACGCGGTCGCCGGGGCGGGCGAGGGTCACGTGCGGCCGGTACTGCTTCTGGTCGACCGGGAGGTCCGCGGCGGTGAGCCCGGCGCGGATGCGGTGGACCAGGTCGACGAGGGCGGCGACGTCGCCGTCCAGTCCGGCGTAGACCACCGAGTAGCGGCCGCGCCCGAAGCGCCCGCCGCCGGAGACGCACAGCCGCATCGGTGCGGACTCGCGCGCCGCGGCGGCGACGGCCTCGGCGGCCTCGGCGCAGCGGGTGGCGGGGACGTCGCCGAGGAAGGCGAGCGTGAGGTGCCAGTTCTCGGAGCGGACCAGGCGGCCGCCGGTGGCGGGCCTGCGGCCCGCGGCGCCGGGGCGGCTGGGGGCGCCGCGCCGTGCGATGTTGAGGTCGGAGACGACTTCGGCCAGATCGGCGACGGCGTTGTCGGGAAGCGGGAGCGCAGCGAAGAGGCGCTCGGTCCGCACCTGGGGTGCGGCCTGTACGGCCGCGGTGGCGGAGGCACTCACTGGATTCCCTCCAGGGGCTCTACTCGGGATCGGTGACCCGCGCCTGCGTCGAGCGGTGTGTCGGCGCGACGTGGTCGAGGGCTGTCACGATGTGCCTATCCTCGCAGCAACCGCCGACGTTCATTCAGTGAAATCCCACTGGACGGGACAGTAATTTCGCGGAAGTAACGTTCGAGTTGACTCCTGAGGTGCTAGAGCCGCAGGAGGTTCGGGGCGATTGCGGCGAAGTCGGGCACCTCGCGAGATCACTCGCTTCACTCTGGTTCACCTGCTGGGATTCACCGATATGAACCGTCACGCCCTTTGTGGAGCCCCGTGGGGGCTTACGGCATGGCCTTCCCGGCGAGCGCGCCCGCGCGGCGGCGCAGCTGCGACCGCTTGGCGAGGGCCACGACCGCGGGGGTGACGATCGCGATGAGGCCGCCGAGCCACAGGCCCGCGCGGGCGCCGTACTCCTCCATGAACCAGCCGACGATCGGCGCGAACACGGCGGTGGATCCGAGGAACACGAGCATGTACAGGCTCAGGACGCGGCCGCGGTAGTCGGGGCGCACGCCCATCTGGACGCGCTGGTTCGCGGCCTGCGCGTAGAAGACCATCGCGAACCCGGTGGGCGCGAGGAGCGCCATGGCCGTCCACAGCGAGGGCGAGAAGCCGACGGCGAACGTGCCGACGCCCAGCAGCGCCGAGGACAGGAGCATCGTGTTCAGGGTGGGGCGCCCGGAGCGGCGCCCGGAGGCGAGGGACCCGGCGAGCGCGCCGACCGCGAGCGCGGTCAGGAGCAGGCCGTAGGAGTCGGCGCCGGTCTTGAACTCGGTGCGCGCCAGCATCGACAGGGTCAGCGCGAAGTTGAACGTGAAGCCCGAGACCAGGAGCGAGACGACGAGGACGGCGATGATGTCGGGCCGGGCGCCGGCGTAGCGCAGGGCCTCGCGGATGCCGCCGGAGTCGGCGCGGCGGTGCACGGGGTTGGAGAGGCTGCGGCGCAGCAGGACCATGCAGGCGACGGCCGGGCCGAGGGCGAGCACGGCGCAGCTGACGATCACCGTCCCGGTGGAGGTGACGGCGATGAGGACGCCCGCGAGGGCGGGCCCGGCGATGCGGCTGGTGTTGAAGATGGCGCTGCCGAGGCCGACGGCGTTGGGGAGCGCTTCGAGTTCGACGATCTCGGAGTAGAACGCCTGGCGGGCGGGACCCTCGACGACGGCGACGGACCCGAAGGCGAACATGCCGACGTACACCATCCACAGTTCGATGTGGCCGGTGAAGACGACGGCGCCGAGGACGGCGATGACCGCGGAGGAGCACAGGGAGCACAGGAGGAGGACGCGGCGCTTGTCGAAGCTGTCGGCGATCTTCCCGCCGTGGAGGCCGAAGAGGAGGTAGGGGCCGAACTGGAGCGCGAGGGTCCATCCGAGGGCGGTCCCGGAGTTCCCGGAGAGTTCGAGCACGAGCCAGGAGACGGCGGTCGTCTGGAGCCAGAATGCGAGGGTGCCGACGAGCTGCCCGGCGGCGTACACCCGGAAGGCGGGGTAGGCGAGGGCTCTGAACGTGTGGCGCAGCTGGCCGAGGAGGACCGGAGACATCGCATTCAATGATATTTACTTACCGGTCGGCAAGCCAGTAAGTGAGACCGACTTCTCTCACCCGTCCCGCATCCGCCCCCGCCCCCTCCCGAATCCTGGGACGACCTGGGGAGACCACGGAATGTCACACCCCCGTGCCAGGGTTTTGACCGGGGGCCCAACGCACTCCGGGCCATGAAGGCTGCGCGGAAAACGGCGGGGCGGGCCCGAAGGCCCGCCCCGCCGCTGAAGCGATGTGTACCGCTCGGCTAGTCCTTGCCGGCGGTCCCGAAGAGCACGTCGTCCCAGCCGGGCAGCTGGTTGCGCGGCTTCGACCCGGCCGCGGCGAGCGGCAGGGCGTTCAGGTCGTCGTCGGCGACGGTGCGCTTGTTCGGGCGCAGCACCGCGAGCGAGGGGACCTCGGGGGTCTCCCGCTGCTCGGGCGCGGTCGTCCCGGGCAGGCCCAGCTGCGAAGTGCGCTTGCCGCGCCCGCCGACGTCGTCGAGCGGGCGCTCCAGGACCTCCCGGAGGCGGTCGCGGCGCAGCGGGTCGGGCCGGGAGTCGTCGTCGAGCTCGCGCAGGCCGTGCATCGGGTCGCGCGAGGGCCGCACCGGGTCGCCCGGGCGCACGCCCAGGTCGCTCGGGACGTCCTTGGGCGCGGCGACCTGCACCGGCAGCGGCGTCGAGAGGAACTGCGCCATCTCGTCGTCGGGCGTGACGGTCTGGCGGGCCCGGTCGAGCTTCCAGCGGGCGCGCGCGGTGGTCTTCCCGGAGGACCAGGACGCCTGGACGAGCCAGGAGCCGTCCTCGGTGCGCCACGCGTCCCACGAGACGGCCTCGGGGTCCACGCCGTGCGTGCCGAGCTTCACGTCCACGACGTTCGACATGCGCTCGCCGCGCTCGGAGGTCGCCAGCCGCGAGCGGCGGGCGGCCTGGGCGAGCATGGCGCGCTCCTGGAGGACCGGCCCGGCGTAGCGCAGGACCCGGTCGACGGCGACCTGCGCGGACGCGGCGATGTCCTCGGCGGACTCGCCGGCGCGGATGCGGGTCTGGATGTCGCGGGGCGAGAGGTTGACGGCGGCCGGGCGCTGCGGGACGGGGCGGCTCGCGGCGGCCGGTTTGGACGGCGGGGCGTCCATTTTGGCCCGGAGGGCGCTGCCGCCCTCGGGGACGTCGACCACGGCGGCGACCCGCTCGTCGAGCGGGAGGGCCAGCAGGCGGCCGAGTTCGTCGGCGAGCACGAGCGCATGACCGTCCTCAGAGAGGGCTACGAACCGTACCGGCCTCATGCCTTCCACCCCTCGTGTCTTCGTCAGCGCCGCATTGCCAGCTCATCCGAGCGTACGCCCAACCCTACCGGCGGACCACAACCGGCGGGGTGCCTATACGCGATCGCGGCGGCGCGACCCCCGGCGGTGTCCGTCCCCGGCAACGCGATCCCGACTCGCGTCGGCGTGACCGATTGTCGCGGGGACTGTCGCAGCGTACATTGGCAGCGTGTCCACCGACGGAAGTTCCCAGCCCCCGGCCGCGTCCGGCTCGTCGGCGAACCCCCGCGCCGCCTACCACCGCGTGAAGAAGACGCCCGAGCTCCCCGCCGCCGACGCGGTGCGGCTGCGCATGACGCCGATCGCCGTCACCGGGACTCTACTGTGGGCGGTCGCACTGGTGCTGACCCAGCTGTTCCGCGAGCCGCTCGCGGACTCGGGCCGCGAATGGTGGGGCGCGTGCGCGCTCACCGGCGTGATCGTGGGCCTCCTCGGCACGGCCGCGATGGTCGTCGCCGACAGGCGTCACTTCGGCCGGGACCGGCAGGGCTGACCCCGACCGGGCCCCTAGAGGATCTCGGAGCCCTCGTCGTCGTAGACGATCTCGGACTTCTCCACGCCCTGCGGCGTGGTGTCCACGAACTCGCTGATCTGGGAGTGCGCGCCGCAGCCGTGGTCGGCGGAGACGACGCGGGCGTCCTCGGAGGAGTAGAGGTTCGCGCAGGCGCCGAACGCGAGGCGCATCGACCCGGCGAGCGGCATGAAGAACCCGCACGTGCCGCAGCGGGCGGGCGCGGGCGCGGCCTCGGCGATCGGGGCGGTGGGGCCGCGGTCGCCGTCGTACCAGCGCTGCGCGGTCTCGGAGCGGCCCTCGCGGTTCATGACGCGCTCGCGGCCGAGGCCCAGCTCGTAGGCGATGTCCTCGACGGCGTCGTCGTCGGAGAGCTGGTAGGCGGGCATGAGGCGGTCGTCGTCGTCCTCGGTGGGGAGGACTTCGCCGGTGCCGACCTCGCCGCCTTCGAGGCGGTCGGCCCACGGGACCCACGCGGGGGCGCGGAGCGCGTCGGGGCCGGGCAGGAGCGCGGTCTCGGAGACGGTGGCGGCGCGGGCGCGGGGGGCGCGGGTGAGCACGACGGCCCAGCGCCAGCCGCGGTAGCCGGGGAGGGTGCACTCGAAGTAGTGGGTGACGACCCGCTCCGACTCGGCCTCGACGCTCAGGTGCTCCCCGATCCCGTCGCCGGCGTCCTCGGCGGACTCGCGCGCGAGGTCGACGGCGTCGGCGAGGGCCTTGTCCAGGCGGGGCTTGCGGGCGCGGGCGGTCTTTGCGGCGGCGGAAGTGGTGGAGCTGTCAGGCACGCTTTCAAGCATAGGTCAGCTCGCGCCCGCACCCGGCGGACGGTGCGCCCGGCGGGGAGCGGAATGCGCCACACCTCCCTTGACGGCGGCCGGAAATGTCGCACCCCGGAGGGACGCTGGAAACCGGGGGCCCTTACCCAGAGGTCAACCTCGGGCTGCCCGCCGGACCCGGGGACGGTCGCGCTGCGCGGGAGCGGCCGATGCCGCGGCGTGTCGAGCGCTGCCGGGCCGGGCGTCCGGCGCCCCGGTGGCGCGCACCACGGCCGATCGGGTCCGCGGGCCCGCTGCGGCGGGCGCCACGGTCCGTGCGGCGGCCGGAGCGGCCGCCGGGCCGGTACCGTTTCAGGCATGCGAATACTCGTCGTGTGCGCGGTCGCCGAGGAGGCCCAGGCCGTCGAGGCCGGGCGCTCGCTCCGCCACGAGCTGGACATCCTCGTCTGCGGGGTCGGCCCTGCCGCGGCCGCCGCCTCCACCGCGCGGACCATCGCCGAGAACAGCCACATGGGCCGCGCGTACGACGTCGTCGTCAACGCGGGCATCTGCGGGGCGTTCCAGGGCCGCGCCCGGATCGGCGACGTGCTCATCGCCACCGACTCCGTCCACGCCGAGCTCGGCGTGAACCTCCCGTGGCGGTTCCAGCCGATCGACGAGATCGGCTTCGGCACCAACCGGATCGGCTGCAACACGGTCCTCACCGTCGCCGTCGAGGGCGTGCGCGGCGAGATCCTCACCCTCGCGTCGATCACCGGCTCCGACGGGCAGGCCGCGAACCTCGCCCACCGCTACCCCGACGCGGTCGGGGAGGCCATGGAGGGCTTCGGCGTCGCCACGGCCGCCCAGCACGCGGGCCTGCCGTTCGCGGAGATCCGCACCGTCTCCAACTTCGTCGGCGACCGCGACGTCGAGCAGTGGGACTGGGGCTCGGCCCTGAAGTCCCTCACCGGCGCGGTCAGGGAGCTGTAGCCATGGCCGCACTCGGCGTCCCCTTCGACACGTACCCGCAGGACGGCCCCGCGCTGCACCTGGCGCACTCGCCGTGCCCGAACGACACGTTCATCTACCACGCGTGGACCTCCGGCCTCATCGACGGCGCCCCCGCCACCCGCCTCACGTTCGCCGACATCGACGTCACCAACAGCGCGTGCGCGCGGGGCGAGTTCGACGTCGCGAAGGTCTCGTACGCGGCCCTGCCGCACCTCGGCCCCGAGTGGACGCTGCTGCCCGCGGGCGGCGCGCTCGGGCGCGGGTGCGGGCCGCTGGTCCTCACCGGCCCCGCCGGGCTCGCAGGCTTGGAGGGGAAGCGCGTCGCCGTGCCCTCGGACCGCTCGACCGCGTTCCTCCTGTTCAACCTGTGGCTGCGCGACCTCGGCTCACCGGACGTGGCCGTCGAGGTCGTCCCGTTCGACCAGATCATGCCCGCCGTCCGCGACGGCCGCTTCGACGCCGGGCTCGTCATCCACGAGGCCCGGTTCACGTACGGCGAGTACGCCCTCGCGTCGATGGTCGACCTCGGCGAGTGGTGGGAGGGCGCGACCGGCTGCCCGATCCCGCTCGGCGCGATCGTCGCGAAGTCCCGTCTCGACACGGAGGCGGTCACCGACGCGATCCGCGCGTCCCTCGACTACGCGTGGGCGAACCCGGAGGCGAGCCGCGCGTACGTCGCCGAGCACGCCCAGGAGATGTCCGACGAGGTGTGCGCCAAGCACATCGAGCTGTACGTCAACGAGTTCTCCCGCGACCTCGGCGAGGAGGGGCGCTCGGCGGTCGAGCGGCTCCTCGGCGGCGCCGCGGAGCTCGGGCTGGTGCCGAAGCTCGGCATCGCCGTCCCCTGACGGGCGCGCCGACCGGCGCTTCCGTGCGCGATCCCCAAGGGCCCGGGCGGGTATCGCGGTGCGTGGCGGCGCCCTCACCCGGGCGTTCCGGACCGTCCGGTCCACGCCACGCTAGGCTTGACGGACTCATCAGTAGCCGGCAGGCGGAGAGAAGTTCGAGGTTCAGCGGTGCCCAGTGGTCGAGTGAAATGGTTCGACGCCGAGAAGGGATTCGGATTCGTCTCCCGCGACGACGGCGGCAAGGACGTCTTCGTGCACCGCGACGCGCTCCCCGAAGGCGTGGAGGAGCTCGCCAAGGGGACCAAGGTCGAGTACAGCATCATCGACACGCGCCGCGGCGTCCAGGCGATGGGCCTCCACGTGCTCGCCGCCCCGGCGAGCGTCGGCGCGACCGCGGTCCCCGAGACGCCCAAGCGCTCCCCCGAGGAGCTCAACAGCCTCCTCCAGGACCTCATCGGCGTCCTCGAACAGCAGGTCATGCCCCCGCTCTCCCGCGGCAGGCGCCCCGACCGCAAGACCGGCGCCAAGATCGCCGAACTCCTCCGCGCCGTCGCCACCGACCTCGAATAGCCGCACGGGAACCCGCGCCCGACCCACTGCTGCGGCCGCGGCGCGCTCCGCCGGTCCTCCCGGTTCCGAGGAGCGCTCGCGAACCCCGACTTGTCGGACCTCTCGGGCAGGGTTGTTGAACCGGGGGCCCATCGGTATGGACATATCCGTTATGTCCATGGAAAACGGTGCAGCCGTGAGGCGGGCTAGTCTCTGAGGGGTGACCTCCGATCCCCAAGCGGCCCTTCCCGCACCCGGACAGGGCGTGGACGCGCTGCTCGAACGGCTCGCCTCGCTGCCCTCGCTCATGGTGGCGTTCTCCGGCGGCGCCGACTCGGCGTTCCTGCTCGCCGCCGCCGTGCGGGCGCTCGGCCCGGAGCGGGTCGAGGCCGCGACGGCCGTGTCGCCGTCGCTGCCGACGGCCGAGCTCGACCGGGCGCGGGTGTTCGCCGAGGGGCTCGGGGTCGTCCACCACGCGCCGGCCACCGACGAGCTCTCACGGGAGGGCTACCGCGCCAACGAGGGCGACCGGTGCTTCTTCTGCAAGACCGAGCTGATGAGCGTCGTCGCACCGCTCGCCGCGGCGCGCGGCGTCGCCGCCGTCGCGACCGGCACGAACGCCGACGACCTCGCCGCCGGGTTCCGGCCGGGCATCCGCGCCGCGGCCGGGGCCGGGGCGATCACGCCGCTGGCCGACGCCGGGCTCACGAAGGCCGCGATCCGCGCCGCGTCGCAGGCATGGGGATTGTCCACTTGGGACAAGCCGGCGGCGGCGTGCCTGGCGAGCCGGATCGCGTACGGGGTCGAGGTCACCGCCGACGGGCTGCGGCGGGTCGCCGAGGCCGAGGAGGCGCTGCGCGACGCGTTCGGAGAGGCCGCGATCCCGGTGCGGAACCTGCGGGTGCGCGACATGGGCGGCGGGACCGCGCGCGTGGAGATCGACGCCGAGCTGGTGGCGGCGGTCGCCGAGCGGCCGACGCTGCTGGAGGCGGTGACCGGGTTCGCGGAGGTGCGGCTCGACGCGCAGGGGTTCCGGTCGGGCGCGATGAACGAGCTGCTGCCGGACCCGGAGCGGTACCGCTGAGACGGGTGCGAGTACCCGGTGGGGCCGGCGGCGATCGTCAGTGGAGGATGAGTCCGATGGCCCCACCGGGTCCATAACCCCTCGGGAACCCCTCATTCCCCGAGGGCTTCACCGTGATCCCCGAGACTGAACCGGGCCTGTGCCGAACCTGGCAATTCCCTGATACAGGGGTATTCGTGCTACAACGGGCAGTGGTTCCTTTTCGGACATGCACGTACGCGCGGAGGCCCGCGGCGGGCGGCGTGTAGAACTGTCGGGTGGAGATCTCCGGGTGCGTCGGCGTGTACCAGCCGGGCTGTTCGACCGGCTGCGGGGCGCCGCTCGGGGCCGCGTGCGATCCGGGCGGGCCGTGCAACGCGTGCGCGGGGCCGTGCGGGGGCGCGACCGATCCGGGGCCGTTCCATTCGATGGCACTGGGGGCCTTGGGGTTCGGGCGGTTGACGCCGGAGCGGCTGGCGCGTGCGGAGGCGACCCGCCGGGAGGGGCCGCGGCGGTTCGGGCTGCGGGCGATCGCGTGCTACCGCCGCTACCTGTCGCCGCGCGTGCAGGTGCAGTGCCGGTTCGTGCCGAGCTGCTCGGGCTACGGGTACCGGGCCGTGTCCAGGTACGGCCTGTGGACGGGCGGGAGGCTCGCCGCCGCCCGTGTCCTGCGGTGCCGGCCGGGCGTGACCCGAGGCACCCGTGATCCGGTTCCCGGCCGCTGAGGCGCCCGTTAAGATCCAGGTCATGAGTGACTCGAACCTGGTGGGCCGCGAGGCCGACAACGCGCCCGCAACGAAGGCCGCCAAGACCCGCTCCCGCGAGGTCAAGCCCGGGCACCTGGAGGTCGGCGAGTTCACCTCCGGCGTCATCGGCGCGGCCTCGCCGTTCGGCACCTCCGCCTTCCCCGTGCCGGTCAAGTCCGTGTACTACGAGCACTCCGCCCCGGTGCCGACCCGGCACCTGGAGGACGAGCGCCACTAGCCGCTCCCCGATCCGCTGCAGCCCTCCGCATCCGCGGGGGGCTGCGCTGCGTTCCCGGGAACGGTGGCGCAATGGACTATCAGAATCTTGTAAGGAAATTGCAGAGGTGGTATGTTCTTGCGCACACGGGGTGCGCCACCCGTCACCAGGCGCCCCCGCTCGACCCCGGAGGATGAAGCGCAATGCCGCGTACCGCCCGAACCGCGGCGGGAGTGCTGGGCGCCGCCCTGGTACTCACCGCCTGCACCAGCCCCGGCGACCCGCCCGACGACGGCTCGTGGACCGACGAGCCCACCGACTCCCAACTGGCCGCGCTCGCCCAGGCACCCGCCGAGGACGCCGAGCAGTTCTACTTCGTCATGACCGACCGCTTCGCCGACGGCGACCCGTCCAACAACACCGGCGGCATCGAAGGCGGCGCGGCCGAGAACGGCTACGACCCCACGCAGCGCATGTTCTACCAGGGCGGCGACCTCGCCGGGGTCGAGCAGCGGCTCGACTACATCGAGGGCCTCGGCACCACCGCGATCTGGCTGACCCCCGTCGTCGTCAACCAGCCAGTGCAGGTCTCCGAGACCTGGACCGGCGCGGGCTACCACGGCTACTGGGGCACCGACTTCACCGCCGTCGACCCGCACCTGGGCGACGACGCCGAACTCCAGAGCCTCATCGGCGCCGCCCACGACCGGGGCATCGAGATCTACCTGGACGTGGTCGTCAACCACACCGCCGACGTGATCGAGTACGCCGAGGACGGCGACGGGTACGTCTCCAAGGAGGACTCCCCTTACACGGATGCGGAAGGGCGGCCCTTCGACGACGCGAACTACGCAGCATCCGATGAGTTCCCGGCGGTCACCGCTGAGGGATCGCCTTACACGCCTGAGCTTGAGCCGGGCGAGGAGGACCTCAAGTCCCCCGACTGGCTGAACGATCCCGCGAACTACCACAACCGGGGGAACTCGACCTACACCGGCGAGTCCTCCACGTACGGCGACTTCTCCGGGCTCGACGACCTGTGGACCGAGCGGCCCGAGGTCGTGGACGGGTGGATCGACGTCTACGCCGACTGGATCGCCGACTCCGGCGTCGACGGGTTCCGCCTCGACACCGCCAAGCACGTGAACCTGGAGTTCTGGCCCCAGTTCATGGCCGGCGTCCGCGACGCCGCCGAGGCCGAGGGCATCGACTTCTTCGCGTTCGGCGAGGTCTACTCAGGCGACCCGGCCTACACGAGCACCTACGTGCGCCAAGGCGACCTGGACGCCGTCCTCGACTTCGGGTTCCACGGCGCCGCAACAGGGTTCGCGACCGGCGCCTCCGGGGCCGAGGGCCTCGCGACCGTGTACGAGTCGGACGCGCTGTTCACCGCCGAAGGCACCGACGCCCTGTCGACGCCCACGTTCGTCTCGAACCACGACATCGGCCGCGTCGGGCGCACCATCGTGGAGACCACCGACGAGGCCACCTGGACGCAGCGGGCGATCCTCGCCCAGCAGCTCATGTTCCTCACCCGCGGCCAGCCCGTCGTCTACTACGGCGACGAGCAGGGCTTCACCGGCTCCGGCGGGGACGACTACTCCCGCCAGACCATGTTCGCGTCCCAAGTGGACGAGTACCTGGACGACGAGCTGATCGGCACCGACAGCACCCACGCCGACGACAACTTCGACACCGGCCACCCGGTCTACCGGGCCATCGCCGAACTCGGGCAGCTCCGCAAGGACCACCCGGCGCTCGCGAACGGCACCCAGGTGACGCGCTCCTCCGAAGGCGGGGTGTTCTCCTTCTCGCGCATCGGCGACGACGGCGTGGAATACCTTGTGGCCGTGTCGAACTCGACCGAGCCGCAGACCGTCGAAGTCGAGACCTACTCCGACACCTTCTCGGACGTCTACGGGGATGGGTCCATCGAGGCCGCCGACGGCGCCGCCACGGTCACGGTCCCGGCCCTGTCGGCCGTCGTGTTCCGCGCGGACGACCCGGTCGACACCGGGGACTCGCCGACCGTGTCGCTCACCGTGGCAGCGGAGTCGGCGACCACCGCGTACGTCGAGGCCGACGTCACCGGGGACCCGCTCGCGCGGGTCGCGTTCGCCGCGTCCGTCGACGGCGGCGAGTGGACCTACGTCGGCACCTCCCCCGGACCCGACCACCGCGTCGCCTACGACCTGCAAGGGCTGCAAGGGGACCAGAGCGTCGAGTTCAAGGCCGTGGCCGTCGACCGGACCGGCCGCAGCGCCTCCGCGAAGGCGATCACCGCGGTGGCGACACCCGACCAGGCCGGCGGTTCACTGACCTGGGCGAACGTCCACTACAACGGCGACCCCGAGCAGTGGGGCCTGTACGTGTGGGGCGACGTCGCCGAGGAGTCGAGCACCGTGTGGCCCGAAGCGAACCCGTTCTCCGGCAGCGACTCCTACGGGTCCTTCGCGCCGATCAAGCTGGCCGAGGACGCGAACGAGGTCGGGTTCCTCGTCATCGACGAGGACGGGAACAAGGACTACCCGGGCGACCGGGCGTTCGACCCGGGCGAGCACCCCGAGATCTGGCTCGACGCCGGAACCGGAGACATCGCGTACTCGCTGGCCGAGGCCAACGGGTACGTCACCGTCCACGCCCCCGACGACGGCACCGACTGGGGCCTGCACCTGTGGGGCGACGCCCTCGCCGACGGCGTCGAGACCGCCTGGGACGCACCGCGGCAGCCCGACGGGACCGACGAGTGGGGCCGCTACTGGCAGGTGCCCGTGGACGACTTCGACGCGCAGATGGGCCTCATCGTCCACTCAGGCGACACGAAACTCTACGGCTCCGACGTGCTGCTCACCCCCGCGCAGCTCGGCGAGACCTGGGTGACGCCCACGGGCGCGCACGACACGCAGGCCGCCGCCGACGGCAAGGCCGTCGTCCACTACCAGCGCCCCGACGGCGACTACGACGGCTGGACCCTCCACACCTGGGAGGGCGCCGCCGACCCCACCGACTGGAACGCCGGGCTCCAACCCGCCCGGACCGACTCCTTCGGCGCCGTCTACGAAGTGGACCTCGCCGACGACGCCGAGGCGCTCTCGTACATCCTCCACAACGGCGACGAGAAGGACCTCCCCACCGACCAGCGGCTCGTGTTCGCCGAGTACGGGCAGGAAGTCTGGATCACCGCCGCCACCGAGGGCTACGTGCGCCCCGCCGGGGCCTCCACCGGCCGCGGCCAGGACCTCGACCTGACGAAAGAGCAGGCGGTCTGGCTCGACGCCGACACCATCGCGCTGAACACCGAGTCGACCGACGGGAAGGTCTTCGAGCTGCTCGCCAGCGCCGACGGCTCGATCGCGGTCGAGGACGGCGCCCTCACCGGCGAGTTCGACGCGATCTCCTTGACGCCCAAGGGCGGTCTCACCGAGGCGCAGCGCCAGGCGTGGCCCGCGTACTGGGGTTACAGGGCGTTCGACGTCGATGCGGACGGGGACGCGATCCGGGAGGCGCTGCGCGGGCAGCTCGTCGCGGTCGAACGCGACCACACGGGCATGGCCTGGTACGCAACGGGTGTGCAGACCGCTGGCGTTGTCGACGACGTCTACGACGCGGCCCTGGACGCCGACCTGGGCGTGACGTGGAAGGGGAAGAAGCCGCAGCTGGCGCTGTGGGCGCCGACGGCGGGTTCGGTGTCGCTGGAGTTGTACGACTCGCCCGATGACACCTCGCCCGAGCTGCACGAGATGTCGTTCTCGGAGCGGACCGGGGTGTGGACCGTCAAGGGCGCCAAGGGCTGGGACCGGAAGTACTACCGGTTCGCGGTCGAGGTGTGGCATCCGGCGTCGCAGCGGGTGGAGTCGTACTCGGTGACGGACCCGTACTCGGTGTCCCTGGCCGCGGACTCGACGCACAGCCAGATCGTGAACCTGGACGACGCGGACCTGAAGCCGCGCGGGTGGGACCGCGAGGACCCGCCCGCGGAGGTCGATCCCGCTGCGGCGCAGGTGTGGGAGGTGCACGTGCGGGACTTCTCGGTCGCCGACGAGTCGGTGGACGAGGAGCTGCGCGGGACGTATGCCGCGTTCACGCAGGAGGACTCGGTCTCGGTGCGGCACCTTGCGGAGCTGGCCGACGCGGGGTTGAACTACGTGCACCTGCTGCCGACGTTCGACATCGCGTCGATCCCGGAGACGGGCCAGGCCGCTGTGGACTGCGACCTGGACCTGATGGCCGGGAACTCGACGGAGCAGCAGGCGTGCGTCGGGGCGGTCCGCGCCGACGACGCGTACAACTGGGGCTACGACCCGCTGCACTTCAACGTCCCGGAGGGCTCCTACGCCACCGACGCCGAAGGGGTGCAGCGCATCCTGGAGTACCGGCGGATGGTGGCGGCGCTGCACGACCTGGGGCTGCGGGTGGTGAACGACGTGGTCTACAACCACACGGCGGCGTCCGGGACGGACGGGAAGTCGGTGCTGGACCGGATCGTGCCGGGCTACTACCAGCGGCTCGACGCGGACGGCGAGGTGTACACGTCGACGTGCTGCGCGAACACCGCGCCGGAGCGGCCGATGTTCGGGAAGTTCGTGGTGGAGTCGACGGTGCTGTGGCAGGACGCGTACCACGTGGACGGGTTCCGGTTCGACCTGATGGGCCACCACCCGAAGGCGAACATGCTCGCGGTGCAGGCGGCCCTCGATGATGACGTGCTGCTGTACGGGGAGGGCTGGGACTTCGGCGAGGTCGCCGGGGACGCCCTGTTCGAGCAGGCGACGCAGTCGAACATGGCGGGCACGGGGATCGGGACGTTCAACGACCGGATGCGCGACGCCGTGCGCGGCGGCGGCCCGTTCGATGAGGACCCGACCGTGCAGGGCTTCGGTTCGGGCCTGTGGACGGCGGACAACGACGGCGAGGCCACGGACGGGGAGCTGGCGGCGCTGCTGCACGCGCAGGACCTGGTGAAGGTGGGCCTGGTCGGGAACCTCGCGGACTACTCGTTCACGGCTTCGGACGGGTCGGCGACGACCGGTGCGGGCGTGGACTACAACGGGGCCGCGGCGGGGTACGCCGCCGACCCGGCGGAGTCGGTGAGCTATGTGGACGCTCATGACAACGAGATCCTGTTCGACGCGCTGGCGTACAAGCTGGGTCCGGACACCGGCGGGACGGACCGGGCGCGGATGCAGGTGCTGTCGCTGGCGGCGGCGGTGCTGAGCCAGGGGACCGGGTTCACGACGGCCGGTTCGGAGCTGCTCCGGTCGAAGTCCCTGGACCGGGACTCGTACGACTCGGGGGACTGGTTCAACGCGATCCGCTGGGACTGCACCGGGGCCGAGGGGTTCGGGTCGTCGTCGAACGGGTTCGGGTCGGGTCTGCCCCCGGCGTGGACGTCGGAGGCGAAGTGGCCGTATGCGGAGGACGCCCTGGCCTCGGTGGACGCGCCTTCGTGCGAGGACATCGCGCTCGCGGACGACCGGTTCGTGGAGCTGCTGCGGATCTCGTCCTCGACGGGGGCGTTCAGTCTCGGGACGGGCGAGGAGGTCGCGGAGCGGGTGTCGTTCCCGCTGTCGGGGACGGCGTCGGAGGTGCCGGGCGTGATCACGATGCGGATCGGCATGGGCGGTCTGGACGACGCGTTCGACGAGGTCACCGTGGTGTTCAACGCGTCGCCGGACGCGGTCGGCCAGACCGTGGCGGACGCGGCGGGTTCGGGGGCGGGGCTGCACCCGGTCCTGGAGGACTCGGCGGACCCGGTGTTCGCGGAGGCGGCGTTCGACGACGCGACGGGCACGTTCACGGTGCCGGGGCGGACGGTGGCCGTGTTCGTGAGCTAACGAATCCGATCTTGACAGGTCGGTGATACTGGGGTGAGTTTCGGATCCCTGAAGCCGGGGCGGGTGTCCACCCGTCCCGGTTTAGCGTTTTCTCAGGAGAACGGACGAGGACAGCGGCGGCGGGGTCCGGATACGATCGGTCCATGACGTACCCCCCGCAGGACCCCGGCGCGGTGCCCCCTGGTGCCCCGGACCCGTACGCCCAGGACGCCCAGGCCCCGGACCCTTACGCTCAGAACCCGTACGGCCAGTCGCAGCAGCCCGCGTCGCAGCCGCCCGCGGGGGGCTACGCGCCCGGGCAGGCCGGGCCGTCGTACGCGCCCCAGGTGCCGTCGCAGCAGACGACGCAGCTGCCGGGCGGGTACGACCCGAACGCGCAGTACTACCCGCAGCAGGGCTACGACCCGAACCAGCCGTACCACCCGTACCAGGGGTACGGGCCGCCGCCGGTGCAGGCGACGACGAAGGGCGGGGGCGGGACGGCCCTGCTGGTCATCGGGGTGGTGCTGCTGATGGCGCTGGGCGCGGTCGGCGGGTACTTCTGGCTCGGCGGCGGGGACGAGGACGAGGGCGACCTCGCGGGCGGGCAGGACCCGACGACGTCGCAGGAGAGCGCGCCGGACGACGGCGGGGAGTCGGGCGACGAGGAGGGCACGGACGAGGAGGCCCCCGGGCCGTCGGGGACGGGCCTGACGGTGGCGTCGATCGGGGCGGTCACGCCGCTCCCGGCGAGCGGCGACTGGGCGCCGTACTACGGGCCGGGCGTGGCGTACGAGCCGATGACCGACTCGGAGGCGTACGTCATCCAGCACACGGACGTGTGGATCTCGTTCCTCGGGACGGGCCTGTTCTCGGGGGCGGTCGCGCAGTACGACCCGGCGGACCTGGAGGCGTCGGCGGCGAACGCCGCGGAGGTGTGGCTGGACGGGGCGTTCTCGACGGTCGTCGGGTACGAGATGAGCGAGATCGTGTACCAGGACGTGGAGGTCGACGGGAAGGCCGGCGTGCTGGCGACGTGGAAGAACTCGTGGACGTCGACGGACGCGAGCACCGACACGTTCGAGGACACGGCGATCCTGGTGGTGGACGTGGACGGCGTGAACGGGTTCCTGGGGATCGCGTCGATCGCCCAGTCGGGCACCGATTCCTACCAGGCGTCGGTGGACGCGCTGCTCGCCACGGACTTCGACGCCGAGACCGCTTAAGCGGCAAGAACTCTCAGTGAGGGGCTCCGCCTTCGGGCGGGGCCCTTCACGCGTCCGGGCGGGCCCCGTTCCCGGCGAGGCGGGCGCGGACGCGGGCGAGTTCGAGGACGGTCCCGAATTCGAGGTAGACCGCTTCGGCGGCCCGCCAGTCGGCGCGGGCGGCGGCGGCCGCGCCCGCGGCCATGCGGGCGACGCCCGCGAGCTCCTGCGCGTACGCGGCGGCGGGGAGGTTCCCGCCCTCGGTGAGGGCCCGGCCCGCGGCGTCGTACTCGGCGAGGGCCTCGTCGTGGCGGCCCTGGAGGTGGTCGAGGTACCCGAAGCCGAGGTGGGCGTTGCCGACGCCGATGGGCGACCCGGCCTCCGCGGCGACGGCCATGAGCTCCTCGAAGCGGCGACGGGCCTCGTCGTGGCGGCCGAGCGCGGCCGCGTGCCAGCCGGTCCCGGCGTGCGCCCGGTACGCCCAGAACCGGTCCCCCGCGGCGGTGAACGCGTCGGCGGCGGCCTGGCAGCCCGCGAGCGCGGCGGCGTCGTCGCCGGTCCGCGCGGCGAGGACGGCCCGGCCGTACGCGGTGAACCCGGCGGCCCACGGGTCGTCGGCGGCGAGGGCCTCGGCGCGGCCGATGCTGCGGGCGGCGGCGGGCGCGTCGCCCGCGAGGGCCGCGGCGGCCCCGAGGTAGCCGTGGGCGACGACCTGGCCGAGGACGTCGCCGCGGCGTTCGGCGGCGGCGAGCGCGGCGGTCTGGGCGGCGTGGAGGTCGGCGCCGAGCGCGCGCATGATCATGTACTCGGCGAGGCACCGGGCCAGGCCCTGCACGTCCGCATCGGTTGCGGCGGAGGGGCGCAGGGCCAGGTCGAGGAGGACGGGGTACTCGGTCTCGAACCAGGCGAGGGCCCTGCGGGGCCCGGGGACGGGCTCGGGCAGGACGCCCTCGGGGGCCGGGTCGAGCGGGACGCGGTCGCCGGAGAGGAGCAGGAGCCGGTCGGCGGCGCGCGCTGAGTGCAGGTAGTAGGCGACGAGGCGGCGTTCGGCGGCGGTGCGCCGCTCGGGCGCGACCTCCTCTGCCAGGCGCTCTTTCGCGTAGGCGCGCAGCAGGTCGTGCATGGCGTACCGGTCCTCGCTGGGCTGCTCGACGAGGTGGACGTCGGCGAGTTCTTCAAGGGCCGCTTCGGCTTCGGCCGCTGGGGTGCCCATGAGGCTGGCCATGGCGGCGGGGGTGGCCTCGGCGCCGGGGTGGAGGCCGAAGAGGCGGAACGCCTGGGCGGCACGGGAGCCGAGCTCCTGGTAGGAGCAGGCGAACACCGAGCGCGGGTCGGAGGCCGGGTCGGTGTCGGTGAGGATCTTGAACACGTTCGTGGTCTGGTCGAGCCGGTCGGCGAGGGACGCGATGGAGAACCGGGGGTGGCGGGCGGCCCACGCGCCGATGAGCGTGAGCGCCAGCGGGAGGCGCCCGCACGCGGTGACGATGCGCCGCACCGGGGCCTCTTCGGCCATGGCGCGGGTGAGGCCGATGCGCCGCACCAGCAGCGCCCACGCGTCCGATTCGGACATGAGGTTGAGGCCCACGGTGTCGGCGCCGTCGGCGGCGTCGAGCCCGGAGAGCCGGTCGCGGGAGGTCACGAGCGTGAAGCTGCCCGGGGCGGAGGGGAGGAGGGGCCGGACCTGGGCGGCGTCGCGGGCGTTGTCGAGGACGACGAGGACGCGGCGGCGCGCGAGCACGGTCCGGTACAGGCCCTCCCGCTCCGAGAGCCCGGCCGGGACCTGCTGGGCCGGGACTCCGAGGGCCGCAAGGGCTTCGGCGAGGACCGCGGCGGGGTCGGCGCCGTCGCTGAGGGGGTCGAACCCGCGGAGGTTGAAGTACAGCTGCCCGTCGGGGAACCGGTGGGCGACGCGGTGGGCCCAGCGGATCGCGAGCGCGGTCTTGCCGACGCCGCCCATCCCGGCGACGACCGCGAGGCCCGCCTCCCCGTCGGCCGCTTCGAGGGCGTCGTCCAGGGCGCGGATCTCGTCGTCGCGGCCGGTGAACCGGGTGATCGCGCGCGGGAGGGTCGCGGGGACGAGGCGGGGCGCCTCGACGCGCACGTGCCTGCCGGCGGGCTCGTCGCGCAGGATCGCCGCGTTCAGGTCGACCAGTTCCCGGTCGGGGTCGGCGCCGAGCCTGTCGAGCAGGCGGTCCTTCAGGGCCGCGAACGCTTCGAGCGCTTCGGCGGTGCGGCCGGACTCGTGGAGGGCGCGCATGAGGAGCGCGGTGAACCGCTGGCGGGTGTCGTGGGCGGCGACGATCTGCCGCAGCTCGTCCACGACGTCGGCGGCGCGGCCCAGCTCCAGGTCGAGTTCGAGGCGCCGCTCCAGGAGGTTCGGGCGGTGCTCGTCGTAGCGGCGGCGGATCGCCTCCACGGCGGTCCCGGAGAGGTCGGCGAGCGCGGGCCCGCGCCACTCGGCGAGGGCCTCGCGGAGCGCGGCGGCGGCCTCGGCGGGGCGGCCCTCGGCGCGGAGGTTCCGGGCCAGGTTCTCGTTCGCCTTGCAGCGCAGCAGGTCGAGTTCCTCGGGCGCGATGCGGAACCGGTAGGCGCGGCGGCCGACGGTCTCGATGCGGTCGCGGGCGGCCCCGAGTTCGCGGCGCAGCACGCCGACGGCGTTCTGGATCTGCGTCTCGGGGTCCTTGGGGAGGTCCGGGCCGTAGACGGCGCGGATCAGGTGCTCCAGGGGGACGACGGCGTTCGCGTCGTCGAGGAGGATCGCGAGGATCGTCGCGGTCTTCCCGCGGGGGACGGCGGTCTCGCCGCCGTCGACGCGGACCTCCAGGGGCCCGAGCAGGCGCACGTCGAGGGTGGGCATGTCTCCGCTTCCGCTGGGCGCCGGGGGGATGTCCAGTGTCCCACAGCGGGCCGGTGCCGTCGGGTCTGCTGCCGGAGGGCGACGTCGACGCTCCCGGTCGCGAAGGCCCCGTCGGTGCCGGTCGCGGCGGCGGTGACCGTGGCCGGCGTGTCCTCGCCGGTGGAGACGCGAACCGCAGCAACCGGTCCGGGCCTGTCGGGTATCCGACAGCCGGTCGGACCGGTCGGGCGGTGCTGTCAGGGGGTGCTGTCAGGCGAGGCGGACGGGGAACAGCGCGGTGGACTCGACGACGCGGTCGCGTTCGGCGGTGAGGGCGGTCCGGCGGGGGTCGGCCATGTACGCGTCGAGGTTGTCCTGCAACGGGAACCGGTAGGTGTGGACCTCGTGGGGCTGCCCGTCGGCGCCGTCGCCGACCGCGCGGGAGACGAGCTGACCGCCGTGCTCGGGGACGAGCGCGAGGACCTGGTCCTCGTAGGCGTGGAGGTCGGCTTCGAGGCCGGGGCGGGCGCGCAGGAGGCAGCACAGCTCGATGGGTTCGCTCATGCGGCCCATCATGGCACCGGCCGGGCCGGGCGGCGCCCGAGTTTCCCGCTCAGCGGTCGGCGAGGTCGGCGGCCCGCCGCTCCCAGGCGCGGTCGCCCGCCTCCCGGAACCCGGTCTTGGCGCGGCGGGCCGCTGCCGGGTCGTCCCGGAGGAGGGCGTCCAGGTACGCGGTGAACGCGCCCGGCCAGGCCCCGCCTGCTCGTGCGGCGAGGTCCGCGGCGCGGTCGGCGCACGCCCTGGCGGCGTCCCGGTGGCCGTGCCGGTGGTGGCCGATCGCCATGTAGCCCAGGCAGGTGAGGCGTTCGAGGGCGTCGCCGCGGCGCTCTGCGGCGGTGAGCGCGAGCGACTGGGCCTCCAGCAGGTCCCCCTCGGCGGCGTCGACGGCGCGTTCGGCGAGGACGCGGCCGAGCTGCCACACCCGCAGGTCCGCCTGGAACCCGGCGCGGGTGCGCAGGAGCCCGTGGAGGACCCGGTGCTCGGCCTCGAACCAGCCCGGCCCGGGGTCCTCGGCGTGGACGCCGGGCGCGGGGCGGCCGGGGTCGAAGACTCGTCGCCCCGCAAGGAGGGCTGCGTGCAGGTAGTGCTCCAGCATCCGCAGTGCGGCGGCGCGGCGGGCGGTGTCGGGGACCTCGTCCTCGAAGCACTCGGCGGCGTAGGCGCGCAGCAGGTCGTGGATGGAGTAGCGGCCGCCGGGAAGGGGCTCGACCAGGTTGATCTCGGCGAGCGCTTCGAGGGCGGCGAGGGCGTCGGCGAGGGGCGCGCCCATGAGGCTCGCCATGGCCGCGGGCGTCAGGTCCGGGCCGGGGTGGAGTCCGAAGAGCCGGAACGCGAACGCGTCCCGCTCATCGAGCAGCTGGTAGGAGCAGTCGAAGACGGTGCGCGGATCGGAGGCGAAGTCGGTGGAGACGAGCACGTTGAGGACGTTCGCGGCGCCCGCGAGCCGGTCGGCGAGCTCGCCGAGCGCCAGGTGCGGGTCGGCGGCCGCCCACGAGCCGACGAGGGTGAGCGCCAGCGGGAGCCGTCCGCACGCGGCCGCGATGCGCGCCACCGCGTCCCGGTGGGCGGCGGCCCGCTCGGGGCCGATGCGCCGGGCGAGCAGCGCCTCCGACTCGGCCTCCGGCATCGGTCCCAAGTGGACGACCTCGGCGCCCTCGCTCATGTCGAGGCCCACGAGCCGGTCGCGGCTCGTCACGATCGTGAAGCTCCCCGGGGCCGTGAGGAGCAGCGGGCGCACGTGGGCGGCGTCGCGGGCGTTGTCGAGGAGCACGAGGACGCGCCGCTGCGCGAGGATCGTCCGGTACAGGCCCGCCCGTTCGTCCAGCCCGGCCGGGACGGGGCCCGCGCCGAGGGCCGCGAGCGCCTCCCCGAGGACGTCCTCCGGGGTCGCGCCGGGCGCCGCGGGGTCGAAGCCGCGCAGGTTGAAGTACAGCTGCCCGTCGGGGAACCGGTGGGCGACGCGGTGCGCCCACCGGACGGCCAGCGCGGTCTTCCCGATGCCGCCCATGCCCGTGACGGCGGCGAGCCCGGCTTCGGCGCCCGCGTCCATGAGGAACCGGTCCAGGGCCCGGATCTCGGTCTCGCGGCCCGTGAACCGCGGGGTCGCGCGCGGGAGCATCGCGGGGACCGCGGACGCGGCGGGCGGCGGGGGCTCCGGTTCGGCGGGCCGGTCGCGGAGGATCGCCGTGTGGAGGGCGACGAGCTCCCGGTCGGGGTCGGCGCCGAGCGCGTCGGCGAGCCGCTCCTTCAGGGCCGCATACGCTTCGAGCGCCTCGGCGGTGCGGCCGGAGGCGTGGAGGGCGCGCATGAGGAGCGCGACGAGGCGCTGGCGCGTGTCGTGGGCGGCGATGATCTGCCGCAGCTCCTCGACCGCGCCCGCGGCCCGCCCGGTGTCGATGTCGGCGTCGATGCGCTGTTCGAGGAGGGTGAGCCGGTACTCGTCCAGGCGGCGGCCGATCGCCCCCGCGGCCCGGCCGGGGAGGTCTGCGAGCGCGGGCCCGCGCCACTCGTCCAGGGCCTCGCGCAGGACCGCGGCGGCCTTCTCGGCCTGCCCCTCGCGGCGCAGCCCCCGGGCCTCGCTCTCCTTCGCCTTGCACCGCAGCGTGTCCAGTTCCGCCTCGGTGATGCGGAACCGGTAGGCGCGGCCGACGGTCTCGATGCGGCCGCGGGCGGCGCCGAGCTGGCGGCGCAGCACCCCGACGGTGTTCTGCACCTGCGTCTCGGGGTCCAGCGGCAGGTCGTCGCCGTAGACGGCGGCCACGAGGCCGCTGATGGGGACGGCCCGGCCCGCCTCGTCGAGGAGAAGCGCGAGGATCGTCGTGGCGTTGCCCCGCGGGACCGCGACCTGCCCGCCGTCCACGCGGACCTCCAGGGGTCCGAGCAGGCGCACGTCGAGGGCCATACCGTCGCTTTCCTCACCGCGGGTTGGGACCTCAGTGTCCCACAGGCGTGCGCGGGGCGCGTGGGATGACGAAGCGAGGACCGATCCGTGAGGCGCGGGTGGAGGCTTCCGTTGAGCCCGACGAGCCGAGGAGGGGCCGCCATGGAGCGCATCGCCGTACCCGACGACTACGAGGACCGCCTCACCGCGGCCCGGGCCGCGCTGGCGCGGCTTCCCGAAGGGCCGCTTCGGGACACCGCGGCGCGGGTCCTGGACGGCGCCCCGCCGCGCGACACGGTCGGCGCGGCCTCGGACGCGGCCGACCGGGCCGCGGCCCTCGCGGCGCAGCTGATGAGCTCCGGTTTCGACGGGACGGACGCGGGCCGGGTGGTGTGGCTGCGCCTGGACTACACGGGGCGGCTCGGGTCGCTCGCGTTGAGCCCCACCGTGGACCGCATGAGCAACCGGGCGGTGGCGAAGGCCGTCGAGGCGGCCTGGGACGCGGCGGAGGCGGCCCGCGCCGAGCACGTGATGCGGGCCGAGCGAGTCGGCGCGGACCTGCTCGCGCGGTGCGCGCCGGACCCGCGCTCGGCGGAGCTGCGGGAGTGGATCGCGCGCTCCCCGGAGCGGTTCTCCGGCAGTGTCTCGGAGGACGACGTGTGCGACGCGGAGGTGAGCCTGGGCGGGCGCCTGACGGCGTTCCGGTTCCTGGTCCCCAACGCCACCATCGACATCGAGTACGAGCAGCTCGGCGCGGAGGTGTCGGGCGCGATCGGCCTGGCGCAGCGCCGGGCCGCGGACCGCCTCGCGGCGGTGGTCGCCTCGGGCGGCCGGTGAGACGCCCCCGGGCATGTAGTGGGTACGGCCCGGGGTGCCGGACGGCCCGCCGCCGACAGGGAGGATCTCCTGTGGACGGCGGGCCGTACGTCTTTGCGGGTGTTCAGCCTTGCGGGTGCGGCCTTGCGGGTGTTCAGTTTCGGCCCGGGCCGAGCTCCGGCGGCGGGAACCCGGGCAGGAGGATCGGGGGCGGGTCCTGGAGGAGCGAGGGGAACGCGTCGTCCTCGGCGACCGCGGCCTGCTCCTCCTGGTAGTCGACGTACGGGTTGTCCTCGGCGGTGCCGATCCCCCACACGTCCTCGTCGGGGTCCTCGGTCAGGAACGACTCCCGCTCGAACTCGTCGTCGGGGTTCGCGGTGCCGCGCGCGCCCGGGGCGCCGACCATGCCGCCGAGGCCGCGGCTCCCCGCGCCGGTCCCGGGTCCGCCCGCGGCGTTCGCGGGCGCGCCGACGATGCCCCCGACCGGGCTCGCGGACCCGCCGGTCGGCACGGTCCCGGCGTCGGGCGAGCCGATCCCGCCGACACCGCCACCGCCGAGTCCCCCGCCGCTCCCCGCGAGGCCGCCCGAGGGCGGCTCGGAGCCGTCGAGTTCGGCAGGGTCCCAGTCGCTGTCGAGGCCGGGGACGTCGGGGGCCTCGTAGTCGACGGGGTCGGGCGAGGTGTAGTCGGGGACCTCGGGCTCGTTCGGCTCGACGGTCCCCGGCTGGTCCGGGTCGGCCGGGTCGGTCCGGTCCTGCTCCTTCGGCTCCTCCTCCTGCTTGTCCTCTTCGGACTTCTCGTCCTCGCCATCCTCGTCGTCCGGGTCGTCCTGCTTCTTGTCGCCGTCCTTCTTCTGGTCCTCGTCGGCGTCGGGATCGTCGTCGGTGGTCTTCTGCTTCGGGTCCTGGTCGATCCGGCCGGTGGTGTCCTGGTCGTCCTCGCCGTCGCGGCCGGTCCGGTCGTCCTCGGCGACGACGGGCGGGCAGATCGTCGGATCGGTCGGGCCTCCCTTGTCCTCCAGGGGCTCGAACCGGTCGGCGGCGGCCGTCAGGCCCGCGCCCGTGGCGGCGTCGGCGGCGGTGAGCAGCGACAGGCCCAGCTGCAACTGCACGGTCCCCTCGTCGGCGCGGGCCTGGAACAGCGCCTGGAGCATCGGCCCGAACGGCCCGGCGGCGGCGATGGCCGCCCAGTGGACGGCTCCAAGCTCCACCCGCGGCTCGGTCTGCACGTTGAAGCCCGCGCCGCGGTACGACCCGTCGAGCCTCCGCAGCCGCTCCACCATGGACTCCATTGCGGCGCCGCCGGAGTCGAGCATCTCCGCGGCCTCGCCGACCTGCGAGACCACCTGCTCGACGTGGTCGTCCACGACCACCGCGTCGTCGTTGAACGCCGTGTTCGCCTTGTCCTGCCACCCGGCGTTGATCTCCACCACCGTCGAGTCGTACTCGGCCCGGTGCTCGGTCAGATCCGTTCCAGCCGAAGCCATCTGGGACGCGTAGGCGACGAACGCGGCCGGGTTCGCGGCCAGCGCCTCCTCGTACGTGGGCATCGCGGTCCCCTCCTAGTCCCGCTTCGCGCGGGGCACGGACCGCCCGATGGAGCGGAACCTCCCGCCGGCCTCGCCGTCGGCGCCGTCCATGTCGTCGGCGCTGCCGGTGACCTGCTCGCCCTGCCAGGCGACGCGCCGCTCCACGCCCTCGGTGACCTCGCCGAGCGCGGCCCGCCAGCGCACGCCCGCGTCCCCGGTGAGGAACCCGGCGTTCCCGGTCGCGGCGGCCTCGGCGGGCGCCTCCACCCGGTCGGACGCCTTGCGCGCCCCGGGGGCGACGGCCCGCAGGTCCGCGCCGCCGCCGCGCACCCGATCGACTTCCATGTACACGTCCATGCCGGTCCTCCTCGCACTGGCGGCGCCGGGTCCGGCGCCCTCCCCTGCAATGTGCCCGCCGCCGTCACGGACCGGTCCCGAGGCGGCCGGTCCGAAGTCGTGACGTTTCCATGACGCGCGGGTCTTCCATTGGGGCACCACCAGGAGCGACCAGGGAGGTGCGGCATGACGGACGGCGGACTCATCGAGGGCTCGGCGCCCGCGGGCGACTCGGGCGCCGAGTACACGACCGTGCTCGACGCCGGCACCGCGGACACCGGCGGGACGGCGCTCGTCTACGGCGCGGAAGCCGATGCGGCCGTGGCGTACGCGGACGACACCGCGGAGTACGACGCGTACTCCGAGGACTTCGGGTACGACGACACCGCGTTCTACACCGAGCCGACCGCGAGCTCCGAGATCGCGTTCGGCGACACCGGGACCGGGGGCCGGACCGGCTGCACGGCGGGCGCCTGCCCGCACCCGATGGAGCACCCCGCCGAGGCGGACTGGGAGCGGCTCGTGTCCGCGGTCCCCGTCGAGGGGCAGCTCGGGCGGTTCAAGCCGCGCTGCGAAGGCATGTCCTACCCGACGGAGGACGACTTCCGGTCCGCGGTCGCCGCCGTGCGGCCCCTCGAACCCGACTCGTTCTCGTTGCAGCGGTTGCGGACCGGCTGGAACGAGGAGGTCGCCGCGGTCCTCGCCGACTGGCCGGGCCTGATGCGCTCGCACCTCGCCGCGCTCGCGGCGGGCTGGGCGGGGGCCGACTTCGACGCGTTCAACGAGCAGGCCGACCAGGCGAAGGCGCTTGTGCAGGGCGTGCTCGACGACATCGAGGACACCGCGGCGGAAATGAAGAACCGCGAGGAGGCCCTGTACGTGCTCCAGGGCGGCGACTCCGGCGAGATCCCTTACCCCGCACCGCTGGTGGGTGCGGACGGCGAGTGGACGAGCCTGGTCGCGATCCATGTGCGGCCCGCGTGGTGGCACGGGGACTGCATTCAGATGGGCTGCGAGGAGGCCGAGGACGCGCTGCGGCTGGGCGGCGCGGACCCGGCGCTGGCGGCGGAGGTGCGGGCGTTCGTCGAGGAGCGCGCTGGGGCCGTCGTTGACGGTGCGGTGCTCTCGGACGCGCGGTTGCAGGCGGGCGAGGAGGCGCGGACGGCGTTCGGGGCGCGGATCGACGCGGAGGCCGCCGGGTACGCGGAGCGGCATGCGGCGATCGACGGCGCGATCGGCGAGAAGCTGGGCGGGCAGAGCGAGCAGCTCGCGGCGATGCGCGCGACGGGCGCGGACCGGCCGTACCCGGACAGCGCCGATGCCTCCTATATGGATCTTTCCTCGCCGGTGATGGAGCAGCCTGCGGCGCCGGTGGCGCCGCAGGCGACCCAGGACCCGAGCCCGGTGCCGCCGAGCGGCGACGGGACGGTGCGGGCCGATGACGAGACCGCTACGGCGCCTTCGGAGTCGGTCGCCAACGGCGCGGTCACCGGCGGTCTGGCGAGCGGTGGCAGCGGCGGGTTTGGGGGTTTCGGCGGTGCTCCGGGCGGCGGTGGCGTCGTCCCGGGCGGCGCTGCGACTGTCACGGGCGGCGCGGGTTTCACGGGGACGGCGCCGGGCGTGTTCGGGCCGGGTGCGACGACGGGGCCTGCGGCTGCGGGCTCGGGTTCCGGGCCGGGCGTGAGCGCGGCGCGGACCTCGGTGGCGGGCGGGCAGGCGACGGCCGACGCGCGCAAGAAGGGCGAGAAGTCCGAGGAGGACGAGGAGCCGGAGGACGACGACCTCCTGTTCCGCGAGACCGGCAACGTCTGGGGCTATGTGCGGCCCGGCGACGACCCGTACAGCTAGGAGGCGAGATGGCGCAGGAGCGCGTGTTCGACGCGGAGGCGGTCGAGGAGTACCGGCGGTTCCTGCTCGGGCTGCTGGATCAGCTTGAGGGGCAGGTGGTCCCGGTGCTGGCGACGGGGACGCTGAGCCGGGCCCCGGCGTTCGGGACGGCGCCGGGCGCGGCCGACGGCGCGGCGGTGCAGTACGCGGAGTTCCATGCGGCGACGTGGCGGAACCTCCAGTACCTGCGCGGGACGCTGCACGGCATGGAGGCGGCGCTCGCGGCCGCGGCGGGCGCGGGGGCGGACGCCGAGGACGACGCGGCGGCGGCCTTCACGGTCATCGAGTCCGACGCGGCGGAGTCGACGGTCCTGACTGCTGACGACTCGGCGTACGGGACCGCGACGGTCGCGGACGGCTCCACGACGACCGCGGAGATGCCGTTCTCCCAGGTGGCGACCGCCGAGGGGGTCGCGCCGGATTCATGAGGGCATGTCGCAATCGCCTTTGACCATCCACGAGCCCCCACCCACCCAGAGGGGACCGAAATCGTCGCCGGGCTCGATCCTGCCAATGGGGTCCGACAGGAAAAGGGCCGAAATCGGCCCGGGTGACCAGAGTTCACCCGAACGAGTGCGGCGATGCGAGCGCCGGTCCGATCCAAAGCCGGGCCGGCGCTTCCCCGCGCTCGCCGAAGCGAAGCCCGGCGAAGCGGAGGGCGCTCGCGCGTTGCGCGAGCGCCCTCCGCTTCGCTCGCCGTCCCGGGCGGGCCTGCGGCCCGCCGGGGCCGGGGCCGCCATCGCCGCCGGGATGACCGATCGGTGACCGATCGGTGGCCGGGGCGCGCACCCTCGGGGGATCAGCGCGACGAGGAGGCTGCAATGGACCGGATCGACATCCCCGAGGACTACGAGGACCGCGTGGAGGCCGCCCGCAGGGCCGCCGCCCGCCTCCCGGCCGGGCCGGTGCGCGAGGGGGTCGACCGGGCGCTCGAAGCCGCGCCCGGGCGCGAGCGCTATGAGCAGGCCGCGGACCTCGCCGAGCGGGCGCAGGCGCTCACCGAGGAGCTCGCGACCCGCGCGTTCGACGGCACCGACCCCGGCCGCTTCGCGTGGGTCCGCCTCGACTACCTGGGCCGCCTCCTCGCGATCGCGTTGAGCCCCACCGTGGACCGCCTCTCGAACCGCGCCGCCGCCGACGCCGTCGAGGCCGCGTGGGACGGCGCCGAGCAGTCCCGTTCCGAGCACGTGCTCAACCTCGAACGCGCCCACCCCGACCTGCTCGCCGGGCGCCTCCCCGACCGCAAGGGCGACGAGCTGCGCGACCGCATCGCCGCCCGCGCCGCCAACCGGTTCGAGCACACCACCGACGACGACCTGTGCTCCGCCGAGACCGACATCGAGGGCCGCCTCCGCGGCTTCAAGTTCCTCGTCCCCAACGCCACCATCGACACCGAGTGCGAGGAGCTCTCCGCCCGCGCCACCGCCACCGTCCAAGCGGCGCAGGCGAAAGCGCACGAAGCCCTCGCCGCCGTCCTGGCGCGATGACCGACGAGAGCGGGGTCGAGGACGCCGCCAGCGAGGCCCCGATCGTGCCCACCACCGGGAAGGTCGGCGTCACCGTCGCGCTGTTCCTGTTCGTGCTCTACCTGACGAACCAGGGCTTCGCCGACTTCGCCAGCGAGATCCTCCACGAGGACCTCGACGCGGTCCCCGTCCGCGGCATCTGCGTCCAGCCGCAGTACGACGAGAACGGCGACGCCTGGTACGTCCAGGTCCCCTGCTGGTCCGCGGCGTCGAAGGCCGAGATCGTCGAGGTGTACACGACCGCGCCCGGGACCGACGAGTACGGCTGGAACTCCTGCGACTACCTGGGCGGCACGACGATCTGGTTCGACAACGGCGTCGCCATCTGCACCGTCCCCCACTAGGCGTGACCGGCGCACCCGGGCCCGCCCGAGGCGCCCCGATCCCCCGCCCCCCGCCAAACCCCGGCCACGCGAGAAGGCCCGGTCCCCCTGCCGGGACCGGGCCTTCGCCGACGACTCCTACTCGTACATGTCGTCGGCGGCTTTCCCGATGCCCCAGACGTCCTCGTCGGGGTCCTCGATCAGGTTCGACTCGCGCGCGTTCTCGTCCTCAGAGCGCCCGCCGCCGCCACCGCGGCCGCCGCCCATCATGCCGCCCGCACCGGAACCGGCACCTGCCGCCAAGGCCGCGCCGCCCCCGGCGCCCATCGCCCCCATGGGGACCGACGACCCGGCCGCGACGCCCGCGCCGCCCGTCGAGAGACCGCCGCCCGGGAGGCCGCCCGCGCCGCCGCCGAGGCCGCCGCCTCCGGCGAGGCCGCCGGAGAAGTCCTCGGGGTCGGCGAGTTCAGAAGCGTCCCAGGGGTTGTCCAGGTCGGGGGTCTCGGGCTGCGCGAGGTCCTCCATGCCGGAGGGGGTCTCCGGGGTGGTCGGCTGCTCCGCACTCGGGTCGCCCGCCTGGTCCTCCTCGCCGGGCTCCTCCTGCTCCTCCTCGGTCTGCTCTTCCTCCTCTTCCTTCTCCTCCTCGGACTCCTCCTCCGACCCCTCGGAGGAGTCGTCGCCGCCGTCGGAGTGGTCCTCGGCCATCTTGTTCATGCTGTCGTCGTCCCCGGCGGACGTCTTGTCGTCCAAGGGCTTCAGCAGGTCCGCCGCCGCCGACAGGGCCGCGCCCGCGGTCGCGTCGGCGGCGTTGACGAGGGTCGTGAGGGTCTGGAGGCCGAGGGTCCCGGCGAGGGCCTGGGCCTGGAGGGCGGCCTCGATGAGGCCGCCGAAGGGGCCGGCCATCGCGATCGCGGTCCGCTGCGCCGCACCGAGGGTCACCAGCGGCGCGGGCTGCACGTCGAAGCCGACGGCCTTCAGCGCCGCGTCGGCGACCCGCAGGAGCGTGCACTCGGTGAGCATCTGCGACCCGGCCGCTGCGAGGCTCCCTGCGGCCGTGGTGATCTCGCCGACGACCTGCGTCAGGTGGGCGGCGACGGTCCCGGCCTCGCCGTTGAAGGCGTCGTTGGCGGTGTCGCGCCAGTTCTGGTTGATGCCGGCGACCTTCTCGCCGTACTCGGCCTGCTGGGTCGCGAGGTCGCTCGCGGCGGCGGTCATCTCGGCGGCGTACGCGACGAACTCCGAGGGCTCGGCCGCGAGGGCGTCCTGGTAAGTGGGCATGGCGTGCTCCTATCGCGTTGCGCCGGTGGGGATCTGGTTCTGGATGGCGGCGAACCGGTTCCCGGTCGCCACGTCGTTCGCCTCCGCGTCGTCGGCGCTGCCGACGACCTGGTCGCCCTGCCACGTGAGGCGCCGCTCCACCGCGGAGGCCACGGTCTGGAGCGAGGTCTGCCACCGGCGGCCCGCGTCGCCGGTCGCGAAGCCGCGGTTGCGGTCCGCGGCCGACGCCGCCGGACGCTCCACCCGCCTGGGCGCGGCCTGGCTGTTCGGAGCCAGCGCGCGCAGGCCGGTGCCGCCCGTTCGCACGCCTTCGACGTCCATGTGCACGGTCATGGGTTCCTCCTTCGAGTCCCGCTCCCGGACGGGCGCCCGGCGGCGTTCCCTGCACTCTCGCGCGGGAGGCCACCGATCGGTCACCGCGCGGCCCGGGCGGGGCGATGACGGATGTGTGACCGGCCGGTCTTCCATGGGCCGCAGGGATCCGACGAGCCCGGGTCCGCCAGAGGAGGTGCGCTGCGATGACCGACGACCTGTCCGCGACCGGCGAGGGGACCGCCTGGTCGGTCGAGCTGCCGTCATTCGAGTTCACGATCGCGTTCGGGGGCACGGCCTCCGGGGACGGGGGGCGGTCGGGCTGCACGGCGGGGGACTGCCCGCACCCGGTGGCGCACCCGGCGGAGGAGGACTGGGTGCAGCTCGCGTCGGCGGTCCCGGTGGAGGGCCAGTCGGGCCGGCTGAAGCCGCGCTGCGAGGGCATGGCGTACCCGACGGAGGCCGATTTCCGGGCGGCGGTGAACGCGGTGCGGCCCCAGGATGCGGACGCGTTCTCGTTGCAGCGCCTCAGGAACGGCTGGACAGGGGAGGTCGGGGAGCGGGTCGCGTCGTGGCCGGAGCGGATGCGCTCGAAGCTCGCGGCGCTCGCGGAGGGCTGGGCGGGGGACGACTTCGACGCGCTGGCCGAGCAGGCCGATGCGGCGCGGGCGCTCGTGGAGGGCGTGCTCGACGACGTGGAGGCGACGGCGGCGGAGCTGGAGCGGCGCGAGTCGGCGATCTACACGCTCCAGGGCGGCGATTCGGGCGAGATCCCGTACCCGGCGCCGCTGGTGGGCGTGGAGGGCGAGTGGTCGGAGTTGGCTTCGCTGCACGTCAGGCCCGCGTGGTGGCAGGGCGACTGCATCCAGATGACGTGCGAGGAGGCCGAGCGGGCCCTGGAGCTGGCGGGGGCGGACGCGGGGCTGGCGACGGAGGTGCGGGAGTTCATCGAGGAGCGGGTGGGCGAGGGCCTGTCGGGCCTGGGTGCGCTGGTGGCGGACGTGCGGTCGGCCGCGGGCCTGGAGGCGAAGGAGGTCTTCGGGGAGCGGGTGGCGGCGGAGTTCGCGGCGTACGGGGAGCGGCAGGCGGCGATCGACGAGTCGATCGCGGCGAAGCGGGACGGGCAGAGCGAGGAGCTGGCGGCGGTGCAGGCCACGGGCTCGGACCGGCCGTTCCCGAGCACGGCCGACACGTCCTCTATGGATCTCGCGGCGCCGGAGGCGGAGCAGCCTTCGGTGCCGGTGGCGCCGCAGGCGGTGGAGGACCCGAGCCCGGTGCCGCCGGGCGGCGACGGGTCGGTGCGGGAGGAGGAGACCCCTTGGGAGCCGGCCGATGACGACGAGCAGGTGTCGGGCGGTCTCGCGAGCGGGACGGGGGGCGGCGGCGGGTTCGGGCCCGGCGGCGCGCAGGGGTCGGGCTTCGGGGGCCGGGGCGCGGCCGTCGCGGTCGCGGGCGGGCCGGGCGGGGCGCCGCAGGGGCTGTTCGGCCCGGCGGTCGCGCCGACGCCGACGACGGCGGCCGCGGCGAGCGCCGCGAAGGGCGGGGGCCTGTTCGGGCCCGCCGGGCCGCAAGCCGCAGCCGCGAAGGACGCCGACCGCAAGGGCAAGGGCGACAAGGACAGGGACTGCGACGGTGAGGACGCCGCCGAGGAGGAGCCTCCGCAGCTGTCGCGGCGCGAGACCGGGAACGTGTGGGGCTACATCAGGCCCAATGAGGACCCCTACAACTGAGCACCACTGCGAGACAGGGAGAAGGACATGGGCGAGCGGGTGTACGACCCGGCGGCGGTCGAGGAGTACCGGCTGTTCCTGCTGGAGCTGATCGGAGAGTTGGAGGCCGAGGTGGTCCCGGTGCTGTCGGAGGGGACGCTGAGCCGGGCGCCCGCGTTCGGGACCGCGCCGGGCGCGTCCGACGCCGCCGCCCGCTACCTGGAGTCCCATGCGGCCCTGTGGCGGAACCTCCAGTACCTGCGGGGGACGCTGCACGGCATGGAGTCGGCGCTCGCCGGGTCCGAGGGCGGCGACCCGGGGTTCTACGTGTCGTTCACCGTGTGAGGGAACGGAAGACGGCTCGCGCCGTGCACCCGGGAGCGGGTGCGCGGCGCGAGCCGTCTCGGCGGGCTAGAACGCGCCGTCTAGAAGGCCCCGTCAGGGAGGTCCATCGGGACCAGGTCCGCGGCCTCCACGATCTTGCGGTCGGCGGTGATCCGCGGGAGCACCTCGTGGGAGAAGAACTTCGCGGCCGCGACCTTGCCGCGGTAGAAGTCGTCGTCCGCGCCGCCGTCCAGCTTGGACTGGGCGACCTCGGCCTGGCGCAGCAGGAGCCAGCCGACCATGAGGTCGCCGACGGCCAGCAGCAGGCGCCGCGAGTGCAGCCCGGCCTTGTACAGCTCGCGGGGCTCGTCGCCCATCGCGGCCATGAGCGCGGGCTGGAGCGCCTCGATGATGCCCTGCACGTCGCCGAGGGCGCGCAGCACGCGGCCGCGGACCTCCTCCAGCTCCGCGTGGCCGTCCTGGGTGGACTCCATGATCTCGCCGGCGACGGCCATGAGCGACTCGCCGTTGTCCTTGATGATCTTGCGGAACAGGAAGTCGAGGCTCTGGATGGCGGTGGTGCCCTCGTAGAGCGTGTCGATCTTCGCGTCGCGCACGTACTGCTCCAGCGGGTAGTCCTGGAGGTACCCGGAGCCGCCGAAGGTCTGGAGCGACTCGGAGGACAGCAGGTCGTACGCGCGCTCGGAGCCGCAGCCCTTGACGAGCGGCAGGAGCAGGTCGTTGATCCTCTTCGCGGTCTCGGCCGCGTCCTCGTCGCCGTCGGCCTCCGCGAGGACGGCCTTGTCCTGCCAGGAGGCGGTGTACGCGACGAGCGCGCGCAGGCCCTCGGCGTAGGACTTCTGGAGCAGGAGCGAGCGGCGCACGTCGGGGTGGCGGATGATCGGCACGCGCGGCGCGGTCTTGTCGGTCGACTGGAGCAGGTCGGCGCCCTGGATGCGGCTCTTGGCGTAGTCGAGCGCGTTCAGGTAGCCGGTGGAGAGCGTGGCGATGGCCTTGGTGCCCACCATCATCCGCGCGTACTCGATGATGAGGAACATCTGGCGGATGCCCTCGTGCTTGTCGCCGAGGAGCCAGCCCTTCGCGGGGGCCTTGTCGCCGAAGGTGAGCTCGGCGGTCGCCGAGACCTTCAGGCCCATCTTGTGCTCGATGTTGGTGACGTTCACGCCGTTGCGCTCGCCGAGCTCGCCGGTGGCGGGGTCGAACAGGTACTTCGGCACGATGAACAGGCTCAGGCCCTTGGTGCCGGGGCCGCCCGCGCCCTCTTCGCCGACCGGGCGGGCGAGCACGTAGTGGATGATGTTCTCGGTCATGTCCTGGTCGCCCGAGGTGATGAACCGCTTGACGCCTTCGAGGTGCCAGGACCCGTCGGGCTGCTTGAACGCCTTGGTCAGGCCCGCGCCGACGTCCGAGCCCGCGTCGGGCTCGGTGAGGACCATCGTCGCGCCCCAGCCCTTCTCCACGAACAGCTTCGCCCACTCCTGCTGCTCAGGCGTCCCCTCGCGGTACGCGGAGTGCGCGAACGAGGAGCCGGCGGCGTACATCCACAGGGCCGGGTTGGAGCCGAGCACGAGTTCGGCCAGGGACCACCAGAGCATGCGCGGGGCGGACGTGCCGCCGAGGACCTCGGGCAGGTCGAGGCGCCAGTACTCGGCGTCGATGAACGCGCGGTACGACTTCTTGAACGCCTCGGGGAGCGTCACCGAGTGGTTCGCGGCGTCGAACACGGGCGGGTTGCGGTCGCCCTCGACGTAGCTGGAGGCCAGCTCGTTCTCGGCGAGGCGGGCCAGCTCCGCCAGGATCTCTCGGGCGGTGGCCTCGTCCAGGTCGGGATAGGCCTGGTGGTCGAGGATCTTGTCCGCTCCGAAGACCTCGAAGAGATTGAACTCCAGGTCTCGGAGGTTGTGGCGGAAGTGCGTCATTGCGGGTCCTCCATTACTCGGTGGTAACCCCCATCATATTACCCGCCAGTAATCTCTACAAGGATCCCGAGGTCCGCCGCAGCTCCGCCCGCGTGTCGCAGTCGGAAACCCGACACCCGACACGCGCTCGCGTCGTTCGATCGGGTGATCGTGGAGGTCTCCGCGCACGTGCCGTAACCGGCGCACTCGTGCCTCGTTGAACCGTGCATCAGACCGCCTGTGCGACACCGCGCAGAGGCCGGATCCGCCGCCGAGGACCGACCCGCCCGCACCGCCGCGCCGCACCACCGGGAGCACCCCATGATCCGCACCGTCGCCACCCAGATCGCCGCCCGCGTCGGGCCCTCCTACGTCGGGCGCCACCGCCGCGCCCGGCCCGTCCTGCACCGCGTCCTGGGCCTCGTCAACGCCGCCCCCGAGACCGCCCCCCTCGAAGAGGCCGTCCGATGAGCCGCCGACTCCCCGTGCGCCTCACCAAGAGGCGCCGCAAGCGCGCCAGGCTCACGGCCCTGCGGCGCTGCCGGATCGGAGGGGGTGCGTGAGGGTCCCGGGCGAGTCGGTATCCGAGTCCGTTCGTTCGCTCGCAAGGCGGAGGTGCCTCCCGATACCGGGGTTGTATCGGGAGGTGCCGACAACGCAGCGAGCGGGCGAACGGGCCGGATAACGGCCGTCTGGGACCCTCACGCACCCCCTAGTCCGACTCCGGGCGGTAGTCCAGGAGCAGGAGCGCGATGTCGTCGGTCAGCGGACCGCCGACCCAGCGCCGCAGCGCCGTCTCCAGCGACGCCAGCCCGTCGCCGGTGTTCCCGTGCCCGATGAGGCTCCACGCGCGCTCGCGGATCGGGAAGAACTCGCCGTCCTTGCGCGCCTCCGCCAGGCCGTCCGTGTACAGCAGGATCCGGTCCCCCGGCTGGAGCCGCACCGACAGCTCCTGCGCCGACGGGCCCAGCCCCAGAGGCGGCGCCATCGACTCCGGCTCCAGGTAGGTCGCCACCCCGTCGCGCACCAGCATCGGCGGCGGATGCCCGCAGTTGAGGATCTCCAGCGTCCCGCCCCGCTCCTGGAGCAGGATCGCCGTCACGAAGTCCTCGTCGCCGCCGTTGCGCGCCACCGCGTGGTCCAGGTCGTTGACCATGCACCGCTGGTCCGGCCGCTCGAACGCCACGTGCCGGAACGAGCCCAGCACCGTCGACGACAGCCGCACCGCGTCCAGGCCCTTGCCCCGCACGTCCCCGATGACGATCCGCACCCCGTACTCGGTGTCGAGGGCCTCGTACAGGTCCCCGCCGATCTCCGCGCCCGTCCGGGCCGACACGTACCGGGCCGCGATGTCGAAGGGCCCCATGCGCTCCCCTATGGGCCGCAGGATCGCCTGCTGCACCACCGACGCGAGCTGCGTCAGGCGCCGCAGCCGCTCGTCGTCGCGCTCGCGCACGACCGCGACCGCCGCGGCGATCACCACCGCCACGGCCACCACCAGGAAGTCCACGCCGTGCTTGGAGACCGCCGCGAACGAGAAGTCCCGCAGCGTCCACAGGTACCCGAAGGCCGCCGCCATGCTCGCGGCCCCGACCCCGGCGACCCAGCGCCACGGCAGGAACGCCGACGCCGCCAGCGGCGGCAGCGCCAGCCACGACACCGCGTGCGAGTCCCCGCGGGCGGTCAGGCGCAGCCCGACCAGGACGACCACCACCGCGAACGCGGCCGTGAACGCCGACCGCACGGACGGCGCCGCCCAGCCCTTCCACAGGTCCCCCCGGGACGGGGCCGGACTGCGGCGCTGCGTAGTGCGCATGTGGATGCGTGCCTCCTTCCCACCGGAATCGCGGGCGAGTCCCGCACGTTCGAGGCTCCGCATCGGGGCCCCCGGATCAGGGCACGGCAGGACCCTCGGCCCGGGACCGGGCCGGAGGGGACGCCGCGCCCTCGCACCGGCAGGGGGTGTCGTCAGCACCGGCCCCGGCCGGCGGCGGTGGGAAGCCCGGAGCGCCGGACCCGTTTCGACCATCGCCGATGTGAAGATCGTAATGGTCGGCGCGGCGCTACCGGGCGTGGAGGACGCCGCCGCTTCCGAGAGCGCGAAGTCTGTGCGTTCGGATGGACGAAACCGACGAACGGGCCTTCGCGACTCATCCGTTCGGACAGTGCTTCGGGGCCCTGAACTGGGACGCTGCCTCCAGTGCGGCCGATCACGGCGGGCGCCCGCGGCGATTCGGAAGGGCCGTCGCAAACGTGACGAAAAGCGCTGGCACGGTGACCGCGCGTTGTGCGAATCTAGGGTCCGTGACGTTCACGATCGCGAGAACCCCCTACTCCAGCCCCGCCGCGCGCCTCCTGTGCGACGAAGTCCAGGCCGAGTACGTCGTGCGCTACGGCTCCGGCGACATGACCGAGATGACCGACGCCGACTTCGAGGCGCCGAACGGCGACTTCCTCGTCGTGTACGACGAGTCCGGCGATCCCGTCGGCTGCGGCGGCTGGCGCGCCCACGGCCCCGACGCCGAGATGAAGCGCGTCTACGTGCGCGAGAGCGCCCGCCGCCAGGGGCTCGCGAAGCGGATCGTGGCCGCCGTCGAGGAGTCCGCCGCGGCCGCGGGCCGCAAGCGCCTGATCCTGGAGACCGGCCCCCGCCAGCCCGAGGCCGTCGCGATGTACGCCCTGCTCGGGTACGCCCCGGTCGACGCGTTCGGGTACTACAGCGCCGAAGACGGCTCGATCCACCTGGGCAAGGAGCTCGCGACCGACCTTCCACATTAATTCACTGAATTGCCATCAGAAACGGCACGCAACCACCAAAGCCGCTGATGGCGCCTTTCGGGCAGGAAGGCCAAACGGCCTGAACCTCACCTCCACCCCGAAAGGATCAAAGTGGACATGAAGAGGAAGCACCTGATCCGCCTCGGCGCCGGGGCCGGCGCCGTGCTCGGCGCCGCGGCGCTCGCCTGGGCCGGCACCGCCGCCAACGCCGAGGACAACTCCACCGACGGCGACTTCGACGCGCAGGTCATCGGCGGCCAGCCCGCCGAGGAGGGCCAGTACCCCTGGCTCGTCGGCCTCGGCTCCGCGGGCGAGGGCACCCCCTGGGAGCGCCAGTTCTGCGGCGGCTCGGTCATCTCCGAGACCGTCGTGCTCACCGCGGCGCACTGCGTCGAGGGCACCGAGGACGCCTCCGAGCTCGTCGTCTTCTCCGGCTCGGTGGACCTGGAGTCCGACGCGGTCGTCGAGACCGCCGTGTCCGACTTCCACATCGCCGCGGACTTCAACGACCCCATCGCGATGGCGAACGACTGGGCGCTGCTGCTCCTGTCCGAGCCCGTCGACGTCGAGCCGATCGCGCTCAGCGCCGAGCCCGAGGAGTTCGCGACCCTGGAGACCGCGGGCTGGGGCAACACCGGCGAGGAGTACCCGGTCGTCGCCGAATGGGTCGAGGTGCCCTTCGTGTCCGACGCCGACTGCGAGGCGGCCTACCCGGACGAGGTCGACGCGGCCTCCATGCTGTGCGCGGGCGACCTCGCCAACGGCGGGGTGGACTCCTGCCAGGGCGACTCGGGCGGCCCGATCATGACCCCCGCCGGTGACGAGCAGATCCTCGTCGGCATCGTGAGCTGGGGCTACGGCTGCGCCGAGGCCGGCAACCCCGGCGTCTACGGCGAAGTCGCCGACTTCGACGAGGACATCGCCGCCGTCCTCGACGAGTGGGGCGTGCTCGCGTAACGACTGACCGACCCGAAGGCCGGGAGGGCGCGCCCTCCCGGCCTTCCGCGTCCCCGATGCGGTCCGGAATGGACCGTTCGCGGGCGTCCGTCCCTATTGCAGGATCTCGCAGGGAATTCACCGCTATTCACTGAAAAACAGCTTAGATGCGGATTACTCAGATATGAGCGATATTCCCGTATGCTGCTTGCGGCAGGTGAACGCCTGAATCCACCCCACCCGAAAGGATTTCTCGCGTGAAGCACAACCGAAAGACCCTCGTCAGGATCGGCGCGGTCGTGGCCGCCGGGCTCGGGGCCGCCGCCCTCGCGATCGGCACCACCGGCGCCAACGCCGAAGAAGCGGCCCCCGAAGGCGACTTCGAGGCGCAGATCATCGGCGGCCAGCCCGCCGCCGACGGCCAGTTCCCCTGGACCGTCGCCCTCGCCGACGCGAACGACCCGTCGTTCAACTTCTGCGGCGGCCAGCTCATCGCCGAGGACGTCGTCCTCACCGCCGCACACTGCACCGAGGGCTCGGCCGCCTCGGACATCGTGGTCCGCCACGGCGACACCGACGTCACCCAGACCGACGTCTACGACGTGTCCGAGATCGTCGTCGCCGACGGCTTCGACGGCTCGACCATGGTCAACGACTGGTCGCTCGTCAAGCTCGCCGAGCCGATCAGCGGCGCCGAGACCCTCCCGCTCGCCGAGGAGGACACCAAGGACTGGGGCACCCTCACCGTGATCGGCTGGGGCACCACCGAGTCCGGCTCGATGTCGCAGGACCTCCTGTACGTCGACGTCCCCTACATCAGCGACGACGACTGCACCGGCGCCTACGGCACCGAGTTCGACGCCGCCACGATGATCTGCGCGGGCGACCTGGAGAACGGCGGGGTCGACTCGTGCCAGGGCGACTCCGGCGGCCCGCTCGTCTCCGAGGACGGCGTCCTCGTCGGCATCGTGAGCTGGGGCTACGGCTGCGCCGAGGCGGGCAACCCCGGCGTCTACGCCAACGTCGGCCTCCTCTACGACGACATCACCGCCGCCCTCGCCACCCTGTAGCGGCGCACCTCCTCCGGGGCACCGGGAACCCCTCCGCGGGGTTTTGTATACTCGGTGCGGCTCCGTTCAGGCGGAGTTCGCGGGTGTAGTTCATTGGTAGAATGCGACCTTCCCAAGGTTGAGAGGCGAGTTCGATTCTCGTCACCCGCTCCGCGAGGATTTCACGGCCGTCCGGTTCCACCGGGCGGCCGTTTCCGTGTGCTCAGCGGTGCGCCCTTCCGAGACTTTCCGGCGCGTGTTCGATTTCGTTCGATTGACCTGTTCCGGTCCCCCGAAACCACCACTGGCCCGCCTCACCGCGCCTGCGAAGTGGGATGTTATCGATACCCAAGGCCATCGACCATGACGAATAGAGACCCCCTTCACTTTCCATGAGGTCGCAGGTACCATGATCGCATCGAAAGTTTCCGATACTTCTCCTGAAACTTTCGGACGCACGTACCCTCATCCCTCGAAAGGAACGCGCCCGATGCGAAATCCCCTTCTCCGGCCCCGTGCGCTCGTCGCGGCCGGTGCGGCCGCCGCGCTCGCGCTGACCGCCGCCGCGTGCGGCGACAGCGGCGAGAGCGACGCCGACATCACCTGGTGGCACATCCAGAACCAGGACCCGCTCATGTCCACCTGGCAGGAGTTCGCCGACGACTTCGGGTCGGAGAACGACGTCACGTTCGACGTGCAGCCCATCGAGAACCAGGCGTTCAAGGACCGCATGGGCACCGCCTCCCAGTCCGGCGACGTGCCCGACGTCTTCCACACCTGGGGCGGCGGCGTCCTCGCCGAGCAGGTCGAGGCCGGGCTCGTGCAGGACCTCACCGGCAAGCTCGACTGCATCGACCAGATCAACCCGATCGCCCTGGAGCCCTACACGATCGACGGCAAGCTCTACGGCATGCCGTTCGACGCCGGGGTCGTCGGCTTCTGGTACAACATGGACCTCTTCGCCGACGCCGGCATCGACGCGCCCCCCGCCACCTGGGACGAGTTCCTCACCGACGTCCAGCTCCTCAAGGACGCCGGGATCGCCCCGATCGCCCTCGCGGGCGCCGACCAGTGGCCCGGCCACTACTACTGGACCTACCTCGTGATGCGCACCGTCGGCCTCGACGGGCTCGAAGCCGCGGCCGAGGCCGGGGACTTCTCCGGCGACGGCTTCGTCCAGGCCGGGCAGATGGTCGCCGACCTCGCCGCCATGGAGCCGTTCCAGCCCGGGTTCGAGTCCGCGACCTACGGCGAGGCCGACGGCCAGTCCGCGGTCATGGGCGAAGGGCTCGCCGCCATGGAGCTCATGGGCCAGTGGGCCCCGCAGGCCCAGCGCGACAACTCCGGCACCGACGGGCCCGCGAACCTCGGGTTCTTCCCGTTCCCCACGGTCGAGGGCGGCACCGGCACCACCACCGAGTGGCTCGGCGGCGGCAACGGCTACGCGGTCGCCGCGGACGCGCCCGACGAGGCCGTCGACTTCCTGTGCTACCTCATGGAGCCCGAGAACTACGCCCGCGCGATCACCGAGGGCAACCTCACCCCGGTCGCCGTCGACACCGCGGCCGTCGCGCCGGACCTGAACGCCGACAGCCAGAAGGTCGTCGACGCGCTCGCCACCGCCACCGGCACGCAGCTCTACCTCGACCAGGCGTACCCGCCGGCCATCGGCGGCGTCATCAACGAGGCCACCGAAGGGCTCATCCTGGGCCAGCTGACCCCCGAGGACTTCGTGTCGATGGTCAACGAGGCGTGGGCGGCCGAGGAGTGACGACCACGGAGTCCCCCCGGGTCTCCCCGGGGCGCCCGGCCCGCCGCGGGGGCGACCGCCCCCGCAAGCGGGCCGGGCGCCCCGGCGCGGGGACCCTCGCGTCGTTCATCGCGCCCGGCCTGGTCCTGTTCCTGCTGTTCGTGATCCTGCCGGTGCTGTTCGCCGCGTACGTCGCGTTCTTCCGCTGGAACGGGCTCGGCGGCGTCCCCACCGACTTCGTGGGCCTGGAGAACTTCCGGGCCCTCGTCCAGGACGAGGTGTTCCTCGGCGACCTGTGGCGCCTGGGCCTCATCGTGGTCCTGTCGCTGATCGTGCAGCTGCCGATCTCCTTCGGCCTGGCGATGCTCCTGCACCAGCGGTTCCCCGGGCGCACCGCGTTCCGGCTCCTGTTCTTCGTGCCCTACGTGCTCACCGAGGCCGTCACCGCGGTCCTGTTCCGGCTCGTGTTCTCGCCGCGGCGCGGCTTCGCCGACTCGCTCCTGGCGAACATCGGCGTGGACTCGCAGGTCGGGTGGCTCTCCGACCGCGACATCGTCATGTTCGTGATCTTCGGGATCCTCACCTGGAAGTTCTTCGGGTTCCACATGATCCTGTTCCTCGCCGGGCGCCAGAACATCCCCGACGAGCTGTACGAGGCCGCCGCCATCGACGGCGCCACCGGCGCCCAGGCGTTCCGCTCGATCACCCTGCCGCTCATGGGCCCCACGGTCCGCATGATCGTGTTCCTGTCCGTCATCGGCAGCGTGCAGCTGTTCGACCTGGTGTACGTGCTCACCGGCGGCGGGCCGTTCCACGCCTCCGAGACCCTCGCGATCACCATGTACGAGCAGGGCTTCCAGCGCAACCAGGTCGGGTACGCGTCGGCGCTGTCGATCGCAATGTTCCTCATCAGCCTCGTGTTCGCACTGTTCTACCAGCGCTTCGTCCTCAACCGCGACCTCCAGGGGTCGATCACCACCGCCGGGAACCGCTCATGAAGGTCACCACGCGCCGCGCGCGCCTGCTGCGGCACACCGGGTTCTACATCGCGGCGTTCGCCACCACCGCGTTCGTGGCGACGCCGATCCTGTTCGCGCTCCTCGGCGGCTTCAAGGACAACCAGCAGCTGCGCGAGAACGCCCTGGGCCTGCCGAGCCCGTGGAACACCGGGAACTACACCGACGTGCTCGCCTCGGGCGCGTTCTGGCAGCAGGTCTTCTCCTCGGTGTTCATCGCGCTCGTCACCACGTTCATCGTCGTCGCGTGCTCGGCGATGGTCGCGTTCGTGTTCGCGCGCTTCGCGTTCCGCGGCAGGGAGGGCCTGTTCACGCTGTTCGCGGCGGGCATGATGTTCCCGTTCGCGGTGGCGGTGCTGCCGCTGTTCATCATCCTGCGCAGCTTCGAGCTGCTCAACAGCCCGTTCGGGGTGATCCTCCCGCAGGCCGCGTTCGGCCTGCCGCTGACGATCATCATCCTGCGCACGTTCTTCCGGTCGATCCCCGCCGAGGTCGAGGAGGCCGCGACGATCGACGGGGCCGGGCCGTGGCTGTTCTTCTCGCGCATCCTCCTGCCGATGGCGCGGCCGGTGCTCGCGACGGTGTCGGTGCTCGCGCTCGTGGGGTCGTGGAACTCGTTCCTGCTGCCGCTAGTGGTGCTCCAGAAGTCGACGTGGTGGACGCTCCCGCTGGGCGTCACCCAGTTCAGCGGCCAGTACGCGTCCGACACGGCGAAGGTCCTCGCGTTCGTCATGCTCGCGATGCTCCCGGCGCTCGTGTTCTACGGGTTCGCCGAACGGCACCTCATCAGCGGTCTGACCACGGGCGGCACGAAGGGTTGAGACGCCCGCCCGCGATGGGGCCCGGGACTGTGCTCATTCATGGCACGCAAGCATTGCCATGACTTGGAACGCCCGGGCCCTTTTTCGTGCGCAGTGCTCGGGAACCGGGACGCGCCCGGAGGCGTCCCACCGGCATGAAAGCGAAACTCCTCACCGCACTCGCCGGAGCGGCCGCCCTCGCCGCCGCCGGGTGCACCTCCCCAAAGGGCGAGGTCGACCTCGACGTCGACGCCGTCCCGTGGGTGCCCGCCTCCGCGCAGCTCGCCTCCTACGGCGGCTGCGACGAGGCCCTGGAAGGCATCCAGAACGCGGCCGTCGCGATGATGGCCCAGTGGCAGGCCGGCGAGTACTTCGCGAGCGGCTTCGCCGAGGACGGCGTGGCCCGCGAAGAGGGCGACCTGTCCGCCGCGGGCGACAGCGCCGAGGCGCCGACCGCCGCGGCCTCGGACTCCCACTCGCAGACCAACAACGCGGTCGCCGGGGTCGACGAGCCGGACATCGTCAAGACCGACGGCACGTTCGTGTACAGCGTCCTCCAGGGCGAGCTGCGCGCCGTGGACACCCGCTCCGGCGAGGTCGTCGGCGAGCACCGCTACGACGACATGTCGTGGGACCACCAGTTGTTCCTGGGCGACGACGAGCTGCTCGTCATGTACACGCAGGACCGTCAGGACGACGAGGCGTACTACAGCGAGTTCACGATCGACCGGCTCGACCCGGCGACCCTGGAGGTCCTCGACACCTTCTCCATGGAAGGGTCCATGGTGGACGCCCGCATGGTCGACGGGGAGGTGCGCCTCGCGGTGTCCTCGCAGCCGAGCATCGCACCGGTGCAGGACGTCCTGTACGACGCCGACGCGGACCTGGAGGACCTCAAGGCGGCCGTGGCGGCCACGGCCCTGGAGGACTGGGTGCCGGGCTTCACCGTCAACGGCGAGGACGGCGAGGTCGACTGCCGCGACATCGCCCACCCCGACCGGTTCTCGGGCTCCGCGGTGACCGTGTTCGGGCTCAGCGCCGACGGCGGCTGGGAGGGCGTCGAGCCGCACACGGTGATGGCCGACGGCGACACCGTCTACGGCACCACCGAGAGCCTCTACCTCGCGCACTACGACTACGGCTGGGGCGCTGCGGAAGACGACGAGGAACCGCAGTCCGAGACCGAGCTGTACCGGTTCCACTTCGAGGGCGGCGAGCCGCGCCTCGCGGGCGAGGCCACCGTGGCCGGGTCGCTGCTCAACCAGTACTCGCTGAGCGAGTACGACGGGCACCTGCGGGTCGCGACCACCGAGAACGACGCGGTGTGGGGCTGGTGGGGCGGGTGCGGCCCGGCCGCCGACTGCGCGTGGGACGGCGCCGGGATCGCCCCCGGCGAGGTCGCCCCGTCCGAGCCCGAGCCGTCGAAGTCCACGGTGACGGTGTTCGCCGTCGGGGACGAGGCGCTCACCGAGACCGGCTCGGTCACCGACCTCGGCGTCACCGAGCAGATCTACGCGGTCCGCTTCATCGCCGACACCGCGTACATCGTGACGTTCCGCCAGACTGACCCGTTGTACACAGTGGACCTTTCTGACCCCGCGAACCCGGTCGTCACGGGCGAATTGAAGATCACCGGCTACTCCGGGTACCTCCACCCCGTGGGCGCCGACCGGCTCCTTGGCGTGGGCCAGGAGGCCACCGAGGACGGCGTCACCACCGGCCTCCAGGTGAGCCTGTTCGACACGGCCGCACCGGAGGCGGCGGTGCTCGACCAGTACTTCCGCGAGAACTCCGACTCCGCCGTCCAGTGGGACCCGCACGCGTTCCTCTACTGGGACGACGCCGGGATCGCCGTCCTCCCGGTCACCGACTGGGGCCGGGACTACGCCAACTACCGCACCGGCGCCCTCGTCCTCGCGGTCGGCACCGACACCGTGGAGCAGGCCGCCTGGATCGAGCAGGAGGTGGACGACCCCTACAGCGAGGGCATCGTCCGCACCCTCGTCATCGGCGACCAGCTCTGGACGCTCTCCGCAGCGGGCTTGCAGTCCAACGAACTCGGCGGCGGCTACGCCCAGACCGCCTGGATCGGGTTCTAGAGGACCGGGGGGAATGAAAGAGGGCCCGCGCCGCCTTTCGGGTGGCGGCGCGGGCCCGTTCCTATTCGGCGGGTGTGATGCCGGTGAGCATGCGGACGGCGCCGAAGCCCCACATTTCGTCCCACATGCTGGCGTAGACGGCGCCGGACTCGGCGGTGGGCCAGCCGGTCCAGACGGCGTTACTGGCCTGTGACCAGGCGCCGTTGTACCAGACGGGGATCGCGGGGAGGTCGCGCAGCGCGAAGCGCTCCAGCTCGGCGATGATCTCCAGGTAGCGGGGGTCCTCGGTGGCGACGGTGGACAGCTCCTGGGTGAGCTCCCAGGCGTCCTCGTTCTCCCAGCGGGAGTAGTTGCCGGTGAGCTGCGCGTCGGCGACGGGCAGCTGGAACAGGTACCGGAAGTGGCTCCACGGCGAGTTGGTGAGGCGGCTGTCGTTGTTGACGATGAGGTCGAAGTCGCCGCTCGCGCGGGCGGCGTCGACGTCGGCGGCGTCCACCGACTCGGCGCTCACGTCGATCCCGGCGTCCACGAGGTCGGAGGCGATGGAGCGGGCGGCGTCCTCCCAGTCGGTCCAGCCGGTGGGGACGATGAGCCGCAGGGAGAACGGCTCGCCGTCGCGGTCCTCCACGAACCCGTCGCCGTCCGCGTCCGCGTACCCGGCGGCGGCGAGGATGGCGACGGCCTGGGACGGCTCGAAGACGAACCCGTCCTCTTCGAGCGCGTTCGGGTCGTAGTAGCGCTCCCAGACCGGGAGGAGGCCGGTCGGGTGGGCCTCGGTGACCATGCCGCCGTAGACGGCGTCCACGATCTGCCCGGGGCTGATCGCGTAGGCGACGGCGCGGCGGAGCTCCGGGTCGTCGAGGGGCGCGCGGGTGGTGTTGGGGATGAGCATCGCCGTGTTCGCGGGGGCCATGAACGGCGGCCGGTCGTAGTAGGTGGTGAGCGCGGGGTCGCCGGAGAGGAAGTCGGCGACGCCGGGCATGAAGTTGTTCGCCAGGTCGAGGCGGCCTTCGATGAGCATGTTGAGGATGTCGGCGTTGGAGGGCGTCACGAGGTCCACGATGAACCGGGGCCGCACGTCGAGGCCGAGCGCCTCGGTGGCCCACCAGCCGTCGCGCTTGACCCAGGCGATGCGCTGCTCGTCGAAGGAGTGGACGCGGTAGGGCCCGGTGACGACGGGGTCGGGGCCGAGCGTGCCGGTGAGGACGTCCTCGGGGGCGAGGGCCTCGAAGACGTGCTTGGGCACGATCTCGTTGGTGTACAGGAAGTTGTCCCATTCCTGATGGCGCGCTTCGGTGAAGCGGAACCGGAGGGTGAGGTCGTCCACGACCTCGACCGATTCGAGCCACTCCCAGACCCCGGCGAAGGGCACGCCCTCGGTCTTCCCGAGCTCGAACGTGTAGGCGACGTCGTCGGCGGTGAGGGGTTTCCCGTCGCTCCAGTCGATCCCGGCGCGGACCTTGAGCTCGAACTCGCGTTCGCCGGTCCAGGTCCCGGACTCGGCGAGCCAGGGGGTGAGGGCCTGCTCCTCGACGTCGTAGAGGAAGAGGTACTCGTAGCCGAGCCCGTTGAGGCCGGTGACGCCGCCCGCGGTGACCGGGTTGAAGTCGCCGGGCGGCCCCCAGGCCGTGCCGGTCGTGTACAGGGTCTCGCCGCGGGGGAAGTCGTCGATCGCGAGGCGGTCGGCGTCGCCTTCGGCGGCTGGCTCGTCGTCGCTGCACGCGGCGGTCGCCAGTACCGCGGTGGCGGCGAGCGCGGGGAGGTGTCTCCTCTTGGTCATGTCGGTTCTGCTTTCCGTCGAGGGATGACCGGGCGCCGGGTGCGCGAGGCCGAGGTGGGGGGAGCCTCGCGGTGGGAGAACGTTAGCGCAGAATGGAAGCGCTGTCAGTCCGACTGTTTCGCGGAATCGCCGGAATTGCACGGATAAATACATCGATTGCGCAACCGTCTTCGCAAACGCTCCCATGGAATTGCGGATTTCGGTGCGGAATCGATACCGATGAAACTCGTAACACGCGCCGGAGGGCCCGCGCCGGGGTGCGGCGCGGGCCCGTTCCTGTTTCCTTCAGGCTCTTCGGTTCGCTCAGCGGCCGAGGTTGCGGAAGCGGCGCACCCCCAGCGGGAGGAACACGGCGGTGATGAGGAGCGGCCAGATGATCGCCGCGAGCAGCGCGTGCTGCTCGGGCCAGGAGGTCCCGGCGGCGACGGGGTTGCCGAACAGCTCGCGGATGGCGGTCGCGGTGGCGGACACGGGGTTCCACGCGGCGACGGCGCCGAGCCAGCCGGGCATGAGCTCGGGCGGGGTGAACACGGAGGAGACCATGCCGAAGGGGAACGCGAGGGCGAAGAGCGTCCCGGCCTGCTCGACGCTCTTGACGAGGAGGCCGAGCCAGACGCCGATCCAGATGAGCGCGAAGCGGAGCCACAGCAGGAGGAGGAACGCGCCGAGCGTCTCGACCATGGTCCCGCCGGAGCGCCAGCCGATGGCGAGGGCGATGAGGCTGAGCACCAGGAGATCGACGGCGGCCTGGACGGTGTCGGCGATGTTGCGGCCGACGACGACCGCGGAGGAGGCCATGGGCATGGACCTGACGCGGTCGACGAAGCCCTTCTCCTTGGCGTAGGCGATGGCGGTGGCGGTGTTCATGAACCCGAAGGCCATGGTCATGGCGAACATGCCGGGCATGGCGTAGGCGACGTAGTCGACGCCGGCGCCCTGGCCGGTGACGTCCATGGCGGAGCCGAAGACGTACACGAACAGCAGGACCATGACGATCGGGAAGCCCAGGGCCCACGCGAAGTTCGCGGGCTGGCGCAGGACGTGGGTGAACTCCTGGCCGACGATCGCGCGGTAGTCGTGGAGGGTCCACTTGATGCGCCCGGCGAAGGTCTCGTCGGGGAGCGGGGAGAGGGTGGTCATCGCTGGGGCTCCTTGTCGCCGATGAGGTCGAGGAAGGCTTCGTCCAATGTGGGGCGGCGCAGGCCGATGTCGGCGACGACGAGCCCGGCGTCCTGCACGGCGGTGGCGGCGGCGGTGAGGGCCGCGACGGGTTCCTTGACGGCGGCCGAGACGGAGGCGGCGCCGACGGCGACGTCCCCGTCGGCGACCTTCGCCGCGATCGCCTGCAGCGCGGGGAGGTCGGCGGGGTCGGCCGCGACGATCTCCAGCCGGTCGGCGCCCATGCGGCGCTTGAGCCCGGCGGGGGTGTCGTCGACGAGGTTGCGGCCGTGGTCGATGACGGCGATGCGGTCGCAGAGCCGGTCGGCCTCGTCGAGGTAGTGGGTGGTGAGGACGACGGTGGTGCCGTCGGCGGCGAGCCCGGAGACGGCGTCCCAGACCTCGCGGCGCCCGGCGGGGTCGAGCCCGGTGGTGGGTTCGTCGAGGAAGAGGACCTGCGGGGCGAGGATCATGCTGGCGGCGAGGTCGAGGCGGCGCTTCATGCCGCCGGAGAAGGTCTTGGCCTGGCGGTCGGCGGCCTCGGCGAGTCCGAACTGGTCGAGCAGCTGCACGGCGCGCTCCCCCGCCCGGGTCTTGTTGAGCCGGAACAGCTTCCCGAAGAGGACGAGGTTCTGGCGGGCGGTGAGGAGGTCGTCGACGGCGGTCTGCTGGCCGGTGAGGCCGATGCGGCGGCGCACCTGGCGGGCGTCCTTGGCGACGTCGAACCCGGCGACCGCGGCGCGCCCGGCGTCGAGGCGCAGCAGCGTGGTGAGGATGCGGACGGTGGTGGTCTTCCCGGCGCCGTTGGGGCCGAGGAGCCCGAGGACGGTGCCGGACTCGGCGGCGAGGTCGAAGCCGTCGAGGGCGGCGGTGTCCTTGAATCGCTTGCCGAGGCCGGCGGCCTCGACTGTCGTGGTGGTCATTGCCTGGTCTCCCTGAATCGGGTACGGTGTACCCAGTAATAGCATACGACGTACCCGGTTTGCAAGCGCGATATCATGAGGCCCCTATGGCGACACCACAGACGGGGGCGGGCGACCCCACACGAAGCCTGGAGCTGCTCTGGCGCGACTTCAGTCCGGCGCCGAGCCGGCCGGGGCCGAAGCCGCGGCTCACCGTGGACCGGATCGTGGAGGCCGCGATCGCGGTGGCCGACCGGGAGGGCTCGTGCTTCGGGATGCGCTCGGTCTCGGCCGAGCTGGGCGTGGGCGCCATGACGATCTACCGGTACGTCCCGGGCAAGAGCGAGCTCATCGACCTGATGGTGGACCGGGTGGTGCGCAACGACGAGGACGAGTCGCTGCTGGAGGGCCTGGAGTGGCGGGCCCGCCTGGAGCTGCTCGCGGAGGGCACGTGGGAGGTGTACGACGCGCACCCGTGGCTGCTGGAGATCAACCAGCGCCGCCCCGTGTTCGGCCCGGACTCCATGGCGGGCTACGACTTCGCGATCAGCGCGTTCGAGGGCCACGACCTGCCCGACCGTGAGGTCAACCTCGTCATCACGGGCATCATGAACCTGGTGACGGGCACGGCCCGGCAGTATCTCATGCGCGACGGCGCCGAGGAGGTGCCGGTCGCGGACGAGCGCGAGTGGTGGGCGAAGCAGGAGCCGTACCTCAAGCGCGCCTTCGAGTCCGGCATGTACCGGCACATCCAGCGGTTCGCGGACGAGTCCGCGTGGGACGTCACCGCCCACCAGGCGATGCGGTACGCCCTGGAGCGGTTCCTCGACGGCATGGCGCCCCGCATGGAGGCGGCCCGCCGCGAGGCGTGACCTACGCGCCTACGACCACCGGAAGTACCAGGCTTTCGACCTGATCATGTGCTCGGCGAGGTCCTCCAGGGTGGGGACGCCGGAGTCGAGGAGGTCGGGGCAGTACGCGTACGCCTCGGAGGCGACGGCGATGGCCTCCTCGGGCGCGGGCGGTCGCGGCACGTACAGCTCGACCACGTCGTAGGTCATGGCGACGAGCTCGGCCTCGAAGCGGCGGTTCCAGCTGCGCAGGACCGCGGCGTGCTCGGCGCCGTACAGCTCCCAGTTCGTGGAGCCCTTCCACGGGAACATCGCGGGGATCTTCCAGCCCGCGTCGGTGGCGACGAGGCCGAGGAGCCCCTCGTGCTGCGGGGTGGCGAAGTCGGTGTCGCCGCGACGGGGCAGGATCGGGACGCCGCGGGCGGGCTCCCCGGCCTCGGCGCCCTTCTCGTGGAGCAGTTCGGCGGCGTCGATCTCGTCGGCGCGGGCGAGCTCGTCGTCCCCTTCGTGGACGATGGCCTCGCCGTTGTCGCGCCATTCGGCGGGGGCGCCGAGGAGCACGGGCATCCACCCGGTCTGCTCGGCGGCCTGGCGGATGTCGAGCCACCAGCGCAGGGCCTCGGAGGCGCGGACCCCGAACGCCCACATGGCGGTGTCGCCGCGGCGCACCAGCTGGTGCATCTTGGGGACGGCGAGTCCGGCGGCGCGCAGGTCGGCGCGCGGGGACCCGGCGATGTCGAGGTCCTCGGAGTCGATGCGGGGCATCATCTCGTCGCGGCCGGTGCCCGGCTGCTTCGGCGGCTCGGGCTTGTCCAGTGTGAGCAGTTCGCGGCGGGGCCGTTCGGGCACGAAGATCTCATCGGTGGATTCGGGCTGCGCGGGCGCTGCGGACGGCCCGTCGTCAGCGCTGGCGGGCAGGGGGTCGGGTGCGAGGTCGGGCACGAGCCGGAGTCCGGTCGCGGGCGCTGCGGTGGTGATGCTGTCCTCCTCCAGGTCGGCCGGGGAGGGGTCCGGGCCGGTCTCGGGGGCGGCATCGCCGAGCGCGCCGGAGGACGCGCCGGGCTCGTTCACACTGCCGGGCGCGCTGCCGGGCTCGGAGGCAGGTTCGGGTTGGGCGGCGGGATCTGGCACTGAATCAGGTGTGTCCCGGCGCCCCAACAGACGCTGGAGGAGTCCCACAATGAACCATGATGCCCTGTCTCGGCCGGAAGCGCCACGCCCACCCCCGAAGAGGGGCAGGCGAATCGGCCGAGGGGGGCTCGCGTCAGCGGTCCCTGCCCTTCTTGAACAGCAGACCGAAGAAGAACGCGCAGGTCAGGATCACGACCATGATCGCGAGGAGTTTGAACATGATGGCCATGGCGGTCACTTCACCTTGGTGAGGTCGGGGCGTTTGGGCGTGACGGCGTCCCCAGAGGACTTGCCGGTGAGGCGGCGCTTGACCCAGGGGGCCAGGTGCCTGCCGGCCCACTGGACGCCGTTCATCTCGCGGCGGGGCCGCGGGAGGTCGGGGAGCGGGTCGAGCCATGCCGGGTCGGGCGCGACGCCGAGGGCCAGGCACACGTCGTAGGCGACGCGCGTGTGGCCGAGGGTGTTCATGTGGAGGCGGTCGACGGCCCACAGGCGCGGGTCGTCGAAGGCGCGGTCCTCCCACAGGTCGACGAGGATCGCGTCGTGCCGCTTCGCGACCTTCCGGTACGCCTCGTTCATGTCGGTGAAGCGCTTGCGGAGCATGCGCATCCCGGGGATGTGGGGGGTGACGTCCGCGCAGGTGAAGAGCACGACCTGCGCGCCTGACGCCTTGAGGAGCCGGACCACCTCGTGCGCGCGGGTCGCGAGGGGCACGTGGTTGTAGCCGGGCCGGAGCGCGTCGTTGGCGCCGGCCGCGAACGACACGAGGTCGGGGCTCTGCCGGATCGCGGGGACGACCTGCTCGTCGACGATCCGGTCGAAGAGCCTGCCGCGGACGGCGAGGTTCGCATAGGCGAACCCGGGCCACTCCTCGGCGGCCCGTTCCGCGAAGAGATCGGCCCAGCCGCGGTCGCGTCCGCCCTCGGGGTCCGGATCGCCGACCCCTTCGGTGAAACTGTCGCCGATGGCCACGAAACTCGTATACGCCGCCGCCACTGCCCGCCACCTCCATGTTCGCCGTGCGCCGGGTCTCGCACCCCGCGCTGCTCTCGTGAGAACGCTGCCTTGTGGGCGCTGACCAGCATGCCTCACCTAGATAACGATCGTATTTCGATCAGGTGGCGAGGTCGGGCACAGCGGTCGATACGACGCAGGAGGATTCACGTCCGACCGGGTGGTCCCGTTCGGCCGCTTGGGGTCTCAGGCCCCGGTCGCGTACCACCCGGCGGCGCCGGGCTCGACCCACCAGGTGCGCTTGCGGGCGAGCTGCCCGGCCAGGCCGTCCTGGACGTAGGTGACGGTGTCGGCCGGGTGCACGGCCACGGCGCGGCCCCTCGCGCGCCGCACCTCGATGCGCAGGCGCTTCCTGAACCGCCCGGCCATGACCGGGACGGCCACCGCGACGTCGATCTTCCCGTCGGCGGGGTCGGGTTCGGCGAGGACCATGTCGTCGGCGGCCGCGTACCCGTCGGCGTTCGCGACCACGCACGCGAGGATCTGCTCGCTCCCGTCGGCGAGGACCACGTCGTCGAGGTTGACGACGCCCCGCCACGGCCGGTCGCCGCCGCCCAGGCGCACGCCGTCGACCGCGACGCCGCCGCCGTCGTGGCGCATCAGGTCGGTGCGCTTCACCGTCCCGGAGGCCACGGCCTCCGCGACCTCGGCGGGCTTCTCGGGCAGGCCCAGGCGCACCACGATCCCGGGGACCGTCCCGAGCGGCAGCACCGCGAGCGCGGGCAGGTCCGGTACCGTGCGGCCCTCGGGGAGGCCCTCGGGGCGCTTGCTGGGCGCGGGCATCGCGAGGCGGGTGAGGCGCGCGACGACGGCGTTGACCTGCTCGTCGGTGTCGGCGGCGAGCACGATCCGCTCGTCAGGGTCGGCCACCGCGGCGTCGACGTCCTCGGGCGTGCGCGCCTCCACGGCCCGCACGGCCGCACCGCGGGCCTTCAGCTCGTCGGCCAGGTGCAGCGCCTGGGTGCGCGGCCCGGGGTTGGAGCAGTCGGACTCCACGAGTGTCAACACGACGACGTTCACCGGACCGACTCTACGGTGTGACGGGGACCCGCTTCATAGTGCTTGGGCCTGCTGAGACCCCAGATAAACGAATGCAAGTAGGCTTGGCAGGTAATCGGGTGATCAACTTCCCGGGAGGATGGGCAGATGCCGGCGATCGCGGTCGTAGGAACGCAGTGGGGCGACGAGGGCAAGGGCAAGGTCACCGACCTGCTCGGCGCCGAGATGGACTACGTCGTCCGCTACCAGGGCGGCAACAACGCCGGACACACGGTGGTGACCCCCGACGGCACGAAGTACGCGATCCACCTGGTCCCGGTCGGCATCCTCACCCCCGGCGTCGTCCCCGTCATCGGCAACGGCGTCGTCGTGGACCCGAAGTTCCTCATCTCCGAGCTCGACGAGCTGACCGCCGGCGGCGTCGACGTCTCGAACCTGAAGCTCTCCGCCGACGCGCACCTCATCATGCCCCACCACCGGGCCCTCGACCGCGTCGTCGAGCGGTACCTCGGCGGCGCGCGCATCGGCACCACCGGGCGCGGCATCGGCCCGGCCTACGCCGACAAGGTCGCCCGCCAGGGCATCCGCGTGCAGGACCTCCTCGACCCGAAGATCCTCTCCATCAAACTGGAGCAGATCCTCCGCGAGAAGAACCAGATCCTCGTGAAGGTCTACAACCGCAAGGCCATCGACCCGCAGGCCGTCGTCGAGGAGTACCTCGGGTACGCCGAGCGCCTGAAGCCGTACATCGCCGACACGCGGCTCCTGCTCAACCAGGCCCTCGAAGCGGACAAGAACGTCCTCCTCGAAGGCGCCCAGGCCACGATGCTCGACGTCGACCACGGCACCTACCCGTTCGTGACGTCCTCCAACCCCACCACCGGCGGCGCCTGCGTCGGCACCGGCATCGCGCCGAACAAGATCACCACCGCGATCGGCATCATCAAGGCGTACACGACCCGCGTCGGCTCCGGCCCGTTCCCCACGGAGCTGTTCGACGAGTTCGGCGAGTTCCTCCTCAAGCGGGGCGGCGAGTACGGCGTCACCACCGGGCGGCGGCGCCGCTGCGGCTGGTTCGACGCGGTCCTCGGCCGGTACGCCGTGCGCGTCAACGGCATCACCGACCTGTTCGTGACGAAGCTCGACGTCCTCTCCGAACTGGAGCGCGTCCCGATCTGCGTCGCCTACGAGGTCGACGGCGAGCGCGTCGAGGAGATGCCGATGACGCAGACCGGCGTCCACCACGCCAAGCCCGTCTACGAGTACCACGACGGCTGGTTCGAGGACATCTCCGCGTGCCGCAAGTTCGACGAGCTCCCCCGCAACGCCCAGACCTACATCGAGCGCCTCGAAGAGCTGTGCGGCGCACGGGTCTCCGTGGTCGGCGTCGGCCCGGGCCGCGAGGAGAACATCATCCGCCACCCGATGATCTGAGGCTTTCCGCGATGGGGGCGCCGGACGGCGCCCCCATCGCCGTGCCGCCCCCGCGTCGCCGCCCCGGGATAACCTGCTTGCAGCCGAGCAGGAGGCACGATGGCCGAGAACACCACCCCGGGACCCGGATTCACCAACTACGTCCCGAAGGTGCACAACCTCATCCAGGGCGAAGAGCTGAACCTCCACATGCACCAGCCGGTGCAGGCGCACTCCTTCGCCGACGGCCCCCTCCTGGTCGGCCGCATCCCGCGCCCCGCACCCGGCCGGATCGACCGGAACCCGGCGGTCGCCGCCGAAGGCCGCACCGTCCTCACCGGCCTGACCGGCGCCGGGAAGACCCAGGCGGCGGCCGAGTACGCCCGGAAGCGCTGGAACGCAGGCGAACTGGACCTCCTCGTATGGGTCGACGCCTCGGCCCCCGAGAGTATCGAGGCCGCGTTCACCGAAGCCGCCGCGGCGGTCCGCGGCGGCGGCGACGCCGACCAGTTCCTCACCTGGCTCGACCGCCCGAACGCCCCGCGCTGGCTCATCGTCCTCGACGGCGTGTCCGATCCCGACCACCTCGCGGACCTCTGGCAACCGGAGACTCCGCGCGGGCAGACGATCCTGACCACCCAGATCCGCAGCACCGCCCTCGACGGCCACCGCCTCCACATCGGCCCGTTCACCCCCGAGGAGTCCGCGGCGTACCTGGACCGCCGCCTCGGCGCGAACCCCCGCGCCCTCGACGGCGCGGCCGAACTCGCCGCCGCGTTCGGCCACCTCCCGCGGGCCCTCGCCCTCGCCGCCGCCCACCTCGCCGACCGCCCCGGCACCACCTGCCGCGGCTACCTCGACGCCGTCCCCGAGACCGCCGCACCCGTCACGGCCGCAATCCATCCGGTGATCGCCGCGGCCGCCCGCGGCGACCAGCCCAGGCTCGCCTCCTCGGTCCTGGAACTCGCCTGCCGCCTCGACCCGGACGGCATCCCGCTCGCGGTGTTCACCTGCGAGCGCGCCCTCAGGACCTACGCCGACGTCTCCTCCGGCCGCTCCGACACGCCGCCGATCCTCGCCGACGTCGAGGACGCGCTCGCGGACCTGCACCGGCTGTCGCTCGTCGACGTCGACGGCGACGCGGTCCGCGTCCACCCGCTCGTGCAGCGCGCGGCGGGGGAGATCCTGGAGCAGAGGGGCCGCGACGCGACGATCCGGATCGCGGGGTACATCATGCACGACATCTGGCCGGGCGACGACGACCCGAGCGCCGCGCTCTTCATCGCCAACACCGAACGGATACTTGCGAACACGCAGGGCTCGCTGTTCGCCGACGAGCGCGCGAGCAAGGTCCTGTTCGACGCGGTCCGACACATCGGCGAGATCAGGCCGATCGGCGACGCCGTCGCCTACGCCGAGCGGTTCGCGGCCGCATGCGAGACGCACCTCGGCGCCGACCACGCCGACACCCTCGACGCGCTCGCATGGGTCGGCTACTGGCACGGCGAGTCGGACCACCCGGAGACCGCGATCCCCATCGGCGAGCAGGTCCTCGAAGCGCGCCTGCGCGTCCTCGGGGCCGACCACGACTGGACGCTCCTCGCCCGGAGCAACCTCGCCCACTGGCGCCAGCGCACGGGCGACGCCGCCCGGGCCGCCGTGGACTTCGCGTCCCTGGCCACCGATTCCGACCGCGTCTTCGGTCCTGACGACGAGCGCACCCTGAAGGCGCGGAGCGACCACGCGACCGCCGTCTGGGCGTCGGGCGACGACGAGCGCGCCCTCGCCGGGTACGAGGCGGTCCGCGCCGACCTCCAGCGCGTCCTCGGCCCCGACCACCTCGACACGCTCAAGACCCGCTCCAGCATCGCGAAGCTCCTTGCGGACACCGGAGACCCGCTGGCCGCCGCGGAGGAGACGGAGGCGCTGGTCGACAGTTACGTGCGCGTCCTGGGGGCCGACCACCGGTCGACGCTGATCGCCCGCAGCAACGCCGTCTACTACCGGGTCGCGCACGACGGCGACGCGGATGCGGCCGCGGCGGCGTACGCCGAGCTGGTCGACGACATGGTCCGCGTCTTCGGGCCCGATGACCGCGAGACCGGGTTCGCGCGCGACCTCCTCGACCGCTACCGGTCCGAGGCCGGGGACGGGTAGCGCCCGTCAGCGCTTCGGGGCCGGCTTGCGGCGGGGCGCGGCCGACCTCGGAGGCTCTTCGCGGATGTGGTCGCGGACGCGGGCCATGGTGTCGCCGAGGCGGTCGAGGTCGGCGGCAGGGATCGCCTCGTAGAGGAGGCGCCGGGTGACCTCGATGTGCCCGGGGAGGACCTTGCCGACGGTCTCGCGGCCCCGGTCGGTGATGGCGACGAGGGTGGCGCGCTCGTCCTCGGGGCTGGGGCGGCGGGTGACGAGCCCGGCCTTCTCCAGCTGCGCTGCCTGGTAGGTGAGGCCGCTGCGGCTGTAGACGACGCCGTCGGCGAGCTCGGTCATGGTGAGCCGCTCGACCCCGTTGAGCGCCATGAGGATCTGGAACTGGATGTTGCTGATGCCGCCTTCGGCGCGGAGCTGCTGCTCGACGTGGTGCTGGAGGAGGCTCACGGCCTCGGTGAGCGCGAAGTAGGCCTCCAGCTGCCGCGGTTCGGGCAGGCGGACGCCGCCGAGGTCGAGTTCAGCACCGGTCACACCCGAATCTTACCTGCTTCGAATTCAAAGCAATGTGTGGACCGTCACGCACCCCGGCCCTTGTACTTCGAATTCAAAGCAGTCTAAGCTCGACCGCAGATGCTTCGAACTCGAAGCACACATGCGAAGGAGCCACCGATGAAAGCCATCCGCTACCACTCCTACGGCAGCACCGACGTCCTCGCCCTCGAAGACGCCGACCGCCCGACCGCCGGCCCCGGCCAGGTCGTCATCAAGGTCGCGGGCACCTCGTTCAACCTCCTCGACGCGGCCATCCGCGCCGGGATCATGCAGGAGGTCATGCCGATCGCCTTCCCGCACACCCCGGGCATCGACGTCTCCGGCACGGTCGCCGAGACCGGCGAGGGCGTCACGGGCTGGAGCACCGGCGACCCGGTGATCGCGTTCCTCCCGCCCACCGCCCCCGGCGCGACCGCCGAGTACGTCGCCGCCCCGGCCGCCCTCCTCGCCGCCGCACCCGCCACGGTCCCGCTCGCCGACGCCGCGGCCCTTCCGACCGTGGCCCTGACCGCCCGCCAGGCCCTCTTCGACCACCTCGACCTCAAGCCCGGCCAGCGCCTGCTCGTCAACGGCGCCGGAGGCGCCGTCGGCGGCTACGCCGTCCAGCTTGCCAAACGCGCCGGCGCGGTCGTCACCGCGACCGCCAGCCCCCGCAGCATCGAACGCGTCCGCGCCGCGGGCGCCGACCGGATCGTCGACCACACCGCGACCCCGGTCGTGGACCTCCTCGACGGCGAGGGCTTCGACGCGGTCCTCCAACTCGTCCGCGACACCCCCGAGGCCACGGCCGCCCTCGCGGGCCTCGTCGCCGACGGCGGCGCCTTCGCCAGCGCCACCACTCCGGGCCCCCGGACCCCGCGCATCAGGGTCGAGCAGGTCTACGTCGAGAGCGACGCCGCCCGCCTCGCCGACCTGGTCTCCCTCGTGGACGCCGGGGAACTCCGCATCGAAGTGGCCGAACGCCTCCCGATCGCCGACCTCCCCGCCGTCCACGACCGCGCCCTGGAAGGGAGGCTCCACGGCAAGACGGTCCTCACACCGTGACCGCCGGACCCGCCCGGGTGCGTTTAAATTGCCGGGTGGCAACCGTTGAAGAACCGCCCGCAGACGACCTCGATGCAGCCGCAGCGGTGTTCACCGCAGTGAGGCCGCGGCTGTTCGGGATCGCCTACCGGATGCTCGGCAGCGCGAGCGAGGCCGAGGACCTGGTCCAGGACGTATGGCTGCGGTGGCAGGCATACGACCGGGCGTCGGTGGCGGAGCCGGGCGCGTTCCTGGCGACGATCGCGACGCGGTTGTCCATCAACGTGTTGCAGTCGGCGCGGGTGCGCCGCGAGACCTACACAGGTCCGTGGCTCCCCGAGCCGGTCGACACCGCGGCGGACCCGTACCTGGGCGCGGAGCGGGGCGAGGCCCTGGAGTACGCGACGCTGCTGCTGATGGAGCGGCTGTCGCCGAACGAACGGGCCGCGTACGTGCTCCGCGAGGCGTTCGACTACCCGTACGGGCAGATCGCGGAGGTCCTGGGCACCACGGAGACCGCGGCCCGCCAACTGGCGAGCCGGGCCCGGCGCCACATCACCGACGGCCACCGGTCGCGGCCGGCGCCCCAGGGGCAGCGCGAGCTCCTGGAGGCGTTCATGGCGGCGGCCCGCTCGGGCGACATGCAGGGCCTGGAACGGCTGTTCGCAGCGGACGTCGTGAACGTCTCCGACGGCAACGGCGCCGTCAAGGTGGCCCGTCGCGAACTGACCGGCGCCACCCGGGTCGCGAAGTTCCTCAAGGCCCTCGAATGGCTCTGGGACGACGTCACGATCGGCTGGAAGGAGGTCGCCGGCCTCCACTGGGCGGTCCTGCACCAGAACAACGCCGTCTACGCGGCCCTGACAGTGACCACAGACGACACCGGCATCGACCAGGTCCTATGGCTGGTAGCCCCCGAAAAACTGGGCGCCTTCCAGGACTGACCCGGATCGACCGAAGACTTGAACAAGGGCGGGTGGGGTGGGGGGCGGGGGGGAAGGGGCCCCATCGCGTGTCGAATCCGGCCCATCTCCACCAAGGCCCGCAGTCCCACGCCATCGGATCAGCGGCACGCAGCAGCCCTACCGCAGGGTGCGGGTGAGCCAGACCAGTTCTCCGCGTTCGTCGGTCGTGACATGGTCGCGTTCGAAGCCGAGCTTTTCCAGGACCCGGAACGAGGCGGTGTTCCAGGTGCGGACCGTCGACCAGAGCCGGGTGCGGCCGGTCGCCGCCGCGGCGTCGAGGACCGCCCGCGCGGCCTCGGTCGCGTAGCCGAATCCATGGGCGTACTTGAACAGCTCGTAGGCGATCTCGGGCTCCTCGACGCTCGCCCGGCCGACTATGAGGCCGCAGTAGCCGATGAGGTCGCCCTCGTCGGACCGGCGGATCGGCAGCAGGGCGATGCCCGTGGTCTCCGTACGAGCCAACTGGGCTTCGATGATCCCCTGGGTCGCTTCGAGCGTCGGCGTCCCGTTGCCGCGCTCGGCGTGCAGGTCGCGGAGCCGCCCGGCGTCCGAGTCGGCCCACGGCCGCAGGGTCAGCCGCTCGGTCTGAAGGTGAAGCGACATCGGCTCGTATGAAGACATGGCCCCAACTATGCGCCATCGGATCAGCGGACCGAACCGAGAACGGCGCCGGGCCGCGAACAGCACCGGGCCGCGAACAGCACCGGGCCGCGAACAGCACCGGGCCCGAGCGGCTTCGCCGCTCGGGCCCGGCACGCCGGTGCGCTAGCGCGCCAGCCACTCCCGATACGTGGTGGTCGACAGGACGGCGTCGTCCCCGGCGATGAGAACGTCGCCCTTCACCGCCGCGAACATGCCCGCCGTGTCGTCGACGACCACGTTCCGCTTGTCGCCCTTCGCTTCGAGCGTGATCCGACCGAGCTCGTCGAGCGTGAACACCTCCGGCCCCGCGACATTGCGGGTCCCGTTCAGCGGCGCCCCGGCGGTCGCGTCCGCGACCGCCCGCGCGATGTCCGCCGACGCGATCGGCTGCACGGGCGTCGCGGGCAGCCGCACCGTGTGCTCGTCGGAGGTCCACGACATGACCGCGTCCATGAACTCGAAGAACTGCGTCGACCGCACGATCGAGTAAGGCACCGGCCCCGCCTTCAACACGTCCTCCTGGAGCGTCTTCGCCCGGTAGTAGTCCAGCTCCGGCACCTGGTCGACCCCGACGATCGACAGGATCACCGCGTGCCCGACCCCCGCGTCCCGCGCCCCGGCGAGCAGGTTGTCCATGCTCGTCTGGAAGAACGCGGGCGACTTCTCGTCGAACGTCGGCGAGTTCGACAGGTTCACGACCGCGCCCGCCCCCGCGAGCGCCTCGGCGATCCCCGCGCCGCTGAGCAGGTCCACCCCCGTGGACGGCGAGTGCGGCACGGCCTCGTGCCCGCCCTCGTTCAGGATCCTGACGACCTGCGATCCGATGAGCCCGGTACCGCCGATGACAGCGATCTTCATTGCACACCTCCGGTTCCGCGGGACGGCCCGTGCCGCCCCGTCGACAGCTGAGACAAGACACCCCCGGAATCTGTGACATCCTCCCGCGCCCCGCACCCGCCGGTCGCACTTTCGGCGGACCCTCTCCCTGGGCGGTGCGCAATACCATTGACGGGCAGCCGGACCCCTGGAGCGCACCCCCGATGAACCGACCAGCCCGCGAGCCGCACCGAGCGCAGGACGGCGCACCCGACGCCGTCGCCATGCAAGCCGAGTCGTTCACCCTTCACGGCGTCCAGGCCCGCACCCTCGTCCAAGGCCAGAACGTCGAACTCCACATGCACGCCGCGAGGCCCGCGCACGACTTCACGCAGGCCCCGCTGAGCATCGGCCGCATCCCCGCCCTCGCCGCCGCCCGCCAGGAGCGCGCCGCCGACCGGGCCCTCGCCGAGGACCTCGACGGCGGCGCGGCCGCCCGGGTCCTGTCCGGCATGGGCGGCGTCGGCAAGACCCAGATCGCGGCCGCCTACGCCAGGAAATGCTGGGACGCGGGCACCGTCGACCTCCTCGTGTGGGTCAACGCCGTCAGCCGCGAAGCGGTCACCGCCGCGTTCACCGAAGCGGGCGCCGCCGTCTGCGGCGCGGACGGCGACGACGCCGCGGCGGTCTTCCTCGCCTGGCTCGACCGCGCCGAGGGCCCGCGCTGGCTCGTCGTCCTGGACGACGTCGCCGACCCGGAGGACCTCACCGGCCTGTGGCCCCCGGAGTCCGCGACCGGCCGCACCGTGGTGACGACCCGCAGCCGTCTGGCCGCGCTCGAAGGCGGACGCCGTTCCCGCGTCGACATCGGACGGTTCACGGACGCCGAGGCCGAGTCGTTCCTGCAACGCCGCCTCGGCTACGCCCCCACCCTCCTCGGCGGCGCCCCGGAACTCATCGCCGACCTCGGCCACCTCCCGCTCGCCCTCGCCCAGGCGGCCGCGTTCATCATCGACCGGCCCGGCCTCACCTGCGCCGAGTACCGCCGCCGCCTCGCCGCCGAGACCGGCGGGCTCGCCGCCCTCAGCCCCGGAGCCCTCCCCGACGGCTACCCGCGGTCCGCCGCGACCGCCCTCCAGCTCTCGATCGAAGCCGCTGCACCGCACGGCATCGCCGCCGCGATCCTCGGCCTGGCGAGTCTCCTCGACCCCGACGGCGCCCCCGCCGACCTGTTCACCAGCGCCCCCGCCCTGAGCGCCCTGAACCCGGGCGACGACGCGCCGCCGGTGCCCGCGTGGCGCGCAAAGGAGGCCCTCGGGCGCCTCCACCAGCTCAGCCTGGTCGACTACGACGGCACCGCGGTCCGCGTCCACGCCCTCGTCCAGCGCACCGTCCGCGAACGCCTCCATCCCGAGGTCCGCGACCGTCTCGTGCGCGCCGCCGCCGACGCCCTCGCCGCGGCCTGGCCCGACCCCGAGACCGACCCCGCCTGGTCGACTCTGCTGCGCGCCAACGCGACCCGGCTGCGCGAGGCCGGAGCCGCGGCGCTCCTCTCGACCGGCGGCGCGCACCCCGTCCTGTTCAAAACGGGCCGGAGCCTCGGCGAGCAAGGGCAGGCGAGCGCGGCGGTCCACTACTTCCGGCAGCTCATCGACGATTGCGAGGCAAGGCTGGGCGCCGACCACGCCGATGCGCTCGTCGCGCGGATCCACCACACCAGATGGACCAGTGAGGTCCGCGGGCCCGCGTCGGCAGTGCCGCTGGCCGAAGCGCTGCTGTCGGACCAGATGCGGGTGCTCGGCCCCGACCACCCCGACACCCTGACGAGCCGGTCCAACCTCGCCGTCTGGCAAGCCTGGGCGGGCGACGTGGAAGGCGGCGTCACCGGGCTCGCAGCGGTCCTCGCCGACAAGACGCGGGTCCTGGGACCCGAGCATCCCGACACGCTCAAGACCCGTCTCGGCCTGGAGGCGTGGAGGGGCCGCCCGGACGGACTGCGGGCCCTCATCACCGACCTGGCGCGCGTCCTCGGCCCCGACCACCCCGACACGCTCGACGCCCGCGACAACCTCGCAACGGCCATAGGCGACGCTGGTGACTACGCCGGGGCGATCGCCGAGTACAGGTCGCTCCTGTCCGACCGCGTCCGCGTCTTCGGCCCGCTCCATCCGGGCACGCTCCGCACGCGGAGCGGCCTGTCGCGGTGGCTCATCGAGTCGGGGGACCACGAGGCGGGCCTCGTCGAAGCGGAGAGGGCGCTCGCCGACCGCATCCGCGTCCTCGGCCCCGACCACCCGCAGACTCTCACCAGCCGTATCAACATCGCCTACCTGCACGGTGAGGCGGGCGACCTCGCCGGGGCGATCGCCGAAGGAGAGCGCCTGCTCGCCGACCGCCTGCGGCTCCTCGGCCCCGATCACCCTGACACGCTGATGTCACGGCAACTCCTGGCCTACTGGACCGGCGGAACCGGCGATACGGCGGCCGCGGTGACGATGTACGAGACGGTGCTCGCCGACCGGACGCGCGTCTTGGGCCCCGACCACGCCGATACCATCACGTCCCGCAACAACCTCGCCCTCCAGTGGCATCTGTCGGGCGATGCGGCAAGGGCCGCAACGGAACTCAGCGCGGTCGTGCGGGACCGGGCACGGGTGCTCGGGCCCGACCACCCGCACACGCTCGGTTCCTGGAACCTGCTCGCCGACGCGCAGGCCGCGGCCGGTGACCCCCAGGGCGCCGCGGGCTCCTTCGCGGAGCTGGCTGCGGGCCGCTCGCGCACGATCGGCCCCGACCACCCCCTGACGCTCGTGGCCCGCAGCCGCGCCGCGCGGTACCGCGGCGACGGCGGCGACGCCGACGGGGCGGTCGTCGAGCTGGTCCCGCTGCTCACGGACCACCTGCGAGTGCTCGGGCCCGACGACAACGAGACCTTGGCCGTGCGGCACAACCTCGCGCACTTCCGGGGAAGAGCCGGAGACGCCCGGGCGGCGGCGGACGGCCTGGCGTCAGTGGTCGCGGACCGCATCCGGATTCTCGGCCCCGACGACCCTGAAACGATGGTGTCGCGCAAGGTCCTGGTCCAATGGTTGGAGCAATTGGACGACCCGGCCGCCGCGTCGGCGGCCTACGCGGACCTGGCCGCGTCGAGGTCGCGCGTGCTCGGTCCCGGCCACCTCGACACCCTGGATGCGCGTCGTGCCGCCGTGAACCTGAAGGGGCGCAGCGGCGACACGGCCGGAGCCGCGGCGGACGCCGAAGTCGTGTTGGAGGAGCACCTGCGGGCCCTGGGCCCGGACGCCCTGGAGTCGATCACCGCGCGCCACAATCTCGCGGTCTGGCGAGCCTCAGCGGGCGGCGACCCGGCGGAGGCGGCCGACGCCTTCGCGGCGGTGGTCGCCGATCGCCTCAGGGTCGGCGGCACCGGGCAGGATCTTCTCTTGGCCCGTTCGGGACTCGCCCTCTGGCTCGGCAATGCCGGTGACCGCGCCGGATCAGTCGCGGCCTACGAGGTCCTCGCCGCCGAGAGCGCCCGGATCCACGGACCGGACTCGGACGACGCGCTCGACGCCCGCAGCCTCCTCGCGTCTGCCCGCGGCCACGCCGGGGACCCGCACGGCGCGTCCGCGGACCATGGGGCAGTGGCCGAGGACGAGCTGCGGGTGCTCGGCCCCGACGACCACCGCACTCTCACCTCCCGGCACAACCACGCGTACTGGCGCGCGATGTCGGGGGACCCGGCGGGCGCGATCCCTGGACTCGAAGCGGTGACGGCGGACCGGACGCGGGTCCTGGGCGCCGACCATCCCGACACGATCGGCACCCGCCACGTCCTCGCGGAGCGCCGCGGCGAGACCGGCGATATCGCCTCGTGCATCACCGAACTCCAAGCAGTGGTATCCGACCGGGGACGCGTCCTCGGGGAGGACCACCCGGACACCCGCTTCTCTCAGCAGCGGCTGGAGCACTGGATCGGGGAGGCCGGAGCCGCCGACACCGCTTGATAGCGTTTGCGGCATGAGCGAGCCGACCGTCTTCCCGCTGCGCCTGCCCGACATGCCGCTGCACGACCCGTACGTCGTCGCGGACGCCGGGACCGGCCTGTACCACCTGTTCACCTCGAACCTCGACCTGTCCGGGACGCCCGGCACCGGCACGATGGCCTACCGGTCGCGGAACCTGCGCGACTGGTCCGAGCCCGTCCCGGTGTTCCTCACCGCCGACGAGGCGGAGCCGTGGGCGAGCCACGGCGCCTGGGCGCCGGAGGTGCACCGCTGGAACGGCCGCTGGTACCTGTTCACGACCCTCCACAACACCGATGCGCCCCTGCCGGTCCCGCAGCCCGGCGAGTACGGCACGCCGTTCCCGGTCGCGAACTACCGCCGCTCCACGATCGTCGCGGTCGCCGACGACCTCACCGGCCCGTACCGGATGCTCAGGCCCGGCGACCCGATCCTCCCGGCCGAGCTGATGACCCTCGACGGCACGCTCTATGTGGACGACGCCGGGAAGCCGTGGATGGTGTACGCCAACGAGTGGCTCCAGCGCATCGACGGCACCATCGAGGCGTTCCCGCTCAACGACAGCCTCGACGCCGTCGCGGGCGACCCCGTCGTCCTCTTCCGCGGCTCCGACGCCTCCTGGCTCACCCGCGAGCTCCCCGCGGGCGTCCCGCACCAGATCGCCCCCTACGTCACCGACGGCCCGCAGCTCTACCGCGCCCCCGGCGGCGCCCTCGTCTGCCTCTGGTCCACCTACGAGAAGAACCGGATCACCAACGGCGGCATCGACGGCGACTACGTCCAGACCTGGGCCGTCTCCCCCTCCGGCCGCCTCGAAGGCCCTTGGGAGCAGCGCGAACCGCTGGTCCGCGCCGACTCCGGCCACGGCATGCTCTTCACGGCCTTCGACGGCACCCTCATGCTCGTCCTCCACCGCCCCTTCACCAACGCCCGCGGCAAGCTCTACGAGATGGCATGGGACGGCGACGAACTCGCGATCACCCGCCACCGCACCGACCTCGACGGCGACTGAGCGGCCGCGACGCGGAACTGGCACGTACTCAGGGGTACCGTTCGACCACACTCGGCCGCTATAGTGCGGATTGGATGCTGTAAGCGCCGATTCGCCCCTTAGGAGCGGCTATGAGGACAATGACGACCTGCATGGCGGCCGCGGTGCTGCTGCTCGCCGGATCCGCTTGCAGCCCGGAGGAGTCGGAGGAGGGCGACGGGTCGATCGTGTTCTGGACGCCGTACACGACGCCGGAGCGGATCGACGCGCAGCAGCCCGTGATCGACGCGTTCACCGAGGCCACGGGCATCGAGGTCGAGATGGTGCCACTGGAGCCGGACCAGATGGGGCAGACCCTCGTCACCGGCGCGGCCTCGGGCGAGGTACCTGACGTCATCGCGCACAACCCGTCCAGCACGGCCGCATGGGCCGCGCAGGGGCTCCTGGACGACGAGGCGCCGCAGGAGGTCGTGGACGCGCTCGGCGCCGACACGTTCTCGCAGGCCGCGCTCGACATGGTCACGGTCGGCGGCGCGCTCAGCGCGGTCCCGTCGGACGGGTGGGGGCACATGGTCGCGTTCCGCACCGACCTGTTCGCCGACGCGGGCCTGGAGCCGCCGGAGTCGGTGGCCGACCTCGTGGCCGCCGCCGAGGCGCTTCAGTCGGACGCCATGGCGGGCATCGCGATCGGCACGACCCCCGGGGACGTGTACACGCAGGAGGGCATCGAGTCGATGCTCCTGCCGTTCGGGTGCGCGCTCGCCGAGGACGGCGAGGTCGCGATCGACTCGCCCGAGTGCGTCGAGGGCCTCGCGAGCTACCAGCGGCTCGCCGCGGCGGCGGGGCCGGCGCAGATGGACGTGGAGGCCGCGCGGGCGGCGTACCTGTCGGGGTCGGCGGCGATGGTGCTGTTCTCCTCGCACTTCGTGGACGAGGCGGCCGGGCTCGACGTCGACAACCCCGTGACGTGCGCCGAATGCGCCGAGGACCCGCGGTTCCTCGCCGACAACACCGCGTACCTGACCACGTTCACCGGCAACGGGACCGAGACGCCCGCGGTGTACGGGCAGACCACGAACTACGGCATCCCCGCGGGCGCGAACACCGCCGACGCGAAGGCGTTCGTCGAGTACATGCTCACCGACGGGTACGTGGAGAACCTCGCGTCGGCCACGGAGGGCCGCATCCCGGTCCGGCCCGGGCCCGAGGCCGGGTCCACGGAGTACCTGGACGCGTGGGCGGAGCTGCCGTTCGGGAACGACCGGACGCAGGAGGTGTCGATCGCGCAGGTCTACGGGCCGGAGCTGGTCGACCGGATGGCCGCGGGCGCCGAGGAGTTCACCCGCTGGGGCTGGGGGACCGGCGACGCCGAGCTCGCAGGGATCGTGTTCTCCCAGACGATCCTCGCGACCGAGGCCGAACCGCTCTTCGAGGGCGCCGACCCCGCCGAGGTCGCGGCGTCGATGGCGGCGGCGGTCGAGGCGGCGCAGCAGGACCTGGGCTGATGGCCCCCGGCGATCCACCCGGTTCGAACACCGTCCCCGAACCGCTGTCGGACCCCCGTGGCACTCTTGCGACCGGGGGCCCACCCCCGGGGCGGAAACGCCCCGCGAGCGTGCCCGGAAACCGCCGGACCCGCAGGCCGCTCACGATGTCGCGGCGCGAGGACCGCGACGGGCGGCTGCTCGTCGCGCCGACGGTGCTCGTGGTCCTCGCGTTCGCGGTGCTGCCGTTCCTCGCGGTCGTCCTGTTCGCGTTCCTGGACGTGCGCCTCGTGGACATCCCGCGCCTGTACCTCGACGAGCTCGACTTCACCGGCGACAACCTCGCGACCGTCTGGGCATCGCCCCGGTTCTGGTCCGCCGCGGGCACGACGATCACGTACGCGGCCGCCTCGTCGGCGGGCGCGGTGCTCTGCGGCCTCGCGATAGCGCTCGCACTGCGCAAGCCCTTCCGCGGGCGCGGGCTCGTCCGCGCGCTCGTCCTCGTCCCGTACGTCCTCCCGGTAGTCGCGGCGACGACGATCTGGAAGACGCTCCTCAACCCCGGGTACGGCCTCGTCAACGCCGTGGGCACCGAGTGGCTCGGCTGGGCCGGGCCGGTCGCGTTCCTCACCACGACCAGCCGCGACGTCGGCCCGTTCAGCGTCCCCGTCGCCCTGTGCACCGTGATCGCGTTCGAGGTGTGGAAGACCGCGCCGCTCGCGTTCCTGTTCATCACCGCGCGCCTCCAGGTCGTCCCCGGCGACATCGAGGAGGCCGCGCAGATCGACGGCGCCGGGAAGACCCGCGTCTTCCGCCACCTGCTCCTCCCCGAGCTCGCCGGGGTCATGGCGCTCCTGGCGGTCCTGCGGTTCCTGTGGTCGTTCCAGAACTTCAACGACATCTACCTGCTCACCGGCGGCGCCGGGGGCACGGAGGTGCTCGCCGTGCGCGTCTACACCGAGCTGGTGGTGCGCGCGAACATCGGCACGGCCTCGGCGACGGGCCTGCTCATGACCGGGATGCTCCTGGTCGTCGTCGCCGTCTACGCGTGGATGATCAAGCGGGGGAAGGCATGAGGGGCGGCATGGAGGACCGGGTGCTCGGCGTCCTGCGCTGGGCCGTCATCGCCGTCGCGGTGATCGTGACGGCGGGGCCGCTGCTGTACGGCGTGCTCCTGTCGCTGCGGCCCTTCCAGTCCGTGGTGTCCGAGCCGCTCGACCTCCTCCCGTCCCCCGACGAGATCACCCTGGACTCCTACCCCACGGCCATGGGCGAGTACGGGCTCGGCGGGAACATGTGGAACTCGCTCCAGGTCGCCCTCGCCACGGCCGGCCTGGCGATCGTCCTTAGCGTCCTCGGCGCCTACGCGGCGGTGCGGCTGCGGTTCTTCGGGCGGGACGCGGTCAACGTCGTGTTCCTCGGCGTGTACCTGCTGCCCGGAATCGTCCTGGCCGTGCCGCTGTTCGTGCTGCTCAGCCGCATCGGACTCACCGGAAGCCTCGTCGGGCTCGTGCTCGTGTACACCGCGCAGACCGTCCCGGTCGCGCTGTACATGCTCCGCACCTACCTCGTCGCGGTACCGTCCTCTGTAGAGGAGGCGGCGATGATCGACGGGTGCGGGCGGCTCGCGCTGATCCGGCGCGTGGTCCTGCCGATGGCGCTCCCGGGCGTCGCCGCGACCGCCCTGTACGTGTTCATGATCGCCTGGAACGAGTACCTGTTCGCGCTGCTGTTCCTCGTCGCCGACCGGGACCGGTGGACGGTCTCCCTCGGCATCGCGCAGCTCACCGAGTTCTCGGTGCCCACAACGGTGCTCATGGCGGGCTCGATCGCGATCACCGTCCCGGTGGTCGCCGGATTCTTCCTGGCGCAGCGGCTCCTCGTCACGGGGCTGACGTCGGGGGCGGAGAAGGGGTGAGGGGCATGGCGGTCAGGTTGGGGATCCTCGGAGCGGGCGCACGCGGCTCGGACACGTACGGGCGGTGGGCGATCGAACGGCCCGACCGGGCGCGGGTCGCCGCCGTCGCCGACCCGGACGCGCACCGGCGCGACCGCCTCGGAGACGCCGCGGGCACCGACCCCGCACACAGGTACGCCGACTGGCGCGGCCTCGTCGCCGACGCGGAACCGATCGGCCTCGACGCGCTCGTCATCGCCCTCCCCGACCGGCTCCACGTCGAGGCCGCGCTCGCCGCCGCCGAGACGGGCCTGCCGATCCTCCTGGAGAAACCGGCCGCGACCACCGAGGAGGACCTCGAACGGCTCGCGGCCGCGGCACGGGAGCGCAAGGCGCGCATATGGATCGGGCACGTCATGCGCTACCAGCCGTTCTGGCGGGCGATCCGCCGCGTCGTCGACTCCGGCGCCGTCGGCCGCCTCGCGACCATCCGCGTCGAGGAGAACATCGGGTTCTGGCACTACGCCCACTCGTACGTGCGCGGGAACTGGCGCAACCTCGCCGCCTCCAGCCCGATGGTCCTCGCGAAGACCTGCCACGACCTCGACATCATCCGGTGGTTCGCGGGCGAGGCCCCGTCCACGGTGTCCTCGATCGGGTCCCTCTCGCACTTCCGGCCCGAGAACGCCCCCGCGGGCGCCCCCGGCCACTGCCTCGACGGCTGCCCGGCCGCCGACTCATGCCCGTTCTACGCCCCCCGGTACTACGCGGAGGCCCTCGCCGACCGCGACGGCTGGCCCGTGGCGCTCCTCGGCGACGACCTGTCGCCGCAGGGCCGCCTCGACGCCCTCCGCGACGGCCCCTACGGGCGCTGCGTCTTCCACTGCGACAACGACGTCGTCGACCACCAGCAGACCGTCGCCGAGTTCCCCGGGGGCCTCACCGCCGTCCTCTCCACCTCCGCGTTCACCGGCCAGAACACCCGCACCGTGCGCTTCACCGGCACCGCGGGCGAGATCGCCGGGAACCTCCGCACCGGCGCCCTCGAAGTCGACCTGTTCTCCCCGACCGCGCAGCTCCCGGACCTCCCCGAGGCCCGCCCGGGCCGCGCCTTCACCCGCGAACCCATGGACCACCGGGTCTTCGAACTGCACACCGGGCCCGTCACCGCCACCGGCGAGCCCGACCACCGCGGCCACTCCGGCGGCGACGAGGCCCTCATCGACGCCTTCATCACCGCCCTCGAAGCGGGCGACAGCGGCGACGCGCCCCCCGACCTCGAAGCGTCCATCGACAGCCACCGCATGGCCTTCGCCGCAGAACGCGCCCGCGACACCGCCGCCACCGTCCACTGGACCTGACCCGACCCGACCCGTTGTCGTACCCCGCTGTCACCCTGGTACCGGGGGCCCATCGGACCCGATGCCATTTGTGATGCCCGCCGGCCACCCGCCCGCGGGCCGCCTCCCCGGAATGTCGGACCCGCCGGGCATCCTTGGCACCGGGGGGCCCAGCGGGCCCGTCCGCATCTGCGTGCCCGCGAACCGTTCCGGCCGTTCGGCCGTGGCGCCGTTCGACAGTGCTGGTTAGAGTTGCGGCTGGCTACAGTTGCGCTGGCGAGAGTCGCGGTCGGAGGTGAGGCGTGGGCAGGAGCTCGGAATGGGTCGTCGTCGAGCGCAGCTCACCCACCAGGCGGATCTCCTCGCTGGCGCTGTACGCCGCCGCCTGCGCGGCGGGCATCGGCGCCCTCGTCGGCCTCGTGCACACCGAGCCGTCCGTGCTCGACTCCGGTGAACCCAACCCGGTCGCCGCACTCCCGGGGTTCTTCACCGTCATGGCCCTCATCGGCGCCGCCTGCTTCCTCGTCCCCCTCGTGCGGCCCCCGAAGCTCATGGCCAACCACTTCGGGCTCCGCGTGCGCCCCAGCTTCGGGAAAGCCCTGCTCATCCCCTGGAGCAACGTCGAGGAGCTCGCCGCGATCCACGTCGGCTCGAAGCGCCGCGGCACCTCCTACCTCCTGTTCGCCGCCGACGTCTACCTCGGCCGCGGCGGCTCCGACCGGCCCGGGTTCCTCGGCCGGTCCGTGCTCCGCGAGGCCAACCGGGCCACCGAGGGCCTCGTCGCCGGGTTCGACCTGGCCGTCAGGTGCAAGGACTTCGCCCCCGAGCCGCAGCAGCTCCTCGCACGCCTCGCGTCGTTCGCACCCGGCCACGTGCAGGTCGTCGACCGCCTCTGAGACACGCCGCGGGACCGCCCGCGGAACGTGTTCGCCGCCGGCGAAACCCCATCGGCCCCAGCGCATCCGGCCGGACAGTGGCCGGTCACACCAGCCGTGATGTGCGGCTTGCCCCAAATGCCGGTCCCTGCCCCGCGCGGCCGATCCGTACACTGGAGGCGACCCGACCGCTCCGGCCACCCGAGCAGGCCGTGAACCGGCTCGGCCGCGCGGTCGCCTCACCCGACCGGCGTGCCGGTCCGTCCAGCATCGGAGGTACCCGTGGCGTCGATCCCGGACGAGGGCCTGCGCGCGACCCTGGCCACCATGGCGCCCGGCACCGCGCTCCGCGACGGCCTCGAACGCATCCTCCGCGGCCGCACCGGCGCGCTCATCGTCGTCGGCTGCGACGCCATCGTCGAGCGCATCTGCACCGGCGGCTTCGAGATCGACATCGAGTTCTCCGCGACCCGCCTGCGCGAGCTCTGCAAGATGGACGGCGCGGTCGTCCTCACCACCGACGGCGCCCGCATCGTGCGCGCCGGCGTGCACCTCATGCCCGACCCGTCGATCCACTCCAACGAGTCGGGGACGCGGCACCGCACCGCCGAGCGCGTCGCCATCCAGACCGGGTTCCCGGTGATCTCCGTCAGCCAGTCGATGCACACGATCGGCCTGTACATGGGGGACATCCACCACCTGGTGGAGCCGTCCACGCAGATCCTCTCCCGCGCCAACCAGGCGCTCGCGACCCTGGAGCGGTACAAGCTGCGCCTCGACGAGGTCGCCGCGAGCCTCTCAAGCCTGGAGATCGAGGACCTCGTGACGGTGCGCGACGCCGTCACCGTCCTCCAGCGCCTGGAGATGGCCCGCCACATCGCCGACGAGGTCGAAGGGCACGTCATCGAGCTCGGCACGGACGGGCGGCTGCTCGCCCTCCAGCTCGACGAGCTCATGGCCGGGGTGGACGCGGACCGGGAGCTGGTCGTGCGCGACTACCTGCCCGACGACGTCGACTACCGCAAGGCCCTGCACGCGGTCGACCAGATGAGCTCCCCCGAGCTGCTCGACCTCATCGCGGTGGCCCGGTCGCTGGGCTACCCGAACTCCCCCGACGTGCTCGACCGGCGGGTCTCGCCGCGCGGGTACCGGATGCTCGCGAAGGTCCCGCGGCTGCCGGAGGCGATCATCGAGCGGGTCGTGGACCGGTTCGGGGCGCTGCCGGAGCTGCTCGGGGTGACGGTGGAGGAGCTCCAGGACGTCGACGGGGTCGGCCCGGGGCGGGCGCAGAGCATCCGCGAGTCGCTCACGCGGCTCGCCGAGGTGTCGATCCTCGACCGGTACCTGTGATCAGGTGAGCTTCAGCTTCGCGGGGGACGAGGCGGCGTCGCCGAGGACGGCGCGCAGCTCGTAGTCCCCGGCGGGCAGTTCGCGGCGGGCGCCGCGGCAGCCCTCCTCGGAGGCGAGGCCGTCCACGGTGAACTCGACGGTCTGGCCCGCGCCGTCGCTCAGCTCGACCTCCTCGCCCTTCGGGGTCTCGCAGTGCGCGGTCGAGTAGACGACGTCGGAGCCCGCGGCGAGTTCCACGGCGACCTCGCGGAGGTCGACGGTGCAGGGCGTGTCGGCGCCGGAGGCGACGAGGACGCTCACGGGCACCTCGGCGCCGGAGCGGACCTCGTCGAACGCGGCCACGACCTGGAGCATGAGGTCGTCGGCGGTGCACGCCGTGACGGCCGGTGCGGTGGGGGACGGGGACTCGGTGGGCGAGGGGGCCTCGGTGGAGGGTTCGGGGACGTAGGGGCGCTGCGCGCTGCCGGAGGGCTGCGGGGCGGTCCACTCCTGCTGGGCGGCATCGGCTTCGCCGTTCGCGTCGGGTTCACCGCCGCCGCCGAGCGCACTCAGGCCCAGGACCGCGAGGACGACGAGGACGAGCACGACCCCGGCCACGATCCCCCGCCGCTTCCAGTAGACCGACTCCGGCTCCGAGCCCTTCACGAACCTGCCTTTGAATCCCTGCACGCGGGGACGCTAACGCAGCCCGGCCCCGCCCGCGGGGAATTACACGCACCCCGCCCTCGCGACCCGCCCGGATTGTCATACCCCTGTGTCAGGGTTTCGACCGGGGGCCCGCGATCCGCCGGTCCCAGGCTCTCGCCGTGCCCGCGACCCGGTTCGCCGGTTGTCGTACCCCGCGCCGACAATGGGGTCATGCCCGCCGCGACCGAACCCCGGACCGAACTGCCCGCCCCCGGCCTGCTCGCCGAACGACTCCTCCCCTGGTTCGACGCGCACAACCGCACCGAGCTGCCGTGGCGGCGGCCCGGGACGACCGCGTGGGGCGTCCTCGTCTCCGAGGTGATGAGCCAGCAGACGCAGGTCGCGCGGGTCGCGCCCGTGTGGGAGGCGTGGATGGCGCGGTGGCCGACCCCGGCCGACCTCGCCGCCGCCCCGACCGCCGACGTCCTGCGCGAATGGGGCCGCATGGGCTACCCGCGCCGGGCCCTGCGCCTCCAGGAGTGCGCGCGCGCCGTCGCCGAAGAGCACGGCGGGACCGTCCCCTCCGACCCCGCCGAGCTGGAGAAGCTCCCCGGGATCGGCAACTACACGGCCGCCGCGGTCGCCGTGTTCCACTACGGGGGCCGCCACGCCGTGGTCGACACGAACGTGCGCCGCGTCGTCGCCCGCCTCGGCGGCCGCCCCGACGCCGGGACCGCCACCACCCGCGCCGACCTCGCCGCCACCGAGTCCCTCCTCCCCGAGGACGCCCACACCGCGGCCCGGGTCTCGTTGGCGCTCATGGAGCTCGGCGCGCTCGTGTGCACCGCCCGCAAGACCGAGTGCGGGACCTGCCCCGTCACCGACGCGTGCGGGTTCTCCGGCAAGGAGCTCCCCGAGGGCCCCAGCCGCAAGCGCCAGCGCTACAAGGGCACCAACCGGCACGTGCGCGGGGAGGTCATGGCGCTGCTGCGGGACGCCGACGGGCCGGTCGAGCGGGCCCGCATCGACGCCGTCTGGCATGACGGGCGCATGGTCAACGAGGCGGTCGCGCAGCTGATCGAGGACGGTCTGATCGGCACCGACGAGGAGGGCCGATTCGAACTCCCGAGTCGGTGACAAACGGGCGGGCCGCTGCTAGCGTGGGAGTTGAGAGAACTTCACGATGCTCGGTCGGCACCGGTCCGCAGGACCGGCGGCCCCGGGTCCAACCCCGCCGGTCACCGCGGCGGGGCACCGGACGGACCTCACGGTCCGGCTCACCACCGGTGCCGGGACCGATCGCCTACCGCGCGGCCGCCCCCGAGCGGCCGGCCAGGAACACGACGACGCGGCTCGCGCCAATCATCGTCGCGTCGACCGCGGACCGGCCGCACGTCAAGCGGGCCGTGCAGGAGCGGACGCCTCCAGCGGCGGACGCGACCGGGCGGATGCAATGCCGCCGGGGTACCGCGCGCTCAGACCCGGGCGGCATTGCTATGCGTCGGGCACTTTCACCTGGACCGGAACTACGGGCGCCTCGTTGCGGCGGGCCCAGCGGACCAGCCACCACACGATGAGCACCGCGGGCAGGCCCTTGAGCATGATCCCGCCGAGCACCCCGAGCGAGCCGAGGCCGAGGCCGTCGCGCAGCAGCGGCGAGTTCCAGACCGCGTGCAGGACGATGACGGCGGCGACCGCGCCCGCCGCGACCCACGCGGACCGGGCAGTACGCCGGGTCACGGCGTAGGCGATGCCCGCCCCGGCGATGGCGGTGAAGATCGCGTGGCTCCACAGTCCGGCGAGGACGCCGCGGACGATGAACACGGCGATCACGGGTTCGACGACGTCACCGGCCCGGTTGAGGACGGTGTTCGACATCGCGAACGCGTAGCCCTCGACGATCTGGAAGCCGACGCCGCAGAACGCGCCCAGGACGATCCCGTCGAGGACGCCGTGGAGGCGGCCCCAGAAGATCGCGACGACCAGGACCACGCCCGCGGTCTTGACGACCTCCTCCACGACCGGCGCGGCGAGGACCGGCGCCCAGCGTTCGGCCCAGGCCGGGCCCCATGCGGTGGCGAACAGGCCGTGGAGGGCGCGCGAGCCGAACAGGGAGGTCATGACGGCGACGGTGGCGCCCCAGGCGAGGCCGATCGCCAGGCCCGTGCCGGGCAGGACCAGGTGGTCGGCGAGGCGGCGGCGCATCATCAGGAACGGGACGGCGAACAGGGAGAACAGGACGAGCGCGGTCGTCCCGGCGCGCGGGTAGGCGAGGGCGACGGGGAGGGTGTTGTACAGCAGCAGGATCGCGGCCGCGCCGATGAGGAGCGCGGCCGTCCACTGCACGGGCGAGGAGGGGTCGGGGCGCATCAGGCGGCCCCGAACGAGAGCTGCCCGATGAGGGCGTCGATGCGCTCGACGGTGTGCGCGTCGAGGGACGCGCCGCGGGCGGTGACCTCGGCCCTGGTGTCGCCGTGGACGAACGCGCACGCGAACCCGGCGCCGGTCTCGGTGGTGAAGGAGCGCCCGGCGCCCTCGACGCCGTCGGCGGCGCAGTCGCGGGGCTCGGTGAGGCGCACGCCCGGCTGGACTTCGAGGAGGCGGGCCATCTCGGCGGCCAGGTACTCGGCGTCGAAGCCGTAGGGTCCGGCGACCGCGATGTCCACTTCGGCGTCGCCGACGAGGAACTCGGCGCGGCCCGATTCGGGCTTGTAGTAGCCGGGGCGCATGCGGGTGTCCTCGGGGGCGGTGAGGGTGACGCCCGCGAGGGCGAACTGCTCGCCGCCGACGTCCACGGTGGGGGAGACGGCCTTGTTGAGCAGGGGCACGCCGAGTGCGAACAGGAGGACCGCGGCGGCGACGGCCGCGGCGACGGCGAGGCTCCTCAAACGGGACACACCGCAAGCGTCGCATGTGATCCGCGGGATCGCATCGGTAATGCGGGGGGAAGTGCGGCGGCGCCCGGGGGCGGGAGGGCGCGGCGGCGGTACGGGGGGAGTGCCGGGGTCGGCGTCGAGCGGCGGACCTGCCGGCCGGGACCTGGTTCAGGGGTCCTGCGGCCGGCGTCTCCGCACTGCTCCTGCGCGGGGCGGGCCCTGAGGGAGGGCCCGCTTCCCACCGGCCGGGGGGCCGGCGGGCCGACGGCTGAGCGCCGGTACCGCGGCTTCTTCGATGGGGCGGCGGCCGGAAGGGTGGTCCGGCCTCGGACTGGTTCCTCATGCCTCGTCGCCTGGTCGGTGGCGGGAGGCGGTCGTGCTGGTGCTGCGGCTACTCCGCGGCTTCGCGCTGCACGGGGATGTCGCCGTTGATCAGCGCGCGGATCTCGGACTCGCGGTAGCGGCGGTGGCCGCCGAGGGTCCGGATCGCGGAGATCTTGCCGGCCTTGGCCCAGCGCGTCACGGTCTTGGGGTCGACGCGGAACATCGCGGCGACCTCAGAAGGGGTGAGCAGGGCCTCGGATTCCACCGGAAGGTTCAGCTCTGTCGTCATCGTTCGTTCTCCTCCACACACGGGCTGCGAATCACCGGCTGCCGAGCCTTGATTCGTTCCTTCTGCAATCGTCCGGCCTGTCGTAGATGTCCGACATAGGCCGAACGGCCGATTTTGCTTGGACTTTCCGCTCGGTCCGCTCATCCGAGTGATCACTCCACAAGCGAACGACCTGGCAGCGGGCTCGGGGCCGCGGCGGACGCGAGGTCAGTTCAGGCGTTCCGCGAGACGACGATCACGCCAGCGGTCGACAAGGCGGGCATAGCATTCCTGCGCGTCCTCGGCTTCGGAGGCGCCCAGGTGGTCGAGGGCCTGCCAGGTGAGGTCCACGGAGTCCTCGTCGCGGAGCTCGTCGGCGTCGAGCCGGGAGGCGATCCCGCCGTAGTCGAGCTCGACCACGGAGTCGCGGTGGAACCCGTCGAGCCAGTGCCCGGTCTCGGCGAGGGCCTCGGCGAGCTCGGCGCCCTCGCCGAACTCGGCGCGCACCAGGTTGCGGGCCACGGCGAGGCCGCTGCGGGACTTCGCGATGGGGGTGCGGTAGCGCAGCTGCACGAGGCCGGGCTGGATGACGAGCTCGCGGTCCTCGGGGCGCACGCACGCGAACCAGCGGAGCGGGACCGACCAGGTGGCGACGTGCTCGTGGGCGTCGGCGGGGGCCTCGCGGCGGTCGGCGCCCTCGTCCAGGGCGACGACCTCGGCGGCGGAGGCGAGGAACTCCGCGGGGAACAGGGCCTCGGCGACGGCCTCGGGGGTCAGGCGCCGCACCTCCAGTGCGGCCGAGGCGATCCGGTAGCGGAGGTTCCAGGGGGACACGAGCGGGTCGGCCTCGCCGCGGTCGATGACGTAGGCGTCGCGCCCGAAGGAGGGGACGCCCCGCCAGGGCCATCCGATGCGCTCGTACAGTGCTTCCCGTCGGACCCTGGGGCCTTCGAGCGGGTCGACCGCGCGCCCCGACGCGGCGTACGCGCGCCAGTACCCGGCGTCGGCGAAGGCCGCGGCGGGCTCGTAGACGCGCAGATAGGACGCGCTCGGTGCGTACACGAGGCAGATACTTCCATAGTCATATGCTGGTGGCGTAGGCATACCCGCGCTACGACGAGGAAGCGGCCGCGACCCGGCCGCGCCCCTGGGGCGCCGCCCGGCGCGCACCGCGCTCCGGGGCCCGAACCCCTAGAGAAGAACTGGAGAGCAAGCCATGAGCATCTTCGACGCGACCGGCCACGAACAGGTCGTGTTCTGCCACGACCCGGACACCGGGCTCCGGGCGATCATCGCGGTGTACTCCACCGCGCTCGGCCCCGCGCTCGGCGGCACCCGCTTCTACCCCTACGCCTCCGAGGAGGAGGCCCTCACCGACGTGCTGCACCTGTCGGAGGGCATGGCGTACAAGAACGCGATCGCCGGGCTCGACCACGGCGGCGGCAAGGCCGTCATCTGGGGCGACCCGGAGACCCTCAAGAGCGAGGCGCTGCTGCGGGCGTACGGCCGGTTCGTCGAGTCGCTCGGCGGGCGGTACGTGACCGCGTGCGACGTCGGCACGTACGTCGAGGACATGGACCACATCGCGCGCGAGACCCGGCACGTGTCGGGCCGCAGCCCCGAGGCCGGCGGCGCCGGCGACTCCTCGATCCTCACCGCGTTCGGCGTCTACCAGGCGATGCGCTCGGCGGCGCAGCACCGGTGGGGCGCCGTGGACCTGAACGGCCGCACCGTGGGCGTGGCCGGGCTCGGCAAGGTGGGGCGCCACCTCATCCCCCACCTCGTGGAGGCCGGTGCCGAGGTCGTGGCGTGCGACGTGAACGACGCGGCGATCCGCTGGACCCGGGAGCACTTCCCGCAGGTGCGGATCGTCGCCGACAACGACGAGCTCATCGCCTCGGGCATCCACGTGTACGCGCCGTGCGCGCTCGGCGGGGTCCTCGACGAGGACGCCCTGAAGACCCTCGACGCCGAGATCGTCTGCGGCGCCGCGAACAACCAGCTGGCCGCCCCGCACATCGCCGACGAGCTGGAGCGCGCCGGGATCCTCTACTGCCCCGACTACGTCGTCAACTCCGGCGGCGTCATCCAGGTCGCCGACGAGTACGACGGCGCGTTCGACTTCAAGCGGGCCGAGCGGCGCACCGCCGGGATCTTCGCGACCACCGGGCGCATCCTCGACCGCGCGAAGGGCGAGGGCACCACCCCCGTGGCCGCGGCGAACGCCCTGGCCGAGGAGCGCATGGCCGCCGTCGGGCGGCTCCAGCGCCTGCGCCTGTTCCGCTGACCCGGAGCACCGCCGCACGGATCCTATAGGATATCGGATATATCCTATAGGATCCGTCATTACGGTACGCGTGCAGCGTGATCGAATGAATCCGGACGGTGAGAACGAAATTCGCGATTCGGGCGGATGTTCGTCCCCGTCTGGTGGTCATCGCCGGTAATCTGTGGCATCCAACTCATGGGCCGGGATGCAGTCGGGCGCCGAGAGCCTGTACCGTAGGAGCCACGAAGAGATTGCAAGCATTCCGGGGCGCCGCAATGGCTGCCCCGATGATTTCTGTGCGAGGGGGTCGAGCCATATGGGGCGCGGCCGAGCTAAGGCAAAGCAGACCAAAGTGGCCCGGAAGCTCAAGTACCATGCTCCGAACACCGACCTGCGCGCGCTGGAACGCGAGCTGGGGACCGGTCGTGAGGACGAGGTCGACATTGAGCCTCCTCCTGAAGAGGAGGAGCCGGACCCGTATGCCGCTTATGCCGACGATCGGTACGACGGAGACGAAGACGATCTCCGCGAGGATGACTGGCTCCCGCCGAAGAAGCAGTTAGCACTGCGGCCCACGGGGACGCCGCCGGGTCGTGTTCGCACGACCGGGCGATGACCGTGAGCATGGCGGGCCCGCCCGACCGATCTCCGCAATCTCCATATCCAGAACGGGCAGGCGCCTCCACTGCGCCTGCCCGGTCCCCGCACCCGCCGAAGGCCCCGCAGGGCCAGGGCAGGGGGCGGTCCTGGAGCAAAGACTCGGATGTCGGCGCGGACGACGCGATATCCATCGGCGTGAGGGGAACTTCAGGCCGTCTCTCCTACCTGGCTGGAGTGTGTCTTGGCCCATAAGCGTACTGCGTTCCGAGTGGACAGGAGCCGGGAG